>JBKJLX010000536.1:0-20758 GCA_046596645.1 Polyangiaceae bacterium
GTGATGGACGGGCACTTCGTCCCCAACATCACCATCGGCCCGGTGGTGGTGGAGGCGGTCCGACGCGCCACCCGGCTGCCGCTCGACGTCCACCTGATGATCGTCGAGCCCGAGCGCTACCTGGAGGCCTTCGTGAAGGCCGGCGCCGACCGGGTCCTGGTGCAGGTCGAGGCTTGTCCCCACCTGCACCGGGTCCTGCAGCAGATCCGCGCGCTCGGCGCCAAGGCCGGCGTCGTCCTCAACCCGCACACCAGCGAGGAGTCGATCCGCCACGTCCTCGGCGATCTCGACCAGGTGCTGGTGATGAGCGTGAACCCGGGCTTCGGGGGTCAGTCGTTCATCCCGTCGCAGCTGGCGAAGATCACCGCGCTCCGCACCATGATCGACGCGCAAGGGCTCGACGTGCAGCTGGAGGTCGACGGCGGGGTCGCGCCTGGCATCGCCGGCCGCTGCGTGGCCGCGGGGGCCACGGCGCTGGTGGCTGGTTCGGCGGTGTTCGGGGCCGGGCGCGCCGCGGGCACGCTGCTCCCCCTGGAGCCGCGCGTCGCAGCCTACCGGGAGGCGATCCGCGCCATCCGCGAGGATGCGCCGTGATCTCGCGCGCCGCCGTGACGACCGCCTTCGTGCTCGTCGCCGCCTGCGGTGGGGCCGAGGTGGAGGTCGCGCGGCCCGCCCCCGCGCTGCAGCCGGTCCGTGTCGCGCCGGCTGCGAGCAGCGCACCGGAAGACTCGCCGTTCGGCACCCGCCACAGCACGTCGCCCGCCCAGCGCGCGCTGGAGAACCAGCGCCTGGTGGCCGACGTGCTCCAGGACGTCAGCACGGCGCGAGGCCTGCCGGTGAGATCGCACGTCAAGAGCCGCACCCTCTCCCGCAAGGAGCTGCTGGAGGTGATCCTCGCCAAGCAGGAGGAGGGCGCGCCGAAGGAGGTGGTGCGGCTCACTGGCGAGGCGCTGGTCGCGCTCGAGCTGGCGCCCCCGCCCTACGACTTCGAGGCCGGCATCTACGCGCTCCTCCAGGAGCAGGTTGCGGGCCTCTACGATCCCGTCGACAAGACGATGTTTCTCCTCGACGATCTCGACGAGGGCTCGACGCTGCAGACGCTCGCCCACGAGCTGGTCCACGCGCTGCAGGATCAGACCTTCGGCCTTCAGGGCGCGCTCGACTGGAAGCCTCGCGGCGGCGACCGCACCGCGGCGTTCCAGACGCTGGTGGAGGGCGACGCCACCGTCGCCATGTTCGCCTACTCCGCCGGGGACGCCGACGCGATCGACGAGGGGACGATGCGCAGGGTCATGTCGGTGGGCGCCCAGCTGAGCGCCGGCGCGGAGACGCCACCGGTGCTCGTCCGCTCACTGGTCGCGCCGTACATCGACGGCTTCGCCTTCGTGCAGGCGCTGCGGCGACGCGGCGGCTGGGCGGCGGTCGATCGGGCGATCACCGAGCGCCCGGCCA
Organism: Polyangiaceae bacterium; assembly: GCA_046596645.1. Taxonomy (GTDB): domain Bacteria; phylum Myxococcota_A; class Polyangia; order Polyangiales; family Polyangiaceae; genus JBKJLX01. The sequence goes on from JBKJLX010000536.1 coordinate 1,453, forward strand.
CCACCGAGCAGGTGCTCCACGTGGAGAAATTCGAGAAGCGCGAGCCGGCCATCGAGGTCGCCGACCCGCCGATCGAGTCGCTCGGGGCGGGCTGGGCGATGGGCTTCGTCGACGTCATGGGTGAGCAGGGCACCCGCGTCGCCCTCGAGGAGTGGGCGGGCCGCGTGCGCGCCCGCGACGCCGCGGCAGGCTGGGGCGGTGACGCGTTCGCGGTCGTCACCCGCGCCGTCGCCGGCGGCGCCGAGGTCGCGGTGCTGTGGCACCAGCGGGCCGACACCGCCGCCGACGCCGCGGAGATCGTGGCGATCTTCCGCGAGCGCTTCGGGACGGCGTGCGCGCTGCGCCCGACGCTGGGTCCGGTGACCTGGGCGGCGCGCGGTCGCGACGTCGTCATCGCCGCTGGACCCTTCGTCCGCAAGAGCGACCGCTCGATCGCCGCCGCCGGGACCTGCAAGGAGACCAGCGCCTGGGTCACTTCGGCGCTGGACGCCCGCCCGCCCGCCGGCCCGCCCCGCGCTCGGTGAGCGCGACCACGCAGATCTCGCGACGGTTCGACGGGAGCTGCGTCGCGCGCAGCGCGCCGAAGCCCAGCGCTCGCACTCGCTCCAGAAACGTCGGCACCCGCGCCGCCATCGTCGCGTCGTTCACCTTCAGCGTCAGCACCGCGCCGAAGAGGTGGGCCTGGTCGAGCCCCGCAACGCGCTCGAGGTGGCGGAGCGCGATCGGCGGGGCGAGCTTCACGTCGAGCACCAGCCAGGCCACGTCGCGCGGCAAGTCGCCCTTCTTCACCGCACCGATCGCCGCCTTCAGGTGGCGGAAGCGGGGCGACCCAGCGGCGCTGCCGGCAAGCGCCAGGACGCGCGGATCCATCTCCGCCGGGTCGATGCCGATGACGTCGAGGCCACGGCGGAGAAGCGACAGCGACGCGCCCCCGGGGGCGCTGCCGATCTCGACGGCGAGATCGCCGGCACGCATCGGCGCCCGCGACCACAGGAGCGCCTCCTCCAGCTTGGCGTAGCCGCGTGACGGTGCCTCGGGGGGCAGCTCGACCGGCGATCGCCCCGCCGGCCACGGCTGGCGCTCGGCGGTGTGGCGGTGCAGGCCCAGCCACGACGGCTCGCCCGGCGCCGTGAGCACGTCGAGCACGACGTCGCCGACCACGGCCAGCTCGCCGCGGGCGAGGCGGCGCGCGTCCTCCCCCAGCGCGCCGACGATGGCGACCCGCTGCTCGAGCGCGTGCTGGTGGACGAGTCGATCCCGGACCTCGTCGGCGAGCCCGACGAAGCGCGGATCGCGCGGCCGTGGTGGGCTGCCGTGGACCTGCAGGCGCAGCGGCGCGTCCGCCCCGTCGAGCAGCGCACGCACCCGCGCGGCGACGGCGCCCGGTGCCTCGACCTCACCGAGGGAGGCGGCGACCACGGTCGCGAAGACCGAGCGGACGTCGGCGGCCGGCGGCGCACCCTCCCCCCGCCTCCAGGTGACGAGGCCAGGCCGCACGAAATCCGAGACCAGGCCCGGCTGCTCGCGCGCCAGCTCGGCCCTGAGCCAGGGTTCGACGCCGGCGGCGCAGGCGGTGACGAGGAACGGGGACTGGAGGAGCTCGTTCACGGGCAGCCCGGGACTCCCGACGGGGCCAGTGTACAGTCCCGCCGCGATGGCGCTCGCGGATCGACCGCTGTTCGGCTGGGCGGTGACCCTCGGCTGCGTCGCGCTCGTGGTTTCACCGGTGCTCGCACGGGAGCCAAAGGACTCTTTCCCGCTGTCGACCTACCCGATGTTCTCGCACGGCCGGAAGGACGCGACCGTCACCGTCGACCACGCGGTGGCCCTCGGCCCCGGCGGCGACGAGCGGCCGGTGCCCCCGGCCCTGGTGGGCAGCGACGAGGTGCTGCAGGCGCGCGCGACCATCGGTCGCGCCGTTCGCCGCGGCGGTGTCGAGACGCAGGCGCTGTGCGCGGCGATCGCCGGGCGGGTCAAGGGCGCGTCCGCGCTGTCCTCGGCCGAGCGCATCGAGATCCGCACCACCAAGGTAGACGCCGTCGCCTGGTTCATCGCCGTCGGCGACGGCGTGGCCGCGCCGGCGCCGCTCTCGGTGAAGCGCCACGCGAGCTGCCCGGTGCCGGGATGACGACCGCCGGGGCGAGCGGCTCACCGTGGGCGCGCATCGATCGATGGATGCGGCCGTCGTCGCCGCCGGAGCGGCTGGCCGCGGTGCGGATCCTGGTGGGCGCGTTCGGCGCGGTGTACGTGACGGCGCGCACGCCGAGCCTGGCCAGCGTCGCCGGGCTGCCCGCGTCGTCCTTCGCGCCCATCGGCGTGGTGCGGATCCTCGACGCGCCGCTCCCCTCGCCGGTGGTGTGGGCGGTGACGATCGCGTGCGCCCTGCTCGCCTGGGCGTTCCTGGGCGGGGTCGCGTGGCGCGTGGTGGCGCCGGCCTTCGCCACCACCCTCCTGTGGGTGACGACGTACCGCAGCTCGTTCGGGATGATCTTTCACACCGAGAACTTGTGGGTCGTTCACGTGGCGATCCTGGCGACGTCGCCCGCGGCGGACGTGTGGTCCTGGGACGCCCGTCGCGCCGGCGCGGCTCCCGCTGCGGCGCCGCGCTACGGCTGGGCGCTGGTGGCGATGGGCGTCGTCACCACGCTCGCGTACCTGCTCGCCGGGGTGGCGAAGCTCCGCACGGCGGGCCTCGCATGGGTGACCAGCGACGCGCTCCGCAACTACGTCGCCTACGACAACCTGAGGAAGATCCTCCTGGGCGACGCGCACGCCCCGCTGGGCGGTGCGCTGGTGCGGCACCCCGGGCTCTTCAAGCCGATGGCGGCCATCTCGCTGACCCTCGAGATCCTGGCGCCGCTCGCACTCCTGGGGCGACGGCCGGCTGCGGCGATCGCGATGGGCCTGTGGGGCTTCCACGTCGGCATCCTGGCGACGATGGCGATCCTGTTCCCGTACCCGCTCTTCGGGGTCGCGTTCGCGCCCTGGTTCGCCGTGGAGCGACCCCTCGTGGCGATGGTCGCGCGCTGGCGCGCCCGCGCCGCGAAGGAGAAGGGCGAGTCGGTCGAGGGCGCCTGATCCGCGCCGGCACCCCTCGGGGGCGCGCACCAGCGCGCGCCGGGACGCGGCGTGACCGCGCGGCGGTGGCCTCCCCGCCTCGGCACGCGCCGAGGCGAGTGCAACTCGCGACGTCCCTCCCGCAACAGCGAGCCAGGCCATCTGCCAGGTCGCAACAGGGTGGCGTCCGCCGAGAGAGTGTGTCTCGTCGCCACAGGACCGCACCCGTCGATCGCCGACCCCTCTGAACAGGCGACGCGTTAGCGCACGCAATAGAACGTCACCGTCCGCCGCTCCGACAAAGACGCGGCGCGTCGCCACAGCGTGGCGCGTGCGGGAGGCGGCGCCGGGGCGGCAGAGCCAGGAACCACGACGAACGACGGACCGAGCTCGACCGGAGGGCGACGGTACGGCGCTCGCATAAGAGGGCGACGCACCAGTCTGAAACAACGAGGTCCGCCAGGACCGACAGAGGGAGGCCCGCTTTGAACGAGAAGCCGAATACCACCGCCGTGGGCGACGTGGCGCGGCCCGCCGGAAGCTCCGGCGATTCGCTGATGACCGAGGCGAAGAACGCCGTCGGACACATGGCCGAGGGAGCCAAGGACCAGGTCGTGACGCAGGTCGAGGCCCAGAAGGACAAGGCGGCCGAGAAGATCGGAAACGTCGCGGAGGCGCTGCGCGCCGCCGGCGAGCCGCTCGCCGAGCTCGGGCCCCTGCCCGATCTCGCCGGTCGCGCCGCCGATCAGATCGAGAGCATCGCGGAGTACGTGCAGTCCCGCACGGTGGGCGACATCGTCCACGAGGTCGAGCGCTTCGCGCGACGCGAACCGGCCATCTTCCTCGGCGCTGCGTTCGGCATCGGTCTCCTCGCGGGACGCTTCCTCAAGAGCTCGCCCCGACGAGAGGCCCACTCCGAGATCCAGGACAACCTGTTCGAAGAGGAGATCTCTTTCGGGACGCGGGACCGCGGGGGCCATGCCTCGTCCGGCCTGTCCACGTCGGGGTCGTCCACCTCGGGGATGGCGCGCTCGGGAGTCGGCCGCTTCGAGACATCGCGTCGCGAGGCCGGCTTCGCTGAGGGCCACACCGGCAACACATGGGACCGCCCGGTCGAGCGCCCCAGCCCCGGGGTCGATCGCACCGTGAACAGCGGCTTCGGCGGCTATGGCGGTTCGTTCGCCACCGGAGTCTCGACGCCGTATGACACCACCGGCTCCAGCGTGTCGGCCAAGCTGCCGTCGGATGTGCCCGCGACCCCCGCAAGTAGCGCGAGCACCAGCAACGTCAGCGCGGTCAGCGCCAAGCCCGTCGCCGACAGTCCGCTCACGATGGCTGACAAGCCCGTGACGACGGCCTCGTCGACGAGCTCCAAGCCGGCCGGGACCAACGGCAACGGCAACGGCAACGGCAACACCACCAGGAGCACCGGGCGGTGAGCGATCACGTCGGCGAGCAGCCACGACCTCTCGGCGACCTCTTCGCCGACCTGGTGCGCGAGACGGGATCGCTCGTGAAGAACGAGATCGCGCTCGCGAAGACCGAGATGACGGCCAAGGCCTCCAGCGCGGCCAAGGACGCCGCGATGGTCGGCGTTGGCAGCGGCATCGCGCTGCTTGGCGCCATCGCCCTGCTCGCCGCCGTGATCGCGGGTCTGTCGACGGTCATGCCGGTCTGGCTGGCTGCCTTGGTCGTTGGTGGCGTGCTGAGTGGCCTGGGCGCCGCGCTGGCGATGAGCGGTCTGAAGAAGCTGCAGCACCTCGACCCGGTGCCACGCCAGACCGTGGAAACCCTCGAGGAGAACAAGCAATGGCTAAGAGAGCAGGTGAGCCGATGAGCGCCCGTGATGACGACAAGCAGAACGACGAAGCCGCGGTGATCCGGGACGACATCGAGCGGACCCGCGCGAACATGTCGCGCACCGTCGACGAGATCGAGCAGCGACTCTCACCTGCTCACCTGAAGGAGCAGGTCGCTGACCTCAAGGAGACGGTCATCGGCCAGTTCCACGAGGCGAAGGAGCACATCAAGGAGGAGATCAAGGAGGAGATCCACGAGGTCAAGGACAGGGTCCGCGGCGAGATCGCCGAGGCGAGGACGGCCGCGTACGACGCGACCGTGGGAAGGGTCAATCACATGGTCGAGGACGCACGCGAGACGGTCACGGATGCGGGGACCACCATCCTCGGCACCATCAGGGCGAACCCCATCCCGGCGGCGTTGGTCGCGGTCGGCATCGGCTGGCTCTTCATGAACGCGCGGTCGAACCGCGTCGGCACGCGACGCCTACGCCCGGCGCCGTATGGCGGGGAGGAGCTGGACCTCTACGCCGGCTACGTCGGCGAAGGGGAGTCGGCGGACACCGAGCGCTATCCGCGCGAGGCCGGTCCCCGTCGCGTGATGCGCAAGGGCCAGAAGGCCATCGCGCGTGCCGCGAGCACCGTCGGCGGCGGCATGTCGAACGTCGGCCACCGCGTTGCCGACGGCGCGACGAACGTCGGTCAGCGCTTCGCGGGCGGTGCGCGGAACGTGGGTCGCACCGTGGCCCAGGGCGCCTCCAGCGTGGGCCACCGCGTGGCTGACACCGCGTCGGCGGTCGGTCACCGCGTGGCGGACGGCGCGTCCGCCGTCGCCCACGGCGCATCCTCGGCCGCACACCGGGTCGGCGACCGCGCCGGCCACCTGGTCGAGGGAGCTCGCTCGACCGCGATGCAGGTCGCGGGCGACGCGCGCACCACGGGCCGCCGCGTCGTCCGTGGCGCAGGCCAGCAGTTCCATCGCGCGGAGGCGACCATCGAGGTCGCCTACGAGGACAGCCCGATGGCCTTCGGTGCCGTCGCGCTCGCAATCGGTGCCGCGGTCGGCCTCGCCCTCCCCCACACCTCGAAGGAGGATGCGTGGATGGGTGACGCGAAGGAGGCGCTCTTCGAGCGCGCTCAGGTCGCCGCGCACGAGGCGCTGCACCGTGTGGAGGAGCGCGTGTCCGAGGTGGCCAGCGCCGCCGTGTCGACGCCAGCGCGTGCCGAGGATCGGAGCCTCACCACCGAACAGCGCCTCGAGATGATGGAGCGCGACGTCAAGGGCTCCATCGGCAAGAGCCTCTGACGCGGCACCGAGCGAGGGCGACCCGTGGGGCAACGAGCTCCACGGGTCTGCTTCGCGTCGACGCCTGGCCGCGCAGCCGACGGTCGACGGCGACACGGCGACCTGCCCGCGAGCCCACACGCGGCGGCGTCAGGTCGTCGACGCCGTCGCGACGCCGATGCGCTGCAGGGCCGAGCCCATCGCCAGCTTCGAGCCTGCGGAGGCGGCGCCGGCGACCAGCAGCGCAGCGGAGAAGCCGATGGGCCCGGTCAGCGCGACCACGAGCGCGACGGCGCCCACGCCGAGCGCTGCCGAGGCGGCGCCGGTGGCGCCCTCGACCGCGACCAGCTTTGCTGCGCCCTTCCGGTCGATGGCGCCCCGACGAAGCAGCCCGTAGGCCTTCACGGCGCCGAGTGCGCCGTCGAGCGCGGCGCCGACACCGGCAGCGCGACCCATGGACCTGGCCACGGCCTTGGCCGCGCCGCGGACCACTGCGCCGCGGGCGACGGTGACCATCGCCCCGCGCGGAACGACGTGCGCCTCCTTGGCGGCGAAGCGCGCAACCTGGGCGGCCAGCGCGGGCGCCGTGCCGTCGGCCACCTGCCTGGCCGCGCTCTCCAGGCTGGCGCGGAGGGCCGCGCGCGGCACCTCGTGCAGGAGGTCCTTTCCTCCGCCATGAAACAGGGCCTCGGCGGCGACCGCGGCCGTCGCCACCGGGCGCCCGATCGCCATGGCGCGGAGCGTGTTCAGGGTCGAGGTCGTGATGCTCATCCGGATGCCTTTCCCTTAGCATGCCGGGGTGGCATCGCCCGTGCTCGAACCCGGTGCGATCGTCGCGGGCAAATACCAGGTCGAGTCGGTCATCGGTCGCGGTGGCATGGGCGTCGTCCTCGCGGCCACTCACCGCGATCTGGGGACGCGGGTGGCCCTCAAGGTCCTGACCGTCGAGCCCGGGCCGAGCGCGGCCGACGCCGTCGCCCGCTTCCTCCGCGAGGCGCGCGCCGCGGCCAGGCTGCGCAGCGAGTTCGTCGCCCGCGTGCACGATTTCGGCACGATCGAGGCGGGGCGACCCTTCATGGTCCTCGAGTTCCTGGAGGGCGACGATCTCAGCGCACTTCTCGCGCGCGGCATGTCGACCGTCGACCTCGTCGACGCCATCTGCCAGGCGTGCGCGGGGCTGGCCGAGGCCCACGCCGCGGGCATCGTGCACCGCGATCTCAAGCCCTCGAACCTCTTCCGCACCAGGCGCCCCGACGGGTCGCACTGCACCAAGGTGCTCGACTTCGGCATCTCCAAGCTCGTGGGAGCGACGGCGGCGGAGGCGCTGGTGACCACCAAGACCTCGGCCGTGCTCGGCACGCCGCTCTACATGTCGCCCGAGCAGGTTCGCTCCACGCGCGACGCCGACACCCGGTCGGACGTGTGGTCGCTGGGCGTCGTGCTCTCCGAGGCCCTCGCCGGGCACGCGCCCTTCCGCGGCGAGACGCTGGGCGAGGTGTTCTCTAGGATCCTGGAGGCCGACGCGCTCACCGAGGTCCCCCCCGACGTGCCGGAGGGCCTGGTCGCCGTCACGCGCCGCTGCCTGGAGAAGAAGCCGGACGAGCGCTGGGCGACCGTGGCCGACCTCGCGACGGCGCTCGAGCCGTACGCCTCGGAGGAGGGACGCGAGGCCGCGCGACGCGCGCGCAACACGGCGAAGGCCCCGCGACCTCAACCGTCGTTGCCCGCGCTGGTCGACTCGGCCTCGAACCCGGTGGAGACCATCGCGGCCGAGCCGTCGCCGGAGGCGACGCGCCGCCTCGCCCCGCCGTCGGTCGCCCGCGCCGCCGCGACGGCGGACGAGAGCGGCTCGCTGCGGCGGAGCGATGTCGACCCCGCGACCGCGCAGACGGAGGCCGCGGTGGTGGCGAAGCCCCGCGAGCCACCACGGTCGCGAGGCTTGCTGTGGGTCGGGCTCGCTGTGGCCGCCGGGGTCGTGGTCGCGGTCGCCCTGGTCTCCGCCGGCGGGTACGACCCCGCAGCCACGGCGCCTCCCGCGGCCGCGGAGGGGACGGCGAACGGCACAAGGAACGCGAGCCCCCGCGAGCCGGAGCCGGAGGTGGCGCCGCGATCCGAGGCCGCGCCTCCGGTGTCGGCGGCGACCCCGTCCGTCGAGCCAGCCGCCTCGGCCTCGTCTTCGGCGCGCGCTGCTGTGCCGCCCCCGATCGTGCGCGGGTCGCTGCCGCGCCCGCCGAAGACCGCAGCGACGCCCGCGCCGGGTCCCACCCCCGCCAGGACTGCCCCCGCGCGGCCGACGCTCGACTGACACGGGCCGGGCCCATCGGCGCGCGGCGTGGTAGACGAGCAGGCGCGTGCCAGAGGAGACCGCCGCCCCCCCCGCAGCGAAGCCGGCGCCACACGGCCGCGCCCGCTCGGTGGCGCTGCTCGTGGTCCCCGTTGCGACGCTGGCCGCGAGCGCCATCGGAACGGGGCTGGCTCCGACGTTGCTCGTCGAGTCGCCGGCCACCCTGATCGCGCTCGACCCGCGGCCCGCCCACCTCATCCTCACCGCGCCCGCGCTCACCGCCTTCACCTACTTCGCCATCGCGATCGTCCGCTGGTTCGTCGCCGACCCCTTCCTGTTCGCGTTCGGGCGCGAGCACGGCCCGGCGGCGATGGCGTGGCTCGAGCCGCGCAGCGGACCCGTGGGGCGCTGGTTCATACACACCATCGTCCGCTCGCTCGACCGCTTCGCGATCCCGATCGTGTTCCTGTTCTCGGGGCCGCTGGTGTGCCTGCTGGTGGGTGTTCAGCGGAGCATGACGCTGCGGCGATTCGTGGCCATCGATCTCGTGGGAAGCGTCGTGGTGCTGGCCGCGCTGCGCGCCTTCGGCTCCCGCTTCGCCGCGCCCATCGCCGCGCTCACCGCGTTCGTCGCCGAGCACATCGCGATCCTCACCGGCGTCACCTGCGCGTTCGTCGCCCTCGGCCTCTTCATCCGCTGGCGACGACGCACGCTCGGCGCGCACGTCGCGTCGAGCGATTGAGCACCGAGGATCACCGGTTTGCGCGGAACCAGGCCACGGTCGCGCCGATGCCGTCGTGCAGCCTGGTGCGTGAGGTGAAGCCGAGGCGCTCGCGCGCGCGGGTCACGTCGAGGTAGCGGCGCGGGTGGCCGTCGGGCCTGGTGGTGTCCCAGGCGATGCGGCCGCGGAAGCCAGTCGCCTCGGCGATGACCGAGGCGAGCTGGGCGATGCTCGTCTCTTCCCCGGGACCGACGTTCATCGGCGCGGCGCCGACGTCCTTCTCGGCGGCGAGCACCAGCGCCTCGGCGCAGTCCTCGACGAACATGAACTCCCGCGTCGCCTTGCCGGTGCCCCAGTTGACGACCTCCTCGGCGCCGGCCTCCACCGCCTCCACGAAGCGGCGGATCATGCCGGGGACCACGTGGCCGCGCTCGAAGTCGAAGTGGTCCTCCGGGCCGTAGAGGTTCGCGGGGAGCAGCACCGCGCTCGGCATGCCGTACTGCTTCTCGTAGGTCGCGCACGCCTCGTGGAGGAGGCGCTTGGCCATGCCGTAGGGGCCGGTGGCGCCGGCGGGCGGGCCGTCCCAGATCGTCTCCTCGCGCAGTGGGATCGGCGCGTCGGCCGGGTAAGCGCAGCTCGTCGAGACCAGCACCATCTTGCCGGCGGGGCCACCGCCGTCACGAGCGCGCCGGAGCTCCTCCAGCAGCGAGAGACCCATGAACGCGTTCTCGTAGAGGAAGCGCCCGGGGCTGGCGACGTTGGCGGCGATGCCGCCGCAGGCCGCGGCGAGGTGGAGGACGACGTCGGGGCGCGTCTCCTTCACCATGCGGCGGACGTCGGCCTGCTCGGTGAGATCGAAGTCGGCGCTGCCCAGCGAGACCGGGGTGACTCCCGCCGCCTCCAGCCGGCGCACCACGAAGCGGCCGAGAAACCCGCGGGCGCCGGTGACGACGATGCGCCGATCGCCGAGCGTCGAGGCCGTCGTCACGACGCGCTCTTCTCCTTCCCGGCGCCCGGCTCCCCCAGGCCGTTCTTTCCGAGAAAGTGATCGACGTACCAGGGCACCGTTCGCGCGAGCCCGTCCTCCAGCGAGACGGTGGGCTCGTAGCCGAGTGCGCGCAGCTTGCCGATGTTCGGGCAGCGGCGCGGCGTGCCGCCGGGGCGCAGCTCGCCGGGCACCAGCTCGACCTCGACCCCGCACACCTTGGCGATGCCGAGAATGAGGTCCCGGATCGACACCTCGCGCTCGGTGCCCAGGTGGTAGATGTTGCCCGGCGCGCCGCTGTCGCCGGCGATGCGGGCGCCGCGGGCGCCGTCGTCGACGTGGCAGAAGGATCGCGTCTCCGACCCGTCGCCCTGGATGGGGAGCTGGATCCGCTTCTCGGTGAGACCCTTCGAGCCCTCCACGATCTTCTGCGTGATCTCGGGGATCACGTGCTCGAAGCCCATGTCGGCGCCGTAGACGTTGTGGGGGCGGAAGATCACCGTCTCCAGCCCGCGCACGCCGCCCCAGTGAAGGGCGATGAGCTCGCTGGCGATCTTCCCCCCGCCGTAGGAGAAGCGGGGGTTGGTCACGTCCGGGATCATGAGCCGCTCGCTCTCGTCCGTCGGCACGTGGGTGGGTACGTTGTACGTCTCGCTGGTCGAGGCCAGCACGTAGCGCCGCGCGCCGGCGGAGAGCGCCGCCTCGACGGTGTTCACGGCGCCCTTGATGCCGACCTCCAGCACCAGGTCCGGCTTCTCGTAGAAGAAGCGCGTCCCGTTGACATAGGCCAGGTGCCAGACGACCTCGCAGCCGCGCGCCGCCTGGAACACCGTCACCGGGTCCCTCACGTCGCCGGCGATGACCTCGACCTGATCCTTCAGGTCGGCCAGACGATGAAGCCGCCCGCGCGACTGGTCGTCGAGAACGCGCACCTCGTGGCCTGCCGCCACCAGCTCCTTGCAGAGCGCCGCGCCGATGAAACCCGAACCCCCGGTGACGAGAACCTTCGCCATGTCGACCGCCTCAGCCCTGGCCCTGATCGCCGGGAGTCTGTCCGCCGGAAGTCGGCGCGGCACGCGGGGGCCGATCGCCTGGGTGCGCGGCCGCCGCGATCGCAAGATCGCCAGCGCGATAGAAGACCTCGCCGTGGCCGGTGACGTTCCACAGGTCCGCGACCCACGCCTCGGGTCGGCCGGCGGACAGCGCGCGCAGCGCGTCGGCGAACACCGCGTGGTTGGTGGCGACGAACACCGCGTCCACCCCGTCCAGCGCCTCGCGGATCGACCAGTTCTTCACCCGCCCGTTGATGACGTCCTCCGTCGGGTCGCCCAGGTGGGGCTCGCAGACGCGCACCTCGCTCGGCAGCTCGCGCTCGATGTAGCGGAGGAGCTTGGGCGCCAGGCTATCGCGGACGTCATCCGTCTCCGCCTTGAAGGTGTAGCCGAGGAGGGCGACCTTCTTGTCGGCGATGTCGAAGCGCTGGCGCAGGTGCTGCACCAGGAACGCCGGCATGAACTCGTTCACCTTCCACGCCGACAGCAGCAGATCGCTGTAGGGATTCCACTCGCTGATCATCCCGAAGTCCTTGCGCAGGCAGGTGCCGGCGGTGAACCCCGGCATGGCCAGGTTGGAGCGGGGATAGCGGAAATTCGCGAGCTCGCGGATCTTGTAGATGTTGGCGCCGAAGGTGTCGGCGATGATCGCGAACTGGTTCGCCACCGCGAAGTGCACGTAGCGCGAGATGTTGTTGAAGAGCTTCACCAGCTCGGCGCTGACGAAGTCCGCGTCCAGCAGATCCTGGGTGAGGTGACCCCACAGGGCGCGCGCCATCACCCGGCTCGTCGGGTCCTCGGCGCCGACGATCTGCGCCAGCTCGCGCAGCTCGCGCTTGGCCTGCCCCTCGGCGATGCGCTCCGGGCAGAAGGCGAGAAAGATCGTCTCCCCCACGCGGAACTTCGTGTTCCGCTCGATCCACCCGCGCACCAGCTTGGTGGTGCCGGGGGCGACGGTGCTGCGGAGGCAGATCAGCTGCCCCTCGCGCAGGTGGGGTGCGACCGAGGCGAGCACATTCTGGATCTGCCGGAGGTCGGTCTCGATGTGGGTGTGGAGCGGGGTGCCGACGGTGATCACCACCGCCGCCGCGTCCGACACCACCTCGGGCGTGGCGACCACGCGGAGCTTCCGTGAGGCGATCAGCTCGTCGTAGCCGGGCTCCTTGAACGGCATGACGCCGTTGTTGACCGACTCGCGCAGCGCGGAGTCGACGTCGACGCCGATCACGCGCAGCCCGACGTCGACCAACGACAGGCCCAGGGGGAGGCCGACGCGGCCGGTGCCGACGATGCAGACGTCGTGCTGGAAGGTGGTTGCGGCTGCCATGAGGGGCCGGCGTCGTAGCGCGACCGTGCGGGCCCGTCCACGCCGGCCGGGTCGCAACCCTGCCGCTCCGGCGGCCGTGCGGCTCAGGCGTACGGCGGGAGGTTCCAGACCTGCTCGCGAGTCGCCGGCTCGGGGATGGGCACCGCACTTCCGAATCGCCCGCGCTCGCCGAGGAGCGCCTCGATCTGCTTCAGCGCGTAGTGCGCCGCCATCTGGTTGGAGCGTGCGGGCTCCCCCGGCACGTGCCACTTCAGCGGCGGCGCCAGCTCGGCCACGTCCGCTCCCAGGACCTGGAACTCGGCCCCCAGGCGCTCGATGGTGGTGGAGACGAAGGTCGGGTGCATGCCGCCCCGGACCATGGTCCCGGTGGCCGCGACCCAGCAGGGATCGGTGCCGTCGACGTCGTTGGAGATGTAGACGTCCTCCACTCCGGCGGCGCGCAGGTTGGCGACCAGCTCGTCCTGGATGGCGGCGGGGCCGCGCGCGTCGATCTCGTCGCACCAGTACTGACGAAGGTCCCCGCTCGCCTCCCACTCGGCGCGTGTCCTCCCCGAGATGCGGGTCCCCAGCTGCTGCAGACGACCCCCGCGGCCGATCGCCTCGTTGGCGTGGTGGGCCCAGGTCGCGAAGCTGCACTGGATGCCGTCGCGCTCCTGCAGGAGATCGGTGTGGGCGTCGAAATGGACGACTCCCAGCGTGCGACGCGCGTTTCGCGGCGCCATCGCCAGGTGCCGCGATGAGACCATCGACATCGAGTGGTCCCCGCCCAGGAGGTGCACCCGCGCCTGGGGCGCGATCTCGGCCAGGATCTTCAGCGCCCGCTCGAGGATGGAGAGGGGTGACACCGGCAGCTCGCCTTCGCCACCGTCTTTCCAGCCGCGCGCGCGCCGCACCGCTGCGATGCAGTCGTGGCTCAGCATGTCGTCGCTGAGCAGGGAGGGGTTCACCCGCACGTCGCCGATGTCGACCACGCCCGCCTCCTCCAGCCGGGTGTAGAGGCCGTCGGCGCGGAGGAGCTGGGTGCGGATGCCGAGCGGCCCCTTGAAGGCGCCCCGCTCGAAGCCGGCTCCGATGTCCATGGGCACACCGAGCAGGATCACCTTCGCCTGCAGCGCGCGGTCCAGGTTCTCGCGCCAGCGCGCCTGGATCACGGCGTCGTCGGTGGTCCCGTAGCGGCGCGCGAGGAAGGTCGCGACCTCATCGGCGCCGGTGGTGACGACCTTGATCCCCTGCGGCTGGAGGATGCGAGACAGCGTGGCCAGCATCGCTGGACCCTAGCGCCGGCCCCCCGCCGCGTCATGCAGTGCCGCGTCATGCTGCGTCACGCGGGGTTGGGGGGCTTCGTCACGACGCCGATCCGCGACGGACGTGCTCTGGCCGGATCTCTCCTCCCCGCGATCGAGGAGGTTTCTCCTTCGAACCCTCGCGCGGTGCCGGACGACGACGCCTCGGCCGCCTGGCCGTCATCCCCGTTCTGGGTGCGCGAAGGGGACGGTGAACGAGAACGTGCTCCCCGCGCCGAGGACGCTCTCCACCCGGATGCGACCGCCCTGCGCTTCGACGAGTCCCTTGGCGATGAAGAGACCAAGCCCCGATCCCGCCCTAGCCGCCGCGGTTGGCGCTTGCCAGTAGCGGTCGAAGACGTGGGGCAGAACGTGCGGGTCGATACCAGGACCGGAATCGCTCACGGAGACGCACGTGAAGCCTGCCGCGGTTCGCGTCGAGACGCTGACGAGCCCGCCTTTCGGAGTGAACTTGATCGCGTTGCCGAGGAGGTTCGCGAGGACCTGGCACATCCGGTCGAGGTCCGCCGCGATGGTGACGTCCTCGACGTCGTGACTCTCGAGTCGGATCCGTTTCGCGTCCGCGTCGTTCTTCAGGAGAGCGAGCGCGTCGGTGACGAGCGCGCGCGCGTCGCAAGGGGCGAGGATGACCTGGAACCGGCCGGCTTCGATCTTGGCGAGGTCGAGGAGGTCGGTGATCAGCACCTCCATGGTACGCGCCGCGCGGTCGATGCGACCGAGCGTGGTGACCAGCGCGGCATCCTTGGCTCGGGCTCGCGCGAGCTGCGTAGCCAGTCGGATCGTGTTGAGGGGGTTCTTGAGATCGTGGGAGACGACCGCGACGACGTCGTCGCGCGTACGAACGGCGAGCTCTGCCACTGCGACCTGCTCGCCGAGGTCGGCCTCCACGGCGTGACGCGCGACGTCCTCGCCCACCTCGACCTCGGCGGCGCTCCACGGGACAGACGTCCCGCGCACGACCTCCTTCCACGCCGAGAACGAGTGCCGAGGATGCAGCCGCCCGTCCTCACGCGCCGCCGGCTTCGAAGGGTCGCCGGCCCATGAGACCGTTCGAACCCGCTCGTGCCGAAACCAGAGGATGTGCGCCCCTTGCGGCTTGGGGATGCGCACCGCGAGCAGCCCGCTCGCAATGTCGCGGTACCCGATGGCGGGTGGGAACTCGAGGCTCAGCGCACTGGTCGCGAAGGAGCCGCCCCGGCGCCTCGCGAGCCACGTCGCGAGCGCCGCGATGTCCGCCATCGACGGAACCTCTCCCGTCGTCGTGACCCCGTTCGCGTCGAGGAGCGCCGCGCCCGTCGCGTTCACCGCGCGGAGGAGCGACTCCGGGTACGCGAGGAGCGCGGTCGCCCAGCCTTCCGGCGCGCTCCGCATCGTTTCGACGACCGCCGCGCATCCGCCGCGAAGCGCACGGCGCTGCTCGCCTCTCGCCACCTCTTCGAGCGCCTCGATCTGGAGTGACACGAGGCGGCCCACCACCTCGCACGCCGAGCGGACGGAGAACGGGAGCGCGTGTGGCTGCTCGTGATGGCACGCGAGCAGGCCCCAGAGCTGATCGCCGCGCATCAGCGACACGCTCATCGAGGCGCGCACGCCCATGTTCGCCAGGTACTCGAGGTGGACCGGGGACACGGCCCGGAGATGGGCGAAGGTCAGATCGAGCGGGGCCGCGCCCTCGATGGATGACGCGCCGAGGAGCGGCACCGGCGTGAACTGCGCGTCCGGAATGACCCGGATGGGGTTGAGCCGATAGAGCTGTCGCGCCTGTCGCGGAATGTCGGATGCCGGGAAGTGCAGCCCCAGAAACGAGTCGACATCGCGTGCGCGCGCCTCCGCGACGACCTCGCCGTGGCCGTCGGCGTGGAAGCGATACGCCATCACGCGGTCGAAGCCGCTGAGGTCCCGAACTCGCTCGGCCGCGACGGCGCACAGCGCGTCGATGTTGTCCGCGCGCTGCAGTCCGAAGATGGCGTTGCGAAGCGCGCGATCGCCGGGGTGTAGCGCCGGAGCGGTGTGCTCGAGCTCGAGGATGGCCGCGACGCCGTTTCGGTGGAGCACGCCCTCGAACGCGCGGCCTCGAATCTCGAGTGGGAGCGAGTCCGCGGCCCGAAGATCCAAGGCCTCGAGCGCGCGTTCGAGCGCCCGAGCGGCGTCGTGGCCGATGACCTCGGCGACGGGCCGGCCCAGCGCCCGTTCGACCGAGACGCCGAGCACCTCGAGGAGATTCGCGCTCACGTGCGTGACGGTGAGTGCCGGCTCGACGAGCGCGAGGAGGAGGCCGTGCGGCTGGATGGCTCCGGGCACGTGAATCGGCTCGACGTCGCACGCCGACACATCGACGGAGCCCTGCGTCACCGGAGAGCCCCTCGCGTACGCAGCCAGGCCTCGAACGCCGAGAAGGTCTCGACGGCAGCGTCGATCGTGGCCGCCCGTGGCCAGGGCGAAGTGTCGAGCTGCGCGCGGAAAGCTCGCCACATCGCGCCGGTCTCGGCGCCGTAGCCGTGGAAGAAGGAAGCTCCGGTTTGCGGGCCTAGCCCGAGGTGCTGATGAAGCGCGCCGACGATGACGCGGCCCCCCAGTGTCGCTCCCTCGACGACGTAGAGGCAGCCGAGCGCACGCGCTTCAGTCGAGACGTCCGGCACGCTCGTGCACCGTGGCCATGTCTCGACGTCCGCTCCGAGCGCCCGGAGGTCTTCGCGGAGGCGCCCGACTTTGTGCCGGCCGCGCATCGGAGCAGCGTCGCCGAGGGCGTCGAGCCGCGCCTCGAGCGGTGCGTAGAAGCCATGAAACGCCTCTACGATGCGACGGTACGCGTCGATCGTCAGGCGAGGGTCGGTGAGCGGCAGCGCCTGCTCCAGACGCGCGTGCACGGACGCGGTGGCGTCGCGCACGGCCGACGAGAGGGACACCTCGGCGGTGCCAGGTGTGGACCGCGTCTCGTGATCGACGGCCGGACGAGTCACGGACGACACGACGTCGAACGGAGGGGCGAGCTGAGATTCATGCGTCGAGAATCGATGACGATGCGAGCGGGAGACGTCGAGCCGCGAAGGTCATCCGCCAGCCGGCTCACCTTGGACGCATGGTGGGCGTTTGTCCACGGCGCTGGCGCGCGCCGCACCACCTCGATGCAGTCGTGGCTCGGCATCTCGTCGCTGAGGAGCGAGGGTTCCACCGCACGTCGCCGATGCCGATCACATCCCCTGCGCCTGGAGGATGCGAGAAAACGTGGCCAGCATCCATCGACCCTGGTGACGCGGCAGGTCGCGACCCTGCATGACGCGGCGAGGGGCCGGACGGGGGGCGCGTCCTCGAGCGCCGCGTTATCCTCGTCGGCCCGATGCGCCTCCTCCTCCTCCACACCGGCGGGACGCTGATGATGCAGCGCGCCGCCGCGGGCGGGCTCTCCCCCGACGCGTACACCCGGGATCTGCTCACCGAGCTGCCGGTGTTGCGCCAGATCGGCGACATCGAGACCCGGATCCTCTTCAACCTCGACTCATCCGACCTGCAGCCGGAGGACTGGGTGTCGCTGGCGGCCGCGGTGCACGAGGCGCGGAGTCGCTACGACGGCATCGTCATCGTCCACGGCACCGACACCATGGCGTACACCGCGAGCGCGCTGGCGTTCCTGCTGCCGGGCCTCGACCGCAGCGTGGTGCTCACCGGGTCGCAGCGCCCGCTCGCCGAGATCCGCACCGACGCGCGCGCCAACCTGGTCGACGCGCTCCACGTGGCGACCCTGCGCATCCCCGAGGTGGCGATCGCCTTTGATCAGACGCTGTTTCGTGGCTGCCGGGCGACCAAGCTCGACGCCTGGAGCATGAGCGCCTTCGGCTCCCCCGCGTGTCCGCCACTGGCCGAGCTGGGGCTCGGGATCAGCGTGGCGCCCCACGTCCTCGCGCCGCGGCCGCCGGCCCCGTTCGACCCGCGCATCGAGCCGCGGGTGCTGGCGGTCCGCACCTTCCCCGGGCTCGACCCGAAGCTCCTCTCCGGCGCGCTCGACAGCGGGGTGCGGGGCGTGGTGCTCGAGGCGTTCGGCTCCGGCAATGTGCCGCGCCTGGGCCGCTCCTTGATCCCGGCGCTGGAGCACGCACGCGAGCTCGACGTGCCGATCGTGATCGTCAGCCAGTGCTCGCGGGGCACCGTCGATCTCGGCTCCTACGAGGGGAGCATCGCGGCGGCCAGGGCGGGCGCGATCTCCGCGGGTGACATGACGTCGGAGGCAGCGCTGACCAAGCTCATGATCAGCCTCGGTCGCCGCGCCGACGAGGCAGGCGGCCGGGTCCAGGCGGCGCGCGACGCCTTCGCCCGCGCCGAGGTCGGCGAGATGTCGTGAGGCTGCGCGGCGACCGGACCACCACCCCCTGAATTCAATCGTAGAACGTGACCTTGCCGACGCCGATGTCGTACATCGCGCCCACGATCTTCACCTTTCCCGCCTCCTCGTGACGCTTCAGCTCGGGGCTCTTCGCGCGAATGTCGGTGATCGTCTTCCGCACGTGCTCGGCCGCGACCGCGTCGACGAAAGCGTAGCTCTTCGCATCCTCGGGGCCCTTCCAGACCGACTTCGTCGCCTCGACCGAGGGCTGGATCTTCGCGATGAGCGCGGTGAGGTTGCCGTGCTTGACGTCGTCGACCGCGCCCTTCACAGCGCCGCACCGGGTGTGGCCGAGGACCATGATCAGCTTGGCGCCGGCGACCTGCACCGCGAACTCGAGGCCGCCGAGGACATCCTCGTTGATCACGTTGCCGGCGATGCGCGTGCTGAAGACGTCCCCGATGCGCTTGTCGAAGATGGTCTCGACGGGAACCCGGCTGTCGATGCAGCTCAGGACCACTGCGTGCGGTGACTGCGCGAGTGCGCTCTGCTCGACCTCGAGGACGAGCCTTCGATACCGCAGCTTGCCGCTCGCGAACCTGGCGTGCCCGTCCTTGAACGCCTGGTAGACCTGGTCGGGCGACATCGCGTCCCGCAGCTCGGGCGTGAGGTGCGCCGCCGGCGTCTGCGTCGGGACAGTGCCGGGTGACGCGCTCTCCGACGGGGGAGGAGAGGAGGCAGCCGGCGCGCTCGTGGCCGCCCCGCTCCCCGCCGCGGCGGTAGCGTTCCGTTGCGCGTCGCATCCGGCGAGCGCGGTGAGCCCCGCCAGCGCGAGCGCGACGCGAAGCGAATGAGGGATGAGCGTTCCTGCGTGGGGCCAGCGGTTCATGAGCAGCGCAGTCAAGCCGACGAGGCACCCCAGGGCAAGGCGCCTCCGCGCGCGTGGCGCCGGGGTGATCGCTACGCGGCGCCGGCGGGTGGCGCAGCTCGTGGTGGAGCATCTCTCCTGCGGCCCTTCGCAGGTCGGGACACGGTCCTCGGCGTCGCAGCTCCCTTCACCGGTGAGCTCGCACACATCTCGTCGGCGCAATCGATGCGGCCGGCGCGCTCGCAGACGTTCTCGCTGTCGGAGTGGTGGGCCACTCCGGCGCCGAGGACATGGGCGCCGCGGAGC
>JBKJLX010000872.1:0-19672 GCA_046596645.1 Polyangiaceae bacterium
GGCCGAGTTCGCCAAGATGAAGGAGGAGCCGCGTGGCCTCGTCATCACCCTGAATGGTTCGGTCCTGTTCGAGACCAACAAGTCGGCGCTGCTGCCCGCGGCACAGAGGAAGCTCGACGAGGTCGCCAAGGCGCTCGGCGACCTGCAGGCGAGCCAGACCATGGTCGTCGAGGGTCACACCGACTCGCAGGGCGCCGACGACGCGAACGTGACGCTCTCCCAGTCGCGCGCGCAGTCGGTGCGTGACTACCTGGTGAGCCGCGGCGTGCCGACCGCCAAGATCACGGCGATGGGCAAGGGCGAGGGCACGCCGGTCGCGGACAACAACTCGGCCGAGGGCCGCGCCAACAACCGCCGCGTCGAGATCATCATCTCCCCCCCGAAGTGATCCGGGCGGCGTAGACGTCGAGACCCGGTCCTCCCAGGGCCGGGTCGACCTTTTTTGTGCCATCGGCGCCCCGGCGCGCGCGACCATCACCCGCGGATCGACAGGTGGCGAGCTCCCGGGGCCTTGGCGCGATGAGCGGGGTGGCGGGCCGGCGCGCGGCCCTCCGCGACGGCTTGCTGTTCGCGGTCGCCGGTCTCCTGCCGGCGATCGCGGCGGTGACCCTCGGGCTGCGCGCGGTGCGCAACGAGGAGGCGGCGATCCGGCGCGAGGCGGCGGCGGAGACCGAGGCCGCGGCCCAGCGGGCCGAGGGCTCGCTCCGCGGCGAGCTGCGCGACGCCGAGGCGCGCCTGCTGGCGATCCCCGCGGCAGCGCTGCCCGACGCGCTTGGCGAGCGCCGTCGCCTCGTCGCGTCGGTGGCGCCGGCGTGGTCGCGACCTGCCCTCTACGATGCCCGCCAGGAGCCGATCCTCGAGGGCGAGGTTGTGGCCCCTGCGCCCAGCGTCCCCGAGCGGAGCGCGGCCGCGTGCCGCGCCGCGGCGATGGTGGTGCGGAAGGACCGCGCGGTGTCGGTCCGGACCCTCGCAGGGTGCGACCGCGCGCGAACCGAGCTCGGGCGCTGGCTCATGCCCATCGAGCTGCTGGGCGTGCTCGGGCGGCGCGCCGACGACGACGCGGCGACGCAGCTCGTCGCGTGGCTCGGGCACCAGGGGGCGCTCCTGCGATCAGCCGAACAGGCGGCCACGCGCGAGGAGATCGTGGGCAGCCACATGAACGACGCCCAGAAGGCGGCCGCGCTCTCGCACCTCGGCGGAGTGGCGGCGAGCTCGCCGTCTGCAGCAGTCGCCGGCGAGAGCGCGCGGGCGGCCCTCCGCCGCGGCGCCGGTCGCGAGGGGCTGGTGCGCTGGAGCGGAGACGGCGCGCTGGGCTTGGTGCGGGTGACCGCCGACGGCTCGGCGCTGGGCTTCGTGGTCGACGCAGCGGCGGTCGCCAGAGCGCTCGCCTCGCGCGCCGACGGCACCGCGCAGCTGCGCGCCGTCGAGGTGGCTCCGCAGGCCGGCGGCGCGCCGAGCGCGATCGCCTGGCTGGCTCCGGGGCTGGGGGTGGAGGCGACGCTGCGCGGCGGCGACGACCTCGCGTCGCGCACACGGCGGTCGCGGTTGGGTCTGTGGGCCATCGCCGGCGGGAGCGCGGCGGTGGCGCTGGTCGTCGCGGCCTTCCTGTTCGCGCGCGTCCGCGGGGCGCGCAGGACCAGCGAGCTTCGCACCACGTTCGCCGCGGCGGTGTCGCACGAGCTGCGCACGCCGATCGCGTCGATCCGCATGCTGGCCGAGCTGCTGGAGGATGATCGCGGCGGGGACGAGGACGAGCGGCGGGAGACCGCAACCGCGATAGCGCGCGAGTCGCGGCGACTCGGCGAGACGGTGTCGCGCTTCCTGGCATGGAGCCGCATGAGCGCCGGGCAGACCGAGGTCCGGCGGGAGGAAATGGTGTTGGCGGAGGTGGTGGGCGACGCCGTCGACGTCTTCGTCGAGCGCCACCCCGGCGTGGAGGTGGAGCGTGCGCTCGACGCATCGGTGTCGCTGGCGATCGACGCGGCGCTGGTGCAGCTCGCGGTGATGAACCTCCTGGAGAACGCGCGGAAGTACGCGCCCGGCGGCGAGCCCTACCGGGTGGTCGTCGAGCGGAGCGACGCTGGCGCGCGGATCGCCGTGGAGGATCGCGGCCCCGGGGTGCCGCGGGCGCTGCGGGGGAAGATCTTCGAGGCCTTCGAGCGCGGCGACGACCGGCTGAGTCGGGCCACCGACGGCACCGGCATCGGCCTGGCCCTGGTGCGCGCGGTCGCGCGCGCCCACGGCGGTGACGCGACGGTCGAGGGGGGCCGCGACGGCGGGGCGCGTTTCACCATCGTTCTCGCGGGGCCGGCGGGCTGATCGCCATCTCACTGCGCCGGGGAGGCCGTACCCTCCCCGTCATGACCGCGAAGCGGCCGGAGGGGCGCCAGGAGACGGTGCTGGTCGTGGAGGACGATCCGACCCTGCGCCTCGGCCTGACCAAGGCGCTGCGATCCGACGGCTACCGCGTCGTCACCGCAGAGACCGGCAACGAGGGGCTCGACGCCGCGACGGCCGAGCCGCCGGACCTCGTGATCCTCGACGTGATGCTCCCCGGCATGAACGGCTACGAGGTCCTGGAGTCGCTGCGCGCGCGCGACGCCGACATGCCGATCATCATGCTCACCGCCAAGGGGGAGGAGGAGGACCGCGTGCGGGGCCTCCAGGGCGGCGCCGACGACTACGTGGTGAAGCCGTTTGGCGTCGCCGAGCTGCTTGCGCGGGTCCAGGCGGCGCTGCGACGGCGCCGGCTCACCGAGACCGCGGTGACCACCATCGTCTTTGGCGACGTCACGGTCGACTTCCGCTCGCACAGCGTCGAGCGCGCCGGCGAGCTGGTCGAGATCACCGCGCTGGAGATGAAGCTGCTGCGCCTGTTCGCGCAGCGCGAGGGGGAGCTCCTGCCGAGGCAGCGCATCCTGGATGCGGTGTGGGGCACGGACTATTTTGGGACCGATCGCACTGTCGACAACTTCGTCCTCCGCCTCCGGACCAAGCTCGAGCCGGACCCGAAGAACCCCAGGTACTTCGCGTCGGTGCGCGGCGCCGGCTACCGCTTCACGAGGCGCGGTTGACCCCGGGGGCGACGGCCGCGCGACGCGTAGACACAACGGTGACATTCCGGAGACGGGGGGTGGAAGGGTCGATGTGCATGCTTCTTCGTACGGAGGTCCAACGATGACGACGACGAAGAACAAGATCCTGATGGCCGGTGGCTGCGCTCTCTCGATGGTGCTGGCGGCGGCGTGCGAGGAGGGCCGCGGCGGCGCGGAGGTGGCGACCACCGAGACGCCGCAGGCCGTGGAGGGTGCGGCCCCCAACCAGACGGTGGACTCGGCCGAGGGCCAGGCGACCGAGGCGTCGATGCTCGATCTCGAGCGCATCCTCCGCCGGGTCGAGCGCGGCGACGCGACGACGATCGACGGCAAGAGCCTCACGACCGTCATCGCCGAGGGCAAGCTGCCGGGCGAGGCGCTCGATCGCGCGAGCCTCGGCCTCTCCACGCTGCACGAGGACGACGACGACCTCGAGGGCGCGGTGCGGGCCATCGAGGACCTGATGAAGCGGCACGGGGGCGACTCCGGCTACGAGGCGCACGAGGCGGCCGAGCGGCGGCTGCGGCTGCTCCTCACCGGGGAGGAGGAGGCACCGAGGAACCCCGCGCGCAACATGGAGCCCATGGCGCCGGTGGCCAAGGCGCTGGCGCGCTTCTTCCCGGAGGACGGCAAGGGCGTGTCGCTGCTGGACGTGGTGTCGGTCGGCAAGGCGCCGACCTCGAACGACCCGCACGGGATCTTCAACCTCTCGCGCGCCAAGCGCGAGATCGCCGAGACCGAGTGCGCGGTGTGCGACGTCGACGTCAAGGGCCAGCGGTCGCACAGCCGCATCGAGTCGTGGGTCGACCTGCCGCTGATGCAGGGGCAGCACCAGGCTGACATGCCCAACCCGGACCGGTCGTTGGTCGTCGTCTACTTCGACCTCACGCAGAACCGCGTACCGTCGCGCTACGACGCGTACCTGGCCGTCCCCAGCGCGGAGGCGATCCTGCGGCTCGAGCGCGGCGAGGCGTTCGTCGCAGTGCGCGAGCGCGCTGGGAAGAAGCCGCTGGTGATGCTGGCGGCGCCGCGCGCCGGCCAGCTCGACGAGGTCGAGTCCGCGTTCGCCACGCTGGAGGCGATCCCTGCGGAGCCGCGAACGGTCGAGGTGAGGAAGAAGCTCCTGCCGCACGAGATCCAGGGCGTCGTGCGCGGCGCATTCCGCACCTTCCGCGTCTGCTACGAGGCGCTGCTCGCCACCGACCCCAAGGCCGCGGGCAAGGTGACCGCCAAGTTCAACATCGATGGCGACGGGGTCCCGGCGGCGGTGACCACCGAGTCGACGTTCGCCGACGCTGCGATCGGTGGCTGCATCGCACAGAACGTCACGAAGCTGCGCTTCCCGGCGAGCGGCATGACGATCGACGTCACCTACCCGATCGCGTTCTCGCCGTGATCCGGCGCTGAGGCGCTACTCGCGGCGCTTGCGCGCCGCCGCTCTCTCGGCCGCCGCCTCGTCCGCCGCCGCCTTGCGGATCGCGGCGCGCTCCGCGGCCGCCTCCTCCGCCGCGGCCTTGTGGGTCGCGGCGAGCTCCGCGGCGCGGGCGTCGGCGGCGGCCTTGGCTGCAGCGGCTTGCTCCGCGAGCGCACGCTCGGCGGCGGCCTGCGCAGCCGCCGCCTCCTCGGCTGCGCGCTCGGCAGCCGCGGCCGCCTCGGCTTGCTCGGCCTCCCATTCGGCGATCAGCGCCTCCTCTTCTGCAGCCAGCTCGGCCGCAGCCAGCTCGGCGGCAGCCAGCTCGGCGGCCTCGCGTTCCTCGCGCGCGATCTTCTCCGCTTCGGCCTTCTCGGCGGCCACCTTCTCCGCGGCAGCAGCCGCGGCCGCGGCAGCCTTCTCCACGGCCGCACGCTCGGCGTTCACGCGCTCCGCGGCAGCCCTCTCGGCGGCGGCTCGCGCTGCGGCGATCCGCGCCGCCGCGGCGTGAGCCGCCGCAGCTTGCTCCTCCGCAGCCCGCGCGGCGGCGGCCCTCGCCTGGATCGCCGCGAGCTCCACCCGCGCACGCTCGGCCGCAGCACGATCGGCCTCCTCCTGCGCCTCGGCGGCGGCCTTCTCGGCGAGCGCCCTCTCGATCGCGAGACGGTCGGCGTGCGCCCTCACCTGGGCCGCGCGCCGCTCGCCCTCGGCGCGGGCTCGCTCCTGCATCGCCAGCGCCTCGGCACGGATTCGCTCCTGCGCGGCGAGCGCCTCGGCCGCGGCGCGCTCGGCCGCTCGCTGCTCGACCGCCTCCTGCGCGGCGCGCATCACGGCCTGGCGAGCGGCCTCGACGCGAGCCTCCGCGTCGGCCTGGGCCCGCGCGGCCGCGTCGGCCTGCGCCTGCGCGGCAGCCTGCTCGGCTGCGCGCTGGGCGAGCATGAAGGAGGGGAGCGCGGGCTGTCCGGGAACGATGGGCGGCGGTGCGCTGCCTTGCTGCGGGGCGCCGCCGAGGGCGGCAGGAGTCGGCGTCGCAACGGCCGGCGGCGAGACGACGTGGCCCGGCGGCGGGCCGACGTGGGCCGGCGGGACGGGCGTCGGCGCCGCCACCGGCGGTGCCCCGAGCGTCGCCCAGGGCGACGGAGCCGAGACTGGCCCCGGCGCGAAGGACGGCGACTGCGTGAGGGGGCCGCCCACGACGGCCGGCGGCGGGGGCGTCTGCGGGCGAACATCGCGAGGCACCTGCTGCACCGCCATCGAGGAGGGCGCGGGCGCGAAGGGCAGGCCGCCGTGGAAGGGCAGCGCGGGAGGCGGTGGGATCGCGACGTTCGCCGTCTCCGGCGTGCCGGCCGGCGGCTGCGTCGACTGGCGACGCGGCTCGGCGCCGGCATGCTGCTGCGGGTAGGGTGCCTGCGGGTGGCCCGTCGGCACCTGCGCGGGCGGGGCCTGGGGGTAGCCGTGCGGCAGCTGTGCGGGCGACGCCGGCGCGTGCCCTGCGTGCGTTGGCTCGGCCTGCGACGGGAACGGGGTGACGACCCAGCGGTTGCCCGGGACGAGCCGCCCCGGATTGTCCATGCGGACCTCCGGCGGGACCGGCCATTCGTAACGGCGCTGAAGGCCGAAGCCGCTCATCTGGACGTGATCAACATACCCAATGTCACGGCGGGCGGTGGGTCCGCGCGGGGTCCGCTCGCGCCCGCTCGTCGTCAGCTACCCCTCCGCGTCCCGCTCGCTCCCGATGGCCCTGCCGCCGCCAGCAACGCCCTTCCGAGGCTCCCGTTCGGGCACGACCACCGGCGTGCTACCTGGCCGCGGTGGCGACCTCCCCGGCCGAGGGCCTTGCTCCTCCGCCGGGCCGCCGACTGCCTGGAGAAGGCGGCCTCCGAGAAGAAATGATCGTCGCCGTGTCGATCCCGTGCGTCGTCGCATGACGCCTGGTCACGGCATTCCACCGACCCCCGCAAGGAGAACGACGATGCGCGTCATGGTGATCATCAAGGCCAACGAGGACAGTGAAGCCGGCAAGATGCCCAGCGAGAAGCTCCTCGCCGACATGGGCCACTTCAACGAGGAGCTCGTGAAGGCTGGCGTCATGCTCGCCGGCGACGGGCTGCACCCGAGCTCCAAAGGCAAGCGCGTTCGCATCGCCGGCGGGCAGAAGACCGTCCTCGACGGCCCCTTCGCCGAGACCAGGGAGCTGATCGCCGGCTTCTGGATCTGGCAGGTCCGGGACATGGACGAGGCGCTGGCGTGGGTGAAGCGCATGCCCTGCTCCACCCTCGATCCCGACGAGCCCGCGGAGGTCGAGATCCGCCCCTGCTTCGAGACCGAGGACTTCGGCCCCGAGCTCACCCCCGAGCTGCGCGCCCAGGAGGACCGCCTGCGCGCCGAGGTCGCCAGGCAGACCGCCGCCAAGGCGTGATCAGCCCGTCGGTCGCGGCGCGGCTCATCGCTGCACCACGCTGACCGTGCCCTCCGGCCGCGCCAGCGCCAGGTAGGCCGAGGCGTCGGCGTCGCCGGTCAGCGTCGAGAGGAAGAAGGCCGTCGTGTACGCCGCGCCGATGCCGCGCGCCGTGACCGGATCGAGGTAGGTGAACGGCTCCTGCGTCGTCATGCGCGCGTCGGTGTCGGTGCAGCCGGCGTCGAAGCCCTCGACGATCCCGCAGATGTCGGTGAACGACCAGTGACCGGCGTCCTCCACGTCGACCTTCCACGCCGGCCCGCCGGCGGTGTCGAAGTTCTGCTGGATGAAATCGTTGCCGATGCTGGTGATGCTGTTGTCCTCGATGGCGCGGAGGAAGAGCAGCGGCACCTGCAGGTCGGCCACCGTCACGCCAGGGAGGAGCGGGTTCTCCATCGGCACCGCCAGCGCCAGGCCGGCGCGCGGGCGCGCGTCCTCGGTCAACACCTTGCCCGCGGTCACCCCGCCGAAGCTGTGGCCGAAGACGCCGACCGCCCCCGCGTCGAAGCGCCCGCGCAGGCTCACCGGCAGCTCGGTGGCGGCGCCGTCGAGCACGCGGTCGAGGACGAAGCGCACGTCGCCGGTGCGGGTCGCGAGGAACTCGGTCCCCAGGGGCGCTGCCTCGCCGGCCAGATCGTCGAACAGGGTGCCGCCGGCGTGGTCGACGGCCACCACCGCGACGCCGTGGCTCGCCAGCCGCTCGGCGATGGAGAACACCGAGAAGCGCACGCCGTTGAAGCAGTGCGAGAACGCCACCGTCGGCCAGGCGCCGCCCGCCGCCGGCGCCGCGTCGCGGGCGGCGTGAGCGACGCGGCCGGTCCCCGGGGAGGGCGCCGTCTGCAGCAGGGTCACCAGCTGCTCGCGCTCCTCGTCGGAGGTGGCGAAGCCCTCGAGCGGCTCTCCGCCCTCGGCCGCGGCCCGCGCGGCCTCGTCGGCGGGGTACCAGATCTCGACGTTCAGCACGCGGGCACGGGCCGCGTCCTCCACGGTGACGGTGGCGTGCCCGACCGGGTGCGGCCCCGGCTCCTCCATCGCCAGCGCGGGCTCGGGCTCCGGCTCGCCGGTCGTGGCGGCCGCCGTCGACGTGTCGTCCCCGCA
Organism: Polyangiaceae bacterium; assembly: GCA_046596645.1. GTDB lineage: Bacteria > Myxococcota_A > Polyangia > Polyangiales > Polyangiaceae > JBKJLX01. The sequence continues at coordinate 8,063 of JBKJLX010000872.1, forward strand.
CGCGACGAGGGCCAGGACCAGCAGCGGGAGCGCCAGCGATCGTCTCATCGTGCGAGACGTACCACCGCGGGCCCGCCGCGGTAGAGTCCCCCACCCATGGGAGCGATCACCGAGTGCGGCTGGCCGGCCTGGGTCGTCATCCTGGTCGCCATCGTGGCGATCCCGATCTCGGCCACCGCCCTGGCGCTGGCGGTGAACCGCAAGAGGACGGCGGCGATCATGGCCGCCCTGTCCCTGTCGTTCGGCTTCGCGCCCTACGCCTGCGGCACCATCGGCGAGCAGATCTCCCGTGCCCGCGTGGACGGCGTCGTCGACGGCGGCGCCATCGACCCGGGCAAGGTCGACGTCCTCCGCGCCGCTGGCTACGGCGAGGCGGCGCAGTGCAGGAAGGTTGGCCTGGGCGGCAGCGCCATCCCCGGCCTGCTGTCCATCGCCGCGCTCGCCCTGGCGATGGTGCGCCGCGATCCGAACGCGGCGCCCATCGTGCCCCCGCGAGACCCGTCGTGATCGCGCGCCGGCAGGCGCTCCCGGTCCTGGTGGGGGCGGCGCTCGTCGTCGCCTGCGCCTCCTGCAAGTCCGACCCGTCGAAGGAGGAGGCGCCGCCCCCCAGCAGCGCCATGGCGCAGCAGATCGCGGCCACCCCCGTCGGCGAGGAGCGGGAGGTCGAGGAGGGGGTGTTCATGCTGCGCCACCGGGTGGGCGCGACCGACCTCCTGGGCGGTGGCTGGCATCGCGCCAGGTCGACCGAGGGCGGCTTCTCGGTGGAGATGCCGATCGCCTTCGCCGACTTCCGGGTCCGCTCCGACGCCAGCGACGGGGTCGAGGTGCGCAGCCACACCGTCGGCAGCAAGACGCCCGGGCTCCTATCCTGGAGCGCGACCTGCATCGCCCGCCGCGATGGGTCCCCGGGCCCTGGTGCGCCGCCCGCCGGCGATCACATCGAGGCCAAGGGCACGCCCACCAGGGCGTATCAGCGCACCATCGTGCTCGGCGACCGCCTGTGCGTCCTGGTCGTGGAGGCGCAGGGCACCGACCCGCTGCCGCCGGAGGCCGACCGCCAGCGGTTCCTCACCTCGTTCCAGTCCACCGGCGCCGTCACCTGGTGACGTCGCAGCGGGCCCTCAGCCCAGCGCGGTGATCCGCGCCTCGAGGATGTCGAGCACGGCGTCGACCGTTCCCCGGAAGTCGGCGCGACAGCGCAGGGCGCCCACGGTCTGGAACAGCACGAACAGCCCTGCCATCACCGGGGAGACGATGGTGGCCCCCTCGGGCGAGCCATCGAGCAGCGCGACGACGAGCAGCGGCAGGAAGAACGCGGCGCCGGTGGGCGCCAGCGTCGGCATCAGCCGCGCGCGCAGGGTGACGGCGTCGCGGTCCACCGCCACGTCGACGCGGCACGCCCCGGACAGCGCGAACATGCGCCCCAGCGGCAGGCGGAACGTCGCCCGACGCCCGTCGGGATCGAAGCGCACCTTCACGGCCGTGAGATCGAGGACCGGCGTCGCGGCGAGCGGCGTCAGATCGAGCTCGGCCGCCGCGGCGTCACGGTAGCTCGCGGAGCGCGAGAGCGCGGCGCGCACGCGGGGCTCCAGCAGGAGTCGCCGCGGTCGCCCGGTGGGCAGGTACGCGAGCATCGCCAGCCACGCCGGGCGGGTGAGCAGGAGGGCCAGCTCGCCGATGAAGACGAAGGCCAGTGGACCGAGGAAGAGGAGCGCGTTCAGCTCCTGCCGGGGCGTCACGACGCTCGCCGCGGGCGCCCGCGCATCACTCGCCGACGTCGCTGCCACGTGCGCGCCAGGCGGGGGACGACGGTGAGACGCATCAGGGGGTGGATCCTAGAGCGGACCTGACCCAGCTTGCATCGGTGACGCCCCCGCCGGCCGAGTACGACCTCCTCGCCCGCGGGGCGGCGCTCTTCGACGCCGGGGCGTTCTTCGAGGCCCACGAGGCGTGGGAGGAGGCGTGGATCGCTGCCGTCGATCCCGAGGAGCGCCTGTTCTTCCAGGGGTTGATCCAGATCGCGGCGGCCTTCCACAAGCTGCTGGTGATGGGCTCTCCCCCCAGCGCGGGGCGGCTGGCAGCGCGAGGGCTCTCGAAGCTCGACCGCTGCGGCGGGGCCCACCGCGGGCTGGATCTCGCCCGCTTCCGCGACGAGATCCGCGCGGTGACGGCTGCCATCGCCACCGGCACGCTGGAACGCGCCGCGATCCCCCGCGCTCCGCGCTGAGGCCCTTCCGTCAGGGCACGTCGAGGAGACCGATGCCGGCGCGCCGACGCCGGCGCCAGGCGGACGTCGTCGACCGGCAGCGGCAGGAGCCCCCACGCCCCACGCCTCGGGGTGCTCGGAGGGGACGAGCCCGCTCTGCGGCGCGTCCGCGATGCTCCGGTAGAGCTCGCCGTCGTGCATCACGAGCTCGAGCGCCTCGTCGACGTCGACGTCGACGGTGACGAGCTCGGCGGGCACCGGCGGCGAGGGCGCCGGCACGACGTCGAGCGCCGGCGGTGGGGGCGGCAACGGCGTTGGCGGGGAGGGCGACGCGGGCGGCGGCGACGGCACCGGCGGCGGCGCTGGCGGCTCGGGTGGCGGCGGCGCACCGCCGCTCACCTGCGTCGACGTGTGCGAGGCGACCTATGTGCACTGCGGCGGCGAGCCCGCAGGCGAAGGCGTCTGCACGGCCTACTGCGAGGGCTACCCCGAGGAATGCCAGGACGAGGCCATCGCGTTCTACCAGTGCTTCCTCGCCCAGCCCGAGGGCGACTGCTCCCCTTGCGAGGTCGAGCAGGCCGCGCTCGACGACTGCGCGTTCTGAGTCCCAGACGACCTAGCGCGAGAACTCCATCGTCCCGTCCTCCAGCGGGGAGCGACGGAACATCATCCGGTCGAGGGCGTAGTTCTGGTGCAGCTTCCACGGCGCGATCGATCCCTGCCGGGGCAGCTGATCCGCCGCACGCTTCACGTAGCCGGAGGTGAAGTCGAGGATCGGCTCTCCCTTCACGTTCGGGTCCCGCAGGCGCGGCACGCAGCTCCGGTAACCCCTGGCGTCCATGTGGTCGATGAGCCGGCACACGTACTCGCTGGCGAGGTCGCATTTCAGCGTCCACGAGGCGTTGGTGTAGCCGATGGCGAACGCCAGGTTGGGGACGCCGCTCAGCATGAGCCCCTTGTAGGCCATGGTCTTCGATGACGAGACGGGCACGCCGTCCACCTCGACCTGCATGCCGCCGAGCAGCTTGAGCTTGAGGCCGGTGGCGGTCACCACGAGGTCGGCCGGGAGCTCACGGCCCGATCGCAGGCGCAGCCCGGTCTCGGTGAAGGTCTCGATGTGATCCGTCACCACCGAGGCCTTGCCGTCGCGCAGCGCCTCGAAGAGGTCGCTGTCGGGCACCAGGCACAGGCGCTGGTCCCACGGGTTGTAGGTGGGGGTGAAGTGACTCGCGGCGACGCCGACGCCGGTCCGCTTCTTCACCTCGCCGACGATCAGGCGCTTGGCGTGCGCGGGGAAGCGCCGGCAGTACGCATGGAAGGCGGTGCCGACGACGACGTTCTTCCAGCGGGTCGCGTCGTACGCGGCCTGCGCCGGCAGGCGGGCGCGCAGCCAGTCCGCCACCACGTCCTTCGCGGGGCGGGTCATGACGTAGCTCGGCGAGCGCTGCAGCATCGTCACGTGCGCCGCACGCTTGGCGAGCTCGGGCACCAGCGTCACCGCGGTCGCACCGCTGCCGATGACGACCACGCGCTTGCCCTCGTAGTCGACGTCGTCCGTCCACTTCTGGGGGTGCACGACGCGCCCGCCGAAGCGCTCACGGCCCGGCAGGTCCGGCGTGTAGCCCTCGTCGTAGTCGTAGTAGCCGGTGCAGGTGAAGAGGAAGCGGCAGGTGAGCTCGATGCGCTCGCGATGCTGCTGGAGGTCCGTCGAGCCGTCGTCCACCAGGACCGTCCACCGCGCGTCGGCGGTCGACCAGCGCGCCTTCACCACGCGGTGCCGGTAGCGGATCTTCGCGGTGACGCCGTGGTGCTCGGCGGTCTCGCGGACGTACCTCAGGATCGAGGGCCCATCGGCGATGGCCTTGGCCTCGGTCCACGGGCGGAACGAGTAGCCCAGCGTGTGCATGTCCGAGTCCGAGCGGATGCCCGGGTAACGGAACAGGTCCCAGGTGCCGCCGAGGCTCTCGCGCCCCTCGAGGATCGCGTAGCTCTTGCCGGGGCAGCGCGTCTGCAAGTGCACGGCGGCGCCGATGCCGGAGAGGCCTGCGCCCACGATGATCACGTCGAAGTGGGTCGGTTGCATCGTCGGCTTCCTGGGTAGCGCGCTGGCGTCCTGGGCGCTCGCTCGACACACTAGATCACCTCGGCGTCGGCGCCGGCGTCTTCGGGCCCACCTCCCCCTCGAGCTCGCTCGGCGGGCCGTCCGCCTCGGCGGACGGCTCGACCAGAGCCATCGTCCGCCAGCGGCCGCTGCGGAAGCGCAGCACCATGAGGAGCGCCAGGAGGCCCAGGTAGACGATGAGCCACGTGGCAGCGCCCACCTCGCGCCAGCCCAGCACCCGCGTGCAGAAGAGCGCCCCGGGCACGAACACCACCCAGCCGATCGCTGCGCGCACCCACATGGTGAAGGTGGTGTCGCCGGCGGCGCGCAGCGCCTCGGCGTAGGCCATGGCGACGCCGTCGAACAGCTGCCACGCCGCGCTCATCACCAGGATGGACGCGGCGACGTCGAGGAAGCGCGCCGAGCCCCGGGGAACGAAGGGCTCGAGCACCAGGCGCGGCGCCACCAGGTAGAGGAGGCCGACGATCCCCTGCCAGCCAGCGGTCGTGGCCACGGTCAGCCGCACCGTGGGGGAGACGTCCTCCTTCTTCATCGCGCCGATCGCCTGGCCGACGAAGATCGAGCCCGCGGTGGCCAGGGCGAAGGCCGGCATGAAGGCGACCGAGTTGAGCTGCATGACCGCCAAGGTCGCCGCGAGCTCGACGGTGCCCAGCGGGCCCACGATGACGTTCGCGAACACCACGAACGCCATCAGCTCGATCAGGAAATTGAGCCCGACCGGCAGACCGAAGCGCAAGGTGCGCCCCAGCTCGCGCAGGCTCAGCGCCCCCGCGGGCGCACGTTCCGCCCCGGAGGACGTCATGAAGCAGCCGAAGAGAAAGGCGAACGCGATGCAGGTGGCGACGGTCGACGCGATCGCGGCGCCGGCCACGCCGAGCGCGGGCGCGCCGAGGTTACCGGTGATGAGGACCCAGTTGAGCGCGACGTTCAGCACCATCGCCATCACCTGCGCCACCATCGGGAGCACGGTGTTCTTGACGCCTCCGTAGTAGCTGGCGAGCGCCTCCAGCCCCACGCCGGCGCCCACCGAGAGGAGCCGCCAGAACATGTAGTCGTGCATCAGCGAGCGAACCGGGGCGCTGAGGCCGAGCGGCGCCAGCATGGGGCCGAGCCAGGGGAGCGCGGCGAGCGCCAGGAGCTCGGCCAGGAGCGCGATCACGAGGCCGTACCAGGCGTAGCGGCGTGCCCCGCCATGGTCGCCCTTGCCGCTGAGCTGGGCCGCGAACGACCCGACGATGAACACCGTCCCCATCGGCAGGGCCAAGAACGCGAAGCTGTTGAACGCTCCGGCGGTCGCGGCGGCCAGCGCGTCCTCCCCCAGTGGGGCGACCATGAACGTGTCGGACACGCCGACGACGACCTGCGCCGATCGCGAGACCACGATCGGCCATGCCAGCAGCAGGAGCTGCCGGAGAACCGGGCGGGTGACGACGGGCTCGATCATGGTGCGGCCCGCCAGCGACGCGCGTCGGTCACGGGGGCTGACCGCGCGCGGACGACCGTCGACCGATCAGGCGAGATCGCGGTGTTTCCCTGCGATCCACTCGTTCATGTACGTGGTGCTGGTCTCCCACGCCTCGCGGATGGTGGTCCCCGCCGCGCCCTCGACCAGGCCCCCGATGGCGAAGACCTTCGCGTCGACCGAGATGTCGACCGTGCGCTTCACCTTGTTCGCGCCGTCGGGCTCGAGGTGGACCGTGCCCTCCTGCTTGATCTTGTCGGCGAGGGTGGTGGGGATCATCTTGAACCGCCACACGCCCTCGGACTTCTTCATCGTCCCCTCCTCGACGTAGCCGAAGTTGCTGCCGAGCAGCTTGGCGACGGGGCCGGGCAGCGCGCCGAGGTGGGGCGTCGCCGCCATGCGGCGGGTCACCGTCGTGTCGTTCTCCTCGAAGGAGAGGAGCTCCAGCTTCGGGAACTTCAGCGCCTTCATGTAGAGCGCGCGGTTCAGGTCCTTGTCGAAGAAGAGCTTCCAGAACCCGGCGACGTCGGTGTCGATGGTGTGGACGAGGTGGATGTTCGTCATCGCCAGGGGAGCCTACGGCACCCGCGGGCTGGGGGGTCTGGATCGGCAGGGGTGCGGCAAGCCGTCGAACCTTGGCTCAAAGGTGCGCGAATGGACGCCGTAGGGGGAGCTCATGCGCTCCCTCGCCCTTCGCGTCGCGCCCCTCGGGCTGGTCCTGGCCCTTGCCGCCGCCGCGGGGTGCGGAGACGACGATCCGGCGACGTCCGCCTCTTCCTCCGATGCGACTTCCTCGGGTGGGTCGAGCGGCGCCTCGACCGGCGGGGCGGACCCCGGCAGCGGAGGCACAGGCGCCACGGGCAGCGGCGGCCACGGTGCCGCCGCCACCACGGCGGCGACCGGCGGCGGCGGCGGCGCGGCCCCGACGGGCGAGCTCTTTCTCCAGATCGGCGCCGATCTGCCCGCCGGGGTGGCGGCCAGGGTCGCCGCACACGTCGAGGCCGCCTCTCCCATGCCCGTCGTCGTGCTCGGTGCCGACCAGCTCCCAGCCCCCACCCTGCCCGGGTCGGTGGTGCTGGCCTTCGGAGACACCGCAGCGCGGCGCGCGCTCGCGACCGACGCCGAGGTGGAGGCGCTGCCCGCCGAGGGCTACCTCCTCCGCTCCGGCACGCTCGGCGGCGCGCGCGCCCTGGTGACCGACGGCCCTTCCGCCGGCGACCGCGCCTTCGGGAGCGGCGACGCTGGCGCGGCCTACGGCGCGTACGCGCTGCTCGAGCACGTCGGCTTCGCCTTTCTCCACCCCCTCGCACCAACGATCCCGCCCCAGCTCGAGGTCGCCTTTGACGACGTCGACCGCACCTCGTCTCCGCGCTGGCCGGTGCGCGGGCTCCAGCTCCACACCATGCACCCGCTGGAGCTCACCGATGTGCTCAACGGCTGGGGTATCACCTCGCCCGAGGATCGCGCCGGCTGGGAGTCGATGCTGCCGGAGTGGGACGCCTTCCTCGAGTGGTCCCTGGCTAATGGTCAGAATCGAGCGCACTGGGTGCTCCTGTGGGCGGAGACCTGGGGCGAGTTCGGCGACTCCACCGAGCGGCAGGACCGGCTGCGGATCCTGGTCGATCGTGGCCACGATTTCGCGATCGGCGTCGGGATCGACACCCCCCTCGCCCAGCAGCAGCAGCAGAGCTACCGCCTGATCCGCGACCCGGGCACACCGGAGGAGAACCTCGCCCAGATCCGCGATCGCACCGACTGGTTGATGGGCGCCGGCTTCGACTACGTCGTCACCTCCATGGGCTCGACCGAGTTCACCGCGACCGACGACGTCGAGACGGTCGCCTGGCTCGACGAGCTCACGTCGCACCTCGAAGGCGAGCACGGCAAGGAGGCCATGGTCACCATCCACAGCTCGAGCGGGCAGACGGTCGCGAACTACCAGGACCCGGAGACGGGCGAGCCGCTCAACTTCAACCACCTGCCGCACTACGCCGATGCGCGGCTCGGGATCATGCCGCACACGGTGCAGCACTACGGCCTCGACGATCCGGCGCCCACCTACGGCAACGGCGACTTCGGCCCGGTCCGCGAGTTCCTCCAGGAGGAGGTGGGGCGGCGCCCCGTGTACTGGCACCCGGAGACGGCGTACTGGGTGAGCTTCGACATCGACGTTCCGCTCTTCTTGCCGGTGTATGCGCACCGCCGCCTCCACGATCTGCGGCTCCTCGCCGGCGACGAGGACGAGGGCCGGATGGGGCGCGGCGAGCACGCCGGCAAGAGCATGGACGGGCAGCTCACCTTCTCCAGCGGCTGGGAGTGGGGCTACTGGCTCCACGAGGTGGTCTCGGCGCGCGGCGCCTGGGCCCCGCCGATCGAGGACGCGACCGACGATCTCGCCCTGCGACGCGCGCTCGATCCGGTGGTGGCGCCCTTCGGCGCGGCGGCCGAGCCGCTGCGCGACGCGCTGGCCGACCTCGCCGCGGCGCAGCTGGCGCTGCTCATCGAGGGGCGCGTGAACGGCGTCGCCCCCGACGACGTGAATCGTCGCAATGGGCAGGCCTACCTCCAGGGCTTCGAGGCCTGGGACGACATCAGCGAGATCGCCGAGAACATCGGGGTCGGCCACGTCACCATGACCCAGCCGGCGCGCCTCGGCCTCCTGGAGATGCGCAGTCCATTCCACGATCCGCCCGGCTACTCGGCGGAGGTGGAGCCGCTCCTCGCCGAGATGGAGGAGACCTTCGGCGGGCTGGCCGACACCATCGAGGCGCTGAGGCCGGACGTCCCCCAGCACGCCCTGCCATTGTTCGAGGACATCGCGGTCGGGGCGCGCCTGCTGGCCCTCCGCGCCGCGCAGATCCACGGGCTCTACGACTACGTCGACGCCATCTACGAGGACGATCAGGAGGCGTGGCGCGAGCAGCGCCTCACCGACGCCCGCGACGCGCTGGACGCGGCGGTCCCCCTCGCGATCGCCCAGGAGTCCATCTACCGCGTCGACGCCGACCGCATCGCCGGCTGGCGCGACAACCCCACCGCCTACGCCTTTGGCTACCTGTGGACGGCGCGCACGCTCTTCTACTGGTGGCGCGATGAGGGCAAGGCGGTCGAGGCGCCGCTCAGCCCCTGCTATTTGAACGTGATCAACCCGGCGACGCTGGCCATGGGCGAAGGATCGCTCTCCAGCGCGACCGACACGCTGAACGAGGTGTTCGACGGGTCCTCCGGCATCGGCTCCGCCACCGAGTGCGCCGCCGAGCCGGCGAATGAGCCGATCATGCCGCCGGAGGGGCTCCGCGATTGAGGCGGCTGCCCAGCCACGCGTGGGCCTCCGCATGCGTCCTCGACCGCGATTCGCGACAGTGACATGGATGACCCGCATGAAGACGACCATCGATATTGCCGACCCACTCTTGCTGCGAGCCCAGCGGCTGGCGGCGAAGCGCGGGACGACTCTCGAGGTGGTCATCGAGGAAGCGCTCCGCGACGCGCTCGCGAAGAGCCTCGAGAGCCCGCCGCCACCGCTCGAGACTCACGTCGTCCACGGTCGTGGCCTGCAGCCCGGGCTCTCGTGGGACGACTTCGGCACCATCCGTGACCTCGCGTACGAAGGGCGTGGAGGGTGATCGCGGTAGCTGGGCCCCTTCGTGAGGATCCTCGTCACGCACGCCGGAACGACGGTCGTCGCGTGGCACCGGAGTGGCGGCCGTCGCGGCGTCGTTGATGTGTGGCATGCTCGCGGCCCGATGCGCAGCAACATCAAAGCCCCCCGCCTGGCCCTATCTCCGGTCGCCACCCGTCGCGATGCGCTCTCCAGCGGCCTCGCCGGCTTCGCCACCCTGATGATGGCGCGCACGCTCCCCGCGTGCGGCGACGACGACCCTGCCGGCACCGGCGGCAGCAGCAGTGGCACTGGAAGCGGGGGCGGCGGCACCGGGGGCTTCGGCACCAGCTCGAGCGGCGGCGGCGGCGGTGGCGGCGGCGACAGCAGCTACACCTTTCCTCTGCGTGACCTCCCCGCCCTGCCCACGCTGGTGTCGCTGATCGCCGATATCGGACCGCTCGGCGAGCCCGACGACAACGGTGTGCGCCTCCCCGAGGGGTTCACGTCGCGCGTGCTCGGCGTGAGCGAGCAGATCGTCGAAGGCACGGAGCAAGCGTGGCACCTCGCCCCGGATGGTGGCGCGACCTACATCACCGAGGACGGGGGGTGGATCTACGTATCGAACTCCGAGGTCCCGGTGATCGGTGGCGTCGGCGCCCTCCGCTTCGACGCCGAGGGCGCCCTGGTCGACGCCTACCGCATCCTCGCCGACACCAGCGTGAACTGCGCCGGCGGCCGCACGCCCTGGCACACCTGGCTCTCCTGCGAGGAGATCGCGGAGGGACACGTCTACGAGTGCGATCCCTGGGGCGAGCTCGAGGCGGTGCGACGCCCCGCGCTCGGCGTGTTCAAGCACGAGGCGGTCACCGTCGACCCCGATCGCAACCACCTGTTCCTCACCGAGGACGTCGAGGACGGCCGCTTCTACCGCTTCGTCCCCGACGCGCTGACGGACGCCGGTCACCCCGATCTCTCGGCGGGCCGCCTCGAGGTGGCGGTGGTGGCGGACGATGGTGCCGTGACCTGGGTCGAGGTCCCCGATCCGCAGTACACCGGGCAGACCCCGACGCGGGAGCAGGTCCCGGAGAGCACCGCGTTCACCGGCGGCGAGGGCATCTGGTACCACCAGGGCGTCGTTTACTTCTCGACCAAGGGCGACAACCGCATCTGGGCGTACGACGCAGAGGCCTCGCACCTCACGGTGCTCTACGACCGCGAGACCGCGGAGGACCCCATCCTCAGCGGCGTCGACAACATCACCGTCTCCGCGAGCGGTGACGTCATCGTCGTGGAGGACGGCGGGGACCTGCAGGTGATCGCCATCCTCCCCGACGGCACGCTCAAGCCGCTGGCGCAGGTGGTCGGCCACGACGCGTCCGAGCTGACCGGCCCCTGCTTCGATCCCTCCGGCACCCGCCTCTACGTCAGCTCGCAGCGCGGGCCCGAGGGCGGCGGCGGCGCCGGCGTGACCTACGAGATCACGGGCCCCTTCCACGCACCTGCCTGATCGGCCATCACCTCAGCAGGTCCAGCACCATGTCGATCTTCGGGAAGCTCCGATCCCTCACTGGCAAGGGGGAGCCTGCCGCCGCGCCACCGCCGCCACCGGACCCCGAGACCGAGCCGCTCGCCGCGCTCGACCACGTGATCGACGAGCTGGAGCGCGTCCGCGCCGACGCGGCGCAGGTGATGATCCGATCCAGCGAGGGCGACCGCAGCGCCCTGCAGGCCTCATTGCGCACCCTGGAGGCGAAGCTCGACGAGGCGCGCAACAAGCGCAAGGGGCTGTCGGCGCGCCTCGAGCGCACCGATCGGCGACGCGCCCTGACGGCCGAGCTGACCGCGCTGCGCCTGGAGCTCGAGGGGCTCGACGACGCAGCGCGCGGTGGCGCACGCGGGGTAGCCATCCGCGACCGGTTCACCGAGATCAAGATCGAGGTGGCGGCGCTTGCCGCCGCGGCGAAGGGCGGCTGAAGCTGCCGTCATGAAGAAGCTTCGGTCCCTCGCGCTCCTCCTCGCCCTCGGCGCCGCTGCCTGCGGGGACGACACCTCGACGTCCGGGTCCGGCACCGGCGGTGGTGGTGGCACCGGAACGACGGGCAGCACCAGCGGCGGCAGCACCTCCGGCGGCGACGGCGGCGCGGCGACCACCAGCACCGCGGCCCAGGGCGGCGACGACGCCGGCACCGGCGGCACCGGAGAAGGTGGTGCAGGAG
>JBKJLX010000081.1:0-6186 GCA_046596645.1 Polyangiaceae bacterium
GGTCGGTCAGCTCGCGAGGCGCGCCGTGAGGCGCGCCCTGGCCTCGGGCCACTCGCTCCGCAGCATCGAGTAGAACGCGGTGTCGCGCACGACGCCATCGGCCGCGGCGCGGTTCGCGCGCAGCACGCCGTCGAGCCGCGCGCCCAGGCGCTCGATGCCCGCGCGCGAGCGCAGGTTGCGCGCGTCGGTCTTCCACGTGACACGGCGGACACCCCACCCGTCGAAGGCGTGCGTGCAGAGGAGCAGCTTGGCCTCGGTGTTGAGCGCCGTCCGCTGCACGCGCTCTGCGTACCAGGTGAAGCCGATCTCCAGCGCGTCGGGCCCGCTCGGGACCGGCTCCGCCGGCGGGCCGGGCCACGACCACCACTCGATGAGCATGTAGCGCGTGCTGCCGACGATGGCGCCGCTGCCGTCGCGCACCAGGAAGGGGACGGACTCGCCGCGGTCCCGCTCGGCGATCGCGGTCGCGACGTACGCCTCGAACCCTCCGAGATCGGCCGGGACCAGGGTGAAGGCGAAGGTCCCCCGCGCCTGGTTCGCCGCCTCCAGCAGCGCCGGCGCGTGCGCGGGCGCGAGCGGCTCCAGCTGGACGTGACGACCGTGGAACGTCGGAGAGGGCAGGAGCGGCACGTCAGCCGTCGATCCGTGGGAGGCGCACCGTGATCGTGGCCCCCTGCGCGGGCTCGCTCTCGACCTCGATGCGGCCGCCGGCCTTCTCCACGATCGCGGCGACGGTGCTCAGGCCGAGGCCGGTGCCCGCTCCCTTGGTCGTGAAGTACGGCTCGAAGATGCGCTCGCGCACCGATGCCTCGATGCCCACCCCGTCGTCGGAGACGGCGAGCACCACGCAATCGGGCTCACCCCGCACCATCATCCGGACGCGCCCCCCGGGCGCCGTGGCGTCCTTGGCGTTGGTGACCAGGTTGAGGACCATCCTCTCCAGCAGCACCGGATCGATCTCGACCACCAGCCGCTCCTCCGCGACGTCCAGCTGAAGCTCGTTGCCCGCGCCGGCGGCCGCCTCCCACAGATCCCGCCGGCCGGTGATGGCGCGGTTCACGTGGACCGCGATCGGCTGGCTCTCCCGGGCGCGCGCGTAGCCGTGGAGTTGCTGCACCAGGCGCTCCCCCGACCCCACCGAGCCGATGGCGCGGACGATGTCCTCTTCCAGTCCGGGGCTCTTGTGTCGCCGCAACAGGTCGAGCTGCAGGCGGAGCGCGCAGAGCACGTTGTTGAAGTCGTGGGCCACGCCCGCGCACAGGCGGGCCAGCGCCGCCTGCTGCTCGAGGCGAGCGTTGCGCTCCTGCTGCTGGCGCAGCGCCGCCTCCAGGTCGGCGCGCGCCGCCTGTCCGAGGAGCACCGCGATCACGTCGGCGAGCGACGAGGCGAGATCGCGCTCGCGATCGATCCAAACGCGCGCCTCGCCCACGTGCTCGTGGCAGGCGACGCCGTACACCTCGCCCTCATGGTAGATGGGCGCATCCAGCACGGCAGTGATGCCGTTGGGGTCGAGGTAGTCGGCCGTCAGCTCCCGCGTCTCAGGCGCGGTTCGCGCATCGTGCGCGAGGACGACGCGCCGCAGGCCGAGCGAGGCCGCGTACGCGGGGTACGCCGCGAGCTCGCGGCGCTGCCCCGCGCTGCCCGCGTTCCTCGTCTCGTCCCACATCGCCGCGCAGACGATCGCGGTCCCGTCGGTCGTGTGGAACCAGATACCCACCCGCGCCACCGAGAGGGCGCGCGCGCTGGCCTGGGCCGCCTGGAGGAGCCCGCGCGAAAGCTCCTCGCGCCCTGGCGCGGTCAATCGCGCGAGCGCGAGTCGCGTCGACTCGAAGACCGAGACGCCCCCCACCAGCCAGCGCTACCAGGCGAGCAGATTCACGGCAAGCGCCCTCATGGCGCGGGTACCCTGCTCGGGCGCGCCGGGGGGCTGGCGCCGGTTGGTATGACGAGCCGCGAATCCACGGCGCTGGCAGAGCGAGCGCGGCGATGGCGGCCGTGGCTGGCCGCGCTGGCGGTGCTGGCAGGCACCGCCCTGGTGGTGCTGGTCGTGCTGGCGCGCGAGCGCCGGTCGTCCGAGCGCGCCTTCGAGGAGCGGGCGCGGACGATCGCGCGCGCCGTCGACGATCACTTCGCCGTGCCGCTGGGCGCGCTGCGCGCGGTGAGCGCCTTTGCCGTCGTCGACCCGGCGGTGGAGGCGGACCGTTTCCACCGCTTCGCCCACGGATTCCTGGCGGCGCACCCCAGCCTGGCAGCCCTGGAGTGGGCGGAGCGTGTGGAGGGCGGGCGGCGATCGACCTTCGAGGCGGAGCAGAGCGCGCGGACCGGCGGGCCCTTCCAGGTGCGCGAGCCCGGGCCGGACGGGCTGATGGTGCCGTCACCGGCGAGGGACCTGCACGTCGTCCTGACCTTGCTCGAGCCGCCGGTGCCCGGGCTCGAGGGGCTCGATCTGCGCTTCGAGCCCACACGCCGCGCCGCGGTCGACGCCGCCCTCGCGCGGCGCGCCATGCTCGCCACGTCACGCTTCCGCCTGGTCGAGGACCCGCCGGACGTCTACTCGATCGCGGTCTACGACCCGGTGGGTGACGGCGCACAGCCGCGCGGGGTCGGCATCGCCCTCTACCGGCTGGAGCCGCTGGCGCGCGGGGCCCTGGCCGAGGTGGACCTGAACCGGACCGACGTCGTTCTGCTCGACGAGGACCCGACGCTGCCCGAGGCAGACCGGTTCCTCTTCGAGAGCCGCCCGGGCGCGCGCAGGCCGGATGGCGACCGGTTCGTGCGCCGCGAGCCGCTGCGGTTCGTCGACCGGTCGTGGGTGTTGCTGGTCTCCGAGCCCGCGCGGCGCGACGTCGGCCCCGCCTGGCTGGCCGGCGCGGTGGGCGCGATCATCGCCGCGGGCACCGCGTCGTGGTTGACCGCCCGCGACGCGCGGGCGCGCCTCGAGCGCGATCTGCGCAAGGAGCGGGAGCTGGGCGAGTACACCCTGGTGGGCAAGCTCGGCGAGGGCGGCATGGGCGAGGTCTTCGAGGCCCGCCACCGCCTGCTCCGCCGCCGGGTGGCGGTGAAGCTGATCAGGCCGGAGAAGATGGGACCGGAGGCGGTGGAGCGCTTCACCCGCGAGGCGCGCACCACGGCCGAGCTGAGCCACCCGCATACCATCACGCTGTTCGACTACGGCGTGGCGGAGGACGGTCGGCTGTTCCTGGTCATGGAGTACCTCGACGGTCTGACCCTGGAGGCGCTGGTCGAGCGGTTCGGTCCCCAGCCCCCCGAGCGTGTGCGCAGCGTGCTGGTGCAGGCGTGCCAGGCCCTCGCCGAGGCCCACGACCGCGACGTCATCCACCGCGATCTCAAGCCGGCGAACCTCATGCTCTGCCGTCTCGGCGGCGAGCACGACTTCGTCAAGGTGCTCGACTTCGGCCTGGCGAAGATCCGCGACCGCACGGTCGAGAAGCTCTCCGCGCCCGGCGCCATCCTGGGGACGCTCGCCTGCAGCGCCCCCGAGTGCCTCAGCGACGCCGGCGCCGCGTCACCGCGCTCCGACATCTACGCGCTGGGCTGCATCGCGTACTACCTGCTGTCGGGCCGCGACGTCTTCCGCGGGGCCAGCGACGCCGCCCTGGTGAGCGCGCACCTGGTCTCCCGGCCGGACGAGCTCCCGGAGAGGGCACCGGCGGCGCTGCGCACCATCGTCATGCGCTGCCTGGAGAAGGACCCGGCGGCGCGCTTCCCCTCCGTCCGCCAGCTCGCCTACCAGCTGGGTCAGCTCGCGCTGCCCACCTGGTCCGAGGCGGATGCCGCCGCGTGGTGGCAGGAGGCGAAGGTCGACGACGAAGGTCGGCCGAGCCGTGCGCTCAGCCGAGAGAGAAACCTGCGCCCACAGCGGACCCCGCGCCCGAGCGATGTTGGCTAGCCGCACCGAGCGCACGCGCCGCCGCATCACCCACTGGGTGGTGCGGGGCGACGTGCCGCGCGCGCCCACCCGCTGGCAGATCGCCGTCGGCTGGCTGGCGCAGATGCCGGTGTACCTCGCCGAGACCGACCTGGAGCGCGCGACCAGCCGGCGCACGCTGCTGGGCCAGGTGCCGCTGCGCGCGCCGCTGCAGGCGCTCTACGTCCCGCAGCAGGTCTGGCTGGGGACCGGCCTGGCGGAGACGCAGGAGACCATCGTCCGCCACCTGCTCAGCGTGCTGCACGAGGACGGCCTGCTCGCCTACGATCTGCAGCTCCTCGCCGCCGATCCCGGCGCGCTGGAAGCGCTGGCGAGCCGGGCGTCGGCGGTGGCCGAGGGGCGCGATCGATGGTCACGCCTGCTGATCCCGCTGGTCGGCGGGGCGGGCTACCACCGGCGCCTCGCGGCCCGCGCGAGAGAGGCGGCCGCAGGGGCTTTCCCCACCGGCGACTGCGATCCTCGCTTCGCCTCGCTGGTGGGGTTTCTCCGCTTCTGCCTCGACCTGCCAGGGTGGCCACCGCCGTCGCACTACGGCTTCGACGCGAGGTCGCCGTGACCGCCGTGGCGACCGGCTTCGACCCGGTGTTCACGCATCGCGTCGGCCGCGTGCTCCGCGCCGTCACCGAGGTGTGGTTCGGCGCCACGGTGGACGGACTCGAGCACATCCCGCAGGGGCCGTTCCTCGGCGTCGGCACGCACAACGGCAGCGTGCTCATGCCCGACATGTTCGCGTGGTTCGCGCGCTACTTCACCGAGCCCTTCGCGACCCCTCTGCGCGTGCTGGCCCACGATATGCTGGTCGACGCGCCGGGCCCGCTGGCCCGCACCTTCGCGCGCATGGGCGCGGTGCGCGCCGGGCCGGGCGCCGCGGAGCAGGTCCTCGCCCAGGGGCACGCGGTCATGGTCTACCCGGGCGGCGACTTCGACGCGGAGAAGCCCTTCTGGCGCCGCCACCAGGTCTGCTTCGCGGGGCGGCTCGGCTACGCGCGCCTCGCCATCCGCGCGCAGGTGCCCATCGTCCCGGTGGTCAGCGTGGGCGGCCACGAGACCCTGATCATCCTGTGGGACGGCGCTCCCCTCGCCCGCTGGCTCGGGCTCGCGCGGCGCAAGCGACTGCAGGTGTTCCCGCTGATGCTCGCCTTGCCCTGGGGCCTCTTTCTCGGCGTTCCGCCGCTCTACCTGCCGCTGCCGGCGCACATCGAGCTGCGGGCCCTGCCCCCGATCCAGCCCCCGGCGGACCCATCGCTGGCGGAGGACCAGGGCGCCGTCCGCGCGCTCGACGCGCAGGTCCGCGGGGCGATGCAGGCGGCGCTCGACGAGATGGCCCGTCACCGCGTGCCGTTCCTGGGGCGTCGCTTGCGCCGGGGCCAGCGCGCCGCGCCCGGGGCGGCACCGTGAGCGTCTCGGCGCCCCTGGCGCCGCTGGCCCGCGCGCAGCGCGTCACCGACCGCGTGATCCCGGTCGGAGAGCTCGAGCCTGCGATGGCCAGCTTCCTCGATCGACTGTCGCTCGCCTGCGACGCGCCGTCCCATGCGCCGGCGCTGGTCGAGGCCCAGGCGGCGGGAGGGCTGGTCGCCGACGCACGCCGGTCGTTCGCGTGGATCACGAGCCCGGCCGGGCACGCGGCGGTGCCAGCCTTCGCGACCGACGAGCCCCTGTGGCATCTCCTCGCCGGCGAAGGCCTGCTGCGCGCGGTGGCGGAGCTCGCGCGTCGCCTGCCGGCGCGCCCGCGGTCGATCGTGGTGGGAACGCCGCTCTGCGAGTCGGGCGAGCCGCTGCTGACCCCCGGCGCCCCGATCGGGCGCGAGCTGCCGCTGCTGGTCGCCGGGGCCGAGCGACTGGCGCGTGAGCACGGTGCGCTCGGCGTCTTCTGGAAGGACGTTCCCGCGGGCGGCGCGCTCGACCGCGCGCTCGAGGCAGAGGGCTTCGCGCCGTTCGTGTCGATGCCGACCGCGCGCATCGATCTTCGCCGGTACACGTGCCTCGACGACTGGCTGGGCTCTCTGGCCGCCGTCGCCAGCACCGGCGATCTCCGTCGCAAGCTGCGGGACGCCGGCCTGGTCACCGACGGTGTGCGCGATCACCTGGCGCGTCGTCACGGGCCGGCGGGCGCCGCGCGCGAGGCGGCGCGGTGGGAGGCGCGGGCGCACGCCGTCGCGGCGCGCCTGGCGCGGGGCGGCCTCGCGCTCCCGGCGGCCGCCCGGCCTCCGCTGCGCGTCGTGCTGGAGCGGGCGCCG
>JBKJLX010000157.1:0-4314 GCA_046596645.1 Polyangiaceae bacterium
CGGTTACTCTGCAACAAGCTGATCATCAACTGCCTGCCCTGGACGAACGCGGAGTACGAACAGCTCGTCGGCCGCCTCTTCCGCCAGGGCAGCCACTTCAGCAAGGTGCAGGTCGTCATCCCGGTGACCTTCGCGATGGTGAAGGGGCAGCGCTGGTCCTACTGCGAGTCGAAGCTCAATCGCCTCGCGTACAAGAAGTCGATCGGCGACGCCGCGGTCGACGGAGTCGTCCCCGAGGGCAACCTGCGCACCGCCTCGCAGGCGCAGCAGGACATCATGGAGTGGCTGACGCGCCTCGAGGCCGGCAAGGTCACGGAGCTGCAGCGTCGGCCGATCACCATCCCGCTGTCGGGCGAGCCCACCGACGTCGCCCGGCGCGTCAGCCAGTACGGCGACTTCTCGAAGGTGAACAACCGCTGGTACGCGTCAGGCAGCGAGGCGACCCACGCACGCCTCGCGGCGAACCCCGAGGAGTGGGAGCACTACCACACGATGTACCGCGGGCTCCGCGAGTCGTGGCCGGTCGTCCCCTTCAAGGAGGAGATCCGGTGGCTGTCCGACGACGAGAGGGACGCCTCGGTCGTCGGCGACTTCGGCTGCGGCGAGGCGGAGATCGCCAACGCCGTCTCGGGTCGTCACCAGGTTCACTCCTTCGACCACGTCGCGATCAACGACAAGGTCGTCGCGTGCGACATGGCCCACGTGCCGCTGGCGGACCGGTCGCTCGACGTGGCGATCTTCTGCCTCTCCCTGATGGGGTCGAACTTCACGGACTACATCCGCGAGGCGCGCCGCTGCCTCCGGCTGGAAGGGCAGCTCCACATCTGGGAGCCGGCCAGCTACTTCGACGACGTCGCGAAGTTCTGTGCGCAGCTGGGCAAGCTCGGCTTCGCGGTGCTGACGCCGGAGACCGAGGGGGCGTTCGTGAGGATCTACGCCCTCCGGAACACGAAGAAGCCGGACCCGACGGTCGTGCTGCCGTTCAGGGGCCATGGCTGAGGGGAGGCCCCGGCGCGATGCTCGGTGCTGGCGGCACGGGTGCGACGAGCGGGGCGGCAGGGGCGATCCACTCGGCCCGGCGCTCGTTGAAGAGGCACACGGCGAGCTGGATCGCGTTCTCCAGGGTGAGGCCCTGGGGCTCGGCCCAGGCGACGAGGTCGGCGAGGGCGGTCCGGTCGAGGTGGAGCGGGGCGAGGAGGACGAACCGGTCGGGCGTGTCGGAGGTGGCGAGGCGCATGCCCCTAACTCGACCACCGGCCAGCCCAGTTGCGTCCAGCGGTGCTCCTCGGAGACTTTTCTCTCTCTCGGGACCGTCGCGAGTGCAGCGGCGTTCGTCCGGCCCGCCGCGCGACAACGAGAAGGCCGAGCACGCGGACGCCGCTCTCGGCAGCACGCTCACGCGTGCCGGCCGGAGACGAAGTCAGCGACCCCCGAAGCACGGGCACCCAGACGGCGCGTCCCAGGGTGGGCTCAGCTCAGCGCGCAGCCTCTGCAGGTCACCCGCGATAAGCTCGTAACTCTTGACCAGGTCGTCCGGCGGGCTGGGTATCCGCGCGATTGCGGCGTCCTGGTCCCGGAGGAACTGCTCCAGCGTCTGCACCCGCTGCATCAAGCGGCTGCGCATCAGTCGGCGCTGACGATGTTGTGCGGAGTTCAGGTTCACCACGTCGATCGTGAACCCACCCGGGCGGCTCTTCGCGACGGCGACCACATAGACGCCGCTGATGGCGAGGTGCCTCGCCATGGCATCGCGGTCCGGGTCGACGAACCGCTCGTCCGCGGCGAGGTCCTCCGCGGTTGGCCACCGCGCTCCCTTGGCGCGGTTACAGGCGGCACACGACCACAGCAGGTTCGCGTAGGAGTTGCGAAGGCGACGGAACTCGCGACGCGACGACGGACGGAAATGATCGATTTCGAAGCCGCCGAAGTTGGATCCGGGCGCGACCTCTGTCTCATGCGAGCGGCAGTACGCGCACCGGTACTGGAACTCGAGACGAAGGCAGCGGCGGTAACTCTGGTACCCAGCGTCCCCGACGACGGCGGGGGGCGCGTGTCGGCGCACGAGTGGCCGACCCGGATACATCACCGACGTTGCGACGCCTCGATGCGACTTTGCAGCTCCAGCATCTTCGTTGCGAGCGCATCGAGCTCATCGAGGACGGGGGGCCGCTTCACGTCCTCCGCCTCGAGCTCGTCGATGTAGCGCTCGAGGTCAGCGAGGAACAGGACCTCACGCTCGGTGATCTCGCCCCGCCGCCGAGCGCGAAGGAGCGTCGCCCGCTCGGCGTACAGCTCCTCGAGAACGACGTTGCGTCGGTCGACGACGGAGACCGAATGCCCGCCCGGCGCGATCGCAACGCCGGTACGGACGGCGGGCGCGTGTTGGTCCGAGCCTGCCGTCATCCCCTCGTCGCCGCGCTTCTCGAGCGGCGCCCGCTCGGGCGCTACAACGGCGACGGCCACGTCAGTTTGCAGAAACGTCATCCGAGGCTCCGCAGAGGTCTTCGAACTTATGCACGGCGGTTTTCGTCGTGGTCCAGCTGTCGCGGATGAAGTCCTTCAGCTGGCCGACGCCCAGGGAGACAGGTGCGCGTAGCGGATCGGCGAGGCCAAAGACCTCAGGGGAGCCGCGCAGCACGTGATCGTAGTCGAGCTGCACCGCCGCCGGCGAGACGAGGTCCGCAAGGCTAGCGGGGAGCTCCCGGGTGATCCGGTGCTCGACGTAGCTCAGTTCCGCTCGGGTGCCGGCGCCGTCCACCGCGTCCCGCACCGCCGTGAAGGAACCGAGCGACGGCACCCCGAACAGGCTTTGCCACGCCGCGGGGGCCGTCACGGCGCCGCTCGCGCGCAGCGCATCGATGGCTTCGGCGCGCCCGGCCACACCCCACTGCGCGACGAACCGTGCCCCACACCGGGTAACGTGCTCCTGGATGTCGAGGCTGTTCACGAGGATGTCCCACACCTTCGCGGCGATCTGTTCAACGCGTGCAGGCGAGCTGACCCACTGCTGCGCGACGACCATCGTCCGGGGCCCGAAACGGACGGACAGACGCTCGCTCGAGCTGACGAACTCGGTCGCCTCGATGTTCGGGAGCGCCGGTCCTTCGAAGGCGGCGCCCAGCGCGTCGCTCATCCGGAGGTAGATGGATCCGCACCGATCGAGGTAGACCATCCCGCGCTGGTAGCGAATCTCCACCGCCGCCTGGGACAGAACAGGCCCTCGCTTCACGGCAGTGAGACTACCACGCGCAGCCAGGTGCTTCGGCACGGCGCCGTCTCAAGCCGTGGGGTGCTGGACATGCGGGCAGCCGGACTCCGCAGTGACCTGGCGAGGACGCCGCGAGGGCGCGACCGCGGCTTCAAACGCACCGCGGCGTGGGTCCTCGACGATGGGTTGCTCTGTGGGAGGACGCGCGCGGGGCGACCGCGGTCGCCACGCGCGCGGGGCGTCGTCAGTCGACGGGGCCCGGCGCCGAGCCGGCGCCCGGTGGACGGGCATCGCGTCAGCCTCCAGCCCCGAGAAACTCCGCCCGCACCGTCCGCACCCCGGCCCTCTCGAACTCGACCTCCACGCGCCCCTCCTCCACCGCCCGCACCACGCCGATCCCGAACGCCCGGTGCTTCACGACCGCCCCCACCGCCAGCCCGGCAGCAGGCTCGGCGTCCGCCGGCGCGCCTCGCCCCCGCACGCCTGAGGCGATCGGCTCCGAGACCGGGGCGGCGACCATCCTCCGATCCCGGCAGTTGTCGCAGTGCCCACACTCGCCGCGGTCCGGCTGGCCGAAGTAGTCGAGGATCCGCGCCACCCGGCACCCCGTGGACTGTGCGTATTTCATCATCTCTTCGAGCTTCTCCCGATCGTCCTGGAAGCGCTCCTCGTACGAGGTGACGAACGCCTCGAGCTCGGCGGCGTCGCGGAAGGTCCGCAGCGGACGTGCTCCGCGCGCGGTCCGCTCGACGAGGCCCATCGCCTGGAGCTGCGCGACGATGACCTTCACCACGCGCTCCGGCAGCTCCGAGGCCTTGGCGACCGCGCGCACGGCGCAGGGCGGCGTCGTCGTCTGGAGGACGTTCCAGGCGCGGAGAAAGTCGGCAGGCTTCGGGTACTTCCCGCCGAGGAAGTACGCCTGCACCCGCTTGTCCTCGAGGCGGTAGAGCAGGACCGCGCGGGCCGGGGCTCCGTCGCGGCCCGCCCGGCCCGCCTCCTGGTGGTAGGTCTCCAGGGAGTCGGGAAAGTTCACGTGCGCGACCAGGCGCACGTTCGGCTTGTCGATGCCCATCCCGAAGGCGGACGTCGCCACCATGACGTCGACG
>JBKJLX010000247.1:0-8434 GCA_046596645.1 Polyangiaceae bacterium
GGATGACGTAGTTGACGAGATCGGGGTCGCAGTTGGTGTCGGTGATGGCGACCACCGGGATGCCGAGCTTCTTCGCCTCGAGCATCGCGATCGACTCCTGGTGGGGGTCGATGACGAACACGGCGGCCGGGTGGTTGCCCATGCCCTTGAGGCCGCCGAGGTACTTCTCCAGCCGCTCGCGCTCCTTCTCGAGCTTCGAGACCTCCTTCTTCAGGAGCTGCTCGTAGGTGCCGTCCTCCTTCATCCGCTCCAGGGTGCGCAGGCGATCGAGGCCCTGCTTGATGGTGCGGAAGTTGGTCAGGGTGCCGCCGAGCCAACGGTTGGTGACGAAGTACATGCCCGAGCGGCGAGCCTGCTCCTGGACGATGTCCTGGGCCTGGCGCTTGGTGCCGACCATCAGGATGCTGCCGCCACGACCGACCGCGTCGACCACGAAGTCGTACGCCTTCTTGAAGAGGCGCGTCGTCTGGTCGAGGTCGATGATGTGGATGCGGTTGCGCGCGCCGTAGATGTACGGGCGCATCTTCGGGTTCCAGCGCTTGGTCTGGTGTCCGAAGTGGACGCCCGCATCGAGCAGCGAGCGCAGCGGCAGGGGGAACTCGCCGGGGGCGGAGGGAAGCGCGCCCTCGGGAGCCTCGGCCATCGTCGTCGTCTCGGGCTGGATCTCGGTCTCGGTCTCGTTCTCGGCCATGAAAGTCGATCCTTCGGATTCGGTTGTTCCTCCGTCCCGCTCCGGGCCAACCCTCGCGCTCCCTGTTCGGGAGGGCGACGGCACCGGGCCTGAAGCCCGCCCCGGCGAGGCCGGCGCGGACGGGGACGTGTGGGGTTTGTGTTTCCGTTGCGGGCACCTGGCGGTGCTTGCGACGGCTCGCGGCGGACCGCCCTGGGGGGGTCGTGCCGGGCGCGAGGGGACGCGGGAGGTAGCGCGTGACCGGATCGGTGTCAAACGACAGCCCGGGCATGGAGCATCGTCTGGAGCTGAACGCTGGAGCCGTTCCGCGGTAGAACGGCCTGCCGTGGCGGCTCCCTCCCGACCCCCGATCGGACCCTTGCCCGACCTCCGACAGGCGCTGGAGCACCTGCCGGACGCGGTCGAGGTCGTCGATCGCGAGGGGAGGTTCCTCTGGGTGAACGCCGCCTTCGAGCGGCTCCTCGGCTTCCGTCGCGACGAGGTGGTTGGCGAGGCGGCTGCCGGCCTCCTGCGCGGGGGGACCCCGCCGCCGTCCTTCTACGAGGCGGTCTGGGCCGGCCTGATGGAGGGGCGGCGCTGGTCGGGCGTCCTGGAGAGCCGCCGCAAGGACGGCACGCTGGTCGCGCTCGAGGTCGCGGTGACGCCGGTCCGCGACACCAGCGGGCAGGTCACGCACGTGGTGGGGATCCGCCGCGACATCACCCACCGCCTTCGTGCAGAGGAGGCCACCCGCGAGAGCGAGGCGCGCTGGAGGTCGGTCTTCGACCGCAACCCGGCAGTGAAGCTCCTCATCGACCCCGATACGGGCTGCATCATCCGCGCCAACGAGGAGGCCGCGGCCTTCTACGGGTGGAGCGTCGCCGAGCTGTCGCGGATGCGCATCTGGGAGATCAACACGCTGCCCGAGGCCGACGTCCGCGCGGAGATGGCCGCCGCTCGCGCCGAGAACCGGCGGCACTTCCGCTTCGTCCACCGCCTGCGGTCTGGCGAGCTGCGTCGGATCGAGGTCTTCACCGGGCCCATCAAGTTCGGCCCGCGGACCTTGCTCCTCTCCATCATCCACGACGTCACGGCGCGCGAGGTGGCGCGCGAACGGCTGGTCGCCTCTGAAGCTCGGCTGGCGGCGCTCCTTTCACGGCTGCCCGTGGGGGTGGCGGTGCGGCAGGGCGGCGTGCTCGCCATCGTCAACCGGACCTTCGCCCGCATGATGGGGCGCAGCGTCGAGGAGCTGACCGGGGTCGACCCGCTGTCGCTGGTGGCGCCGGTCGACCGCGACGAGCTCCTGCGGCGCATGGACGAGGCCGAGCGACGGGGGGAGGCGCCCCTCGTCGAGGTGGAGCGCGACCTGGCGCGGATCGACCTGCTGCGGCGCGGCGGCGAGGTCCTCGCCGCCGAGGTCCACACCATCGCCTTCGACCTCGACGGGGCCACGGCGTCGATGCTGGTCGTCATCGACGCGAGCGAGCGTGAGCGGCTCACCGCGCGGCTCCACCGCACCCACCGGATGGACTCCCTGGGGCGCGTCGCCGGCGGGCTGGCGCACGACTTCAACAACCTGCTCTTCGTGGTGCTCAACGGGCTGCAGCTGCTGCGCAAGGAGGTCGTCGCCGGCAACGATGCCGCGGCGGTGGCCGACCATCTGGAGCGCGTCGAGGCAGCGGCGCAGCGCGCGGTGGACCTGGTGCGACAGCTGCTGCTCCTCAGCCGGAGCAGCGACGGCGCCGAGCCGGCGGCGGAGCGCGTGGACGCCAGCGCGGCCGTCCGCGATCTCATCGCCCTTCTCCGCGCGACGCTGGCGCCGGCGGTGCGGCTCGAGCTGGACCTCGCCACCGGGTGCGAGGCGCGCATCGCGCGCGCCTCGCTCGACCAGCTGATCGTGAACCTGGCCGCCAACGCGTCGGACGCGATGCCCGACGGCGGCCGGCTCCTCGTTCGCACGCGGCGCGTCGAGGGCGACGGCGAGGAGGCGGCGACGCTCGCCGCCGGGCCGCGGGTCGAGCTCGTGGTGGAGGACGAAGGGTCGGGCATGACGCGCGAGGTGCTCGATCGCGCCTTCGAGCCGTTCTTCACCACCAAGGAGCACGGCCGTGGCACCGGCCTCGGGCTCTCCATCGTGGTCGGTGTCGTCGAGCGCGCCGGCGGAAGCGTGAGCGTCCGCAGCGAGCCGGGCCAGGGCACCTCGGTGCGGGTTCTGTTGCCCTGGACCGGCCCCGAGATCGAGGGGTCGCGCGACGCCGCCGCCGGGGAGGCCGAGGCGGTGCCGGTCGCGGCTCCGGTGACCCCACCGGCCACGACCGTGCTGGTGGTCGACGACCACCCTGCGGTGCTGGCCGTGCTCGAGCGCATCCTCTGCGAAGCCGGCTACCGCGTGCTGGGCGCCGACGGTCCCATCGCGGCGCTCTCCCTGCTCGGGCCGTTCGAGGGCGAGGTCGATCTCCTCCTCACCGACGTCCTCATGCCGCACATGAGCGGACCGGAGCTGGCAACCGCCGTGCTGGCGGCGCGGCCCGCGGTGGCGGTGGTGTTCATGTCGGGGCACCCCGGGGACGCCCTGGCGCGCGGGTCGATCGACGCCGCCGAGCTCCTGGAGAAGCCCTTCTCGGCCGAGCAGCTCCTGGAGCACCTGCGGCGCGTCCTCGCGTCGCGGCGCTGACCCGGTATCCTCCTCGCCATGCACCGCCCGTCGCGGCCCCGCGCACGACCGCTCGCCCTCGGCGCCTGCCTGGCGGGGGCGCTCTGCCTCGCGCTGGCCTGCGGGTGCTTCGGCGTCGGCGCCCCGCTGGAGCGCGTGGTCGACGAGGGCCCGGCCGGCGACGATGGGTCCACGACGTCGACCACCGCGGCGAGCGGCGCCACCACCGGCGGCGAGACGGTGGAGGATCCCCACGCCGCTTCGGGCATCGACCCGCCCCACGGCGCCTTCACCGGGGGCCTGCGCGCGGTGGTGCGCGGCTCCGGCTTCCGCAGCGGGATGCGGGTGTGGGTCGGAGAGGCCGAGGCCGGCGACGTCGTCGTCCTGGGGCCGACGCGCGTGCAGATCGTGACGCCGCCGGGCGCGCCGGGAGCCGCCGACGTGACGACGGAGGTGTCCGGCGACGCCTCCACCCGCCGCACGCTGGAGGACGGCTACATCTACGACGCCTTCTACCTCGAGCCCGCGCACGGCCCCACCTCCGGCGGCGTGATCACGCGCATCGTCGGCGAGGGCACGGCCTGGAGCGACGCCACCGAGGTGCGGATCGACGGCAAGCCCTGCACCTCGCTCGACGTCGAGGGCCCGCACGAGCTGCGCTGCGAGGTCCCTGCGGGGACCCTCGGCTCCAAGCCGGTGCGGATCGGCGCCGGCGACGACGCGACGACGGTGCTCGACGCCTTCACCTACGACGACGACCCCGACGGCTCGGTGGGCGGGCTCGACGGCGACCCGCTCGACGGCACGCTGGAGGTGCGCGTGCTCGGCTCATTCACCGGCGAGCCGATCCCGGGAGCGTTCGTGGTGCTGGGCCCCGATCTCGACGGCGTGGTCGAGCTCACCGGGGAAGACGGTCGGGTCGTCGCGGAGGACCCCTCGCTGACCTCGCCCGTGACGGTGACGGTGGCGATGCTGTGCCACCAGCCGATCACCTTCGTCGACGTCGCGGTGAATCGGGTGACCGTCTACCTCGACCCCATCCTCGACGTGGCGTGCATCACCGACCTCGAGCTGCCGCCACCCGGCGGCGGCGGCGGCGGGACCACCCGGGGGACGGTACGCGGCGAGATCCACTGGGACCCGGTGGGCGAGTTCGACCGCGGCCCCTTCGACGTCCCCCTGCCCGGCCCCGACGAGCGCATCGCCGCCTATGTGTTCACCACCGCCGCTCCGGGGTCGAACTTCAGCCTGCCCCCCGCCATGGAGGCCATCACGCCCGAGTCGGACGGCTCGATCGGCTACGAGTTCGAGATCGTCGCGACGCCGGGCAACCGCGTTCTCTACGCGCTGGCCGGCCTGGAGGACCGCTCGAGCAGCCCGCCGCGCTTCGTCCCCTGGTCGATGGGCGTCCTGCGCGGCGTGGTCGTCCACCCGGGCGCCACGACCGAGGACGTCGCGATCCACATGCGCTTCCCGCTGGAGCACGCACTCTCCATCGAGCTCGAGCCGCCCGCCCCGACCCCGCGCGGCCCGGACCGCCTGCTGGTCACGACGTCGATCCGCGTGGGCACCGAGGGATCGCTCAGTCTGCCCCAGGGCAAGGCGCCCCGTGCGCTGCCACTGCAGGGACCCGTCGACTTCGTCGGTCTGCCGCTGCTCGACGGTCCGCTGGAGGGTGCGACCTACGCCGTCTCCGCGCGCGCCGGGACTGGCGCCGACCTGATCCTGCCGGTCAGCGTGGTGGCGGACGTCGCGACCTCGGTCGCCGGCCCCGTGAGCCCGGGCCCCTTCGTGGGCGTGCCCACCCTCACCACCCCGGCGCCGGGCGAGGTGTGGGACGGAAACTCGCTCGCCTTCGACATCGGGGAGGCGTCCGCGACCGTCGACGTCGTCGTGCTCGACGTGGCGACGGCGAACGACGTCGTCCACTGGCGGATCGTGGCGCCCGGCGACCGCCGCCAGGTCGTGGTCCCCGGTCTGCGCGACCTGCCGGTGGGCCTGCCTCCCTTCGGCTCGCTCAGCATCGCCCTGGCCGTGGGTCGCATCGACGGCCTGTCCTGGGACCAGCTGCAGTATCGGCACCTCCGCACCCAGAACATGGACGCGTACGCGGTCGACGAGTTCGATGCCTACTGGTGACGGCGTCCGCGGCGGCGGACTCGCCGTGGGGCGCGCCACCTGCCTCCTCGCCGCGCTCCTGCTCGCCGGATCCTGCTTCGAGCGCGGCGACCGCTTCGTCGAGGCCAAAGACGGCGCCGCCCCTGCGCCGGCGTGCGACCTGGGCGCAGCCCGCTGCGTCGGCGCCGGACTGGAGCGCTGCGCCGACGTCGGTGGCGCCGCCTCCTGGACGACGGAGGAGGACTGCGCGGCCGGCGAGGGCATCTGCTCGGCCGCGCTCGGTCGCTGCGTGGCTTGCGAGCCTGGCTCCACCGCGTGTGACCCCGGCGCCGCGCTGCGCTGCACGGCAGACGGGTCCGGCTACGAGCTGGCCGCGCGCTGCGACGCGCCCGGCACCGCGTGCCGCGACGGGGCCTGCCGGGACCTGTGCGCCATCGCCGCCGCGGAGCGGAGCAACGTCGGCTGCGCCTACTGGGCGGTCGACCTCGACAACGCCGCGCTCGGGCCCGACCGCGACGCGGCGGCGCAGCAGTACGCGATCGTCGTCTCCAACCCGCAGGCCGATGTGCGCGCCACGGTCCGCATCCTCCAGGACGACGCCGCGCCGGGCGAGGAGAGCCGTCCTGTCGAGATCGCGAGCGCGGTGGTGCCGGAGCTCGATCTGCGGGTGTTCAAGCTCGGGCCGCGCGAGGTGGACGGCAGCACCCCCGGCGGTCGCAACGACGGCACCCACACCGCGCTCAGCCGCGCCGCCTATCGCGTCGAGGCGGACGTGCCGGTTGTCGCCTACCAGTTCAACCCGCTGGAGAACGCCAACGTCTTCTCCAACGACGCATCTCTCCTGGTGCCGGTGGAGGCGCTGGGCGATCCCGCCGGCGCGCTGGAGACGGTGTACGTCGCCGCTTCGTGGCCGCAGACGATCGCGATCACCGACGATCCCGACACCAACTTCGACCCCGGCAACCCGATCGCGCTGCGCGCCTTTCTCACGCTGGTGGGCGAGCGCGACGGGACCCGGGTGCGGGTGACCACGACCACGCGGGTGGTCGCCGGCGGGCCGGTGGCGGAGACGCCCGCAGGCGGCGTGATCGAGGCCGAGCTGGGGCGTTTCGAGGTGCTGAACCTGGAGACCTCCGACTTCGACGCCGACTTCACCGGCAGCATCGTCGAGGCCGACGCGCCGGTGGCGGTGTTCGTGGGGTCGGAGGCGTCGGACGCGCCGCGCTTCGCCACGCTGGCCGACCGCTACTGCTGCGCCGACCACCTGGAGGAGCAGCTCGCGCCCACCCGCACCGCGGGCAAGACCTTCGCCGTGCCTCACTCGCCCAGCCGGACGCGCGCTGTCCGCGACGCGGGAGCGAACATCGCGGTGGTGCCGGAGCCCGATCTGGTGCGCTTCGTCGCCACCACCGAGGCCGGGGCGACTCTCACCACGTCGCTGGAGGCGCCGGACGATCGCATCGACCTCGGCGGCCTGGGGGACTGGGCCGAAGTCACCGTCGAGGCTGCCTTCAGCGCGGCGAGCACCGACCCCGTCCTGGTGGCGCACGTCATGGCCAGCCAGGACGCGTGCGGTGTGCGCCGCGGGCTGCCCGGGGGCGACCCCAGCCTGATGTTCGTCCCTCCCCTGGAGCAGGCGCGCGACGACTACGTCTTTCTCACGCCCGACAAATACGCCTTCGACTTCCTGACCGTCGCCGCGCCGGCGGAGGAGATCCCGCTGCTCGACGGTGTCGACCTCGAGACGCAGGGCTGCGATCGCGTCGTCGTCGGCGAGGGCGCCGCGGCGCTCTGGTTCTGGTCGTGCCAGCTCGGCTTTCCCCGCATCGACGACGACGTCGATCCGGTGGTGGTCGACCCCGGCGAGCAGATCGACGGTGTCCACCGCGTGTCGGCCTCGGTTCCGGTCGCGGTGTTCGTCTGGGGATTCGACTCGTTCGTGAGCTACGCCTACGCTGCCGGGACACAGCTTCGCGAGATCGCGCCGCCGCGCTGACGTGTGGGGCAATGTCACCCTGGAGGTCTCCATCATGTCCAAGCGTTCCATCGCCACCGTCGTCGGCGCCCTGTTGCTCGCCGCGGTCGCGGCCATCGGCGCCTGCGGCGACGACACCAGCGCCAGCAGCGGCAGCAGCTGTGCGCCCGACTGTCCCGACTGCGTGGGAGAGGAGTGCTCGCTCACCTGCCAGGAGGGCGACACCTCGGAGAACTGCTCGCTCGACTGTGCCGACGGCGCGAACTGCAGCCTCGACTGCGCGGGGCAGGACTGCGACCTCACCTGCGCGTCGCAATCGAGCTGCTTCAGCGACTGCAAGGAGGAGGGCGGCTGCAACGCCGACTGCAACGGCAAGTCGACCTGCGAGATCGACTGCTCGCTGTCTGGCGACTGCGATCTGGACTGCGGGGGCGGCTCGACCTGCGACATCACCTGCTCCGAGAACTGCGACGGCGGCTGCAAGGGCGGGGCCGACTGCGGCCTGACCTGCGAGCAGAACTGCAACGTGGGCTGCACCGGCAACTCGACCTGCGATCTGGCGTGCAAGACCAACTGCTTCATCTGCTGCAAGGGCTCGGGCACCTGCGAGCTCAACTGCAGCGAGGACGAAGTCACCGAGTGTCCCGGCGGCGACTCCAACGAGACCATCAAGGTGTGCGGACGCGAGTGCCCTGACCCCTCGGAGTGTCACTACGATCCGGAGGACTCCGAGACGACGACCACCTCGGGCGAGGCGACATCCGTCACCACCGGTAGTGGCGCCGGCGGTGGTGGTGATGGCGAGGGCGGCAAGGGCAAGCCCTGAGGCTCCCCGCGCCGCCGATCACGCTCGGGCGTGGGCAGGCCACGGGTTGACCACGCTGGCAACGAGGTAGAGCGCCCCGGCGAGGAGGAGGAGGAACGACAGCCCGAGGTGCAGGGCGAGCAACGCGCCGAGGCCGGTGCCGAGGAGGGCGGCGCCGCCGGCGACGCCCGAGGCCAGCGCGGCGCGCGCCGG
>JBKJLX010000339.1:0-5273 GCA_046596645.1 Polyangiaceae bacterium
CGCGATCGTCGAACTTCACGGTGCCGCCCACCGCGCCCGTGACGGTGACGACGACGGTCCCCTTGGTGGCGAACGGCTTGAAGAAATACACGGCGGCCGCGGCGCCCGCGACCAGCAGCAGCGTGACGACGGCGGCGACCGCGAACACCAAGGCGCTTCGTCCGCCGCCGCTCTGTTGTTGCGGCTGCGGCGGCCGCTGAACGTTGGCCGGCGTCTTGTTGGCCAAGGTGTCCGACGCCACCGCGCTGGTGCGCGCGGCGGGCCGAATGCCCGCGGGCTGCGGCGGCGGCGGCGGGCTCTCTTCGCTCGACGAGAACGCGCTGTCGTCGCCGCCGGGATTCCACGCCGACGTGGGGTCATCGTGCGCGTCGTCGCGCAGCTGCGGGCTCGACGGACCGGGCGCCGGGCGCGACGGTTGGGAGACCTCATCGAGCGTGATCTCTTTGTACGCCTCGAGCCGCGCGCGCTCCTTCTCGAAGTCGACGGTGAAGTTGGTGCGCAGATAGTTCGAGAGGTCTTGCCGGTTGGGCGGCTTCCCTCGAGAAATCAAGAAGCGCTGCAAGTCTTCCGAGAGCTCGGCGGCGGTTTGGTAGCGGTGCTCGCGATCCTTCGCGAGCGCTTTGTAGATGATGCGCTCGAGCTCCGCCGGGATGTCGCGGTTCACGATGGTGGGCGGCTTGATCTCGACGTTGCGCACCATCTCCAACAGTGAAAATTCGGAGTCGGCCGAGAAGCCGCGCTCGCCGGTGCACAGCTCGTAGAGCACCACGCCGATGGCGAAGACGTCGGCGCGCCCGTCGAGGCCGAGCCCGCGAATCTGCTCGGGAGACATATAGGCGAACTTGCCCTTGAGCGTTCCGGGGCGCGTACGGCCCGATTTTTCGGAAGCCTTGGCGATGCCGAAGTCGATGACCTTCACCTCGCCGTCCCAGGACAGCAGCGCGTTCTGCGGCGACACGTCGCGGTGGACGATGCCCAGCGGCGCGCCGGCGTCGTCGCGGCGCTCGTGCGCGTAGTGGAGCCCCTTGGCCGCCTCGGCGACGATGAAGGCCGCGACGTAGGGGTTGATGGGCTTCGTCTGCCCGCGCGCCGCGGCGAGCAGTCGACCGAGGTCGACGCCCTCGACGTACTCCATGGCGAGCAGCAGCCCGTCGTCGGAGTGATCGAGGAACTCGTAGACCTGGACGATGTTGGGGTGGTTGAGGCGCGTCGCAAGCTGGGCCTCCTCCACGAACATGTCGCGGAAGCGCCGCTGCGCCGCGTACGCGGGCAGGATGCGCTTGACCACCAGCACCTTGGACGTGCCGGCGGCGCCGTGCTTCTCCGCGAGGAAGACCTCGGCCATGCCGCCGGACCCCAGCCGACGGCGGATGTCGAAGGTCGCGAGCTTCGCGGGGACGTTCTTGGTCATCCCTCTTGGTCTCAGCCCGTCGCGCTGCGCTTGGCCTGCGCCGCCAGAGCAGCGCGCCAGGCGTCGATCTTGGGGCCGGCGGGCTTGGGCCACTGCATCGCCGCGAAGCGGTCGAGCAGCGAGCCGGTGTGATCGCCGGTGCGGCTCGCGTCCTTGAAAGCGGAGCGGGCGGCCTCGAGATCGCGACCTGCCTCGACGAACTTCCCCTCGTGGTAGGCGAGCCAGGCGCGGGTGAGGTGGCGGTGCTGCTTCGGCTCCGCCTCGACCAGGGCGACCGCCTCGCAGGCGATGAGGTCGTCGCGCGCCGCGTCCGCGTCGCCGCGGGCGAGGGCGACCTGCGCACAGAGGAGACGCACCTCGACCTGGCCCCAGGGGTCGGCGAGGCGATCGAAGAGCGCGCCGGCGGCGTCGGCGTGCGCGTCCGCCTCGTCGAGCAGCTCCTGGTCCATGGCGATCATGGTGAGCAGCCTCTCGCAGGCGGCCTCGCCGCGAGGGTTGGCGACGTCGCGGAAGGACTGGCGGGCCTGGAGGATGGTGGTCCTGGAGCGCTCCATCTGCCCGTCGCGATGATCGGCGTGGGCGAGGCCGACGTCGCACTGGGCCATGCCCAGGCGGTAGCCGATCTGCTCGAACTCGGTGCGCGCGGTGAGCAGCATCTCCCGCACCCAGACCGGCGAGCCGCCGGCCTGCTCGATGAGGCAGAGGAGAACGATCGACTGCGCGTGGCCGAGGCGATCGGAGGCACCCTGGAAGCGCTTGGCGGCGCTGGCGAGGATGTCGCGCGCGCGCCCGTGCTCGCCCAGGAGGTAGTCGATCTCGCCGAGCGTGACCTCGCACTGGGCGGCGCCGTGCACGTCCCCCAGCTCCTCGAAGATGGCGAGCCCGCGCGCGACCAGGCGGCGACCCATGGCGGGCGCGGCCTGATCGGAGGCGATGTGGCCGAGGAGGCGGAGGCACGTCGCCTCGCTGCGGCGGTCGCCGAGGTCCTGGAAGGCCTGGCGCGCGAGCTCGGCCTCCTTGCGCGCGTCCTCCAGGCGGCCGGCGTGGCGCAGGGCCTCGCCGCGCCACAGGTGCTGGACCGCGTTCTGCCGACCGTCGAGGCGACCGTCGAGCAGCGCCAGATCGCGGAGCGTCGCGGCGGTGTCGCGCGAGCGCCACCAGTTGGCGGCGATGAAGCCGTGCAGCAGGTCGGCGGCCTCGACCAGCGCGCCCGCGCGCACCAGGTTGACGACGCGGTGGCGCACCACGCGCCGGCTGTTGGCCGACGGGTGCTGGGCGAGCGCGTCGGCGGCGGCGCGGAAGGTGCGGGGCGCGTCCGGTGTTTGGAACAGGCGGCCCAGCAGGTGCTCCTGCAGGAGTGCGTGAGGCCAGCGGAACCGGTCGCTCCCGAAGCCGAGGAGGATCTGCGCGCGCTTCAGCGCGGGGATGGCCTTTACGGCGTCGTAGCCGAGGAGATCGTACTGGGTCTTCAGCACGTCGCGCCGGATCTCGCCGCCCAGCGCGGAGGCGGCGAGCGCGGCGCCGCGGTGCTCCGGCGCGAGCGAGACCAGCCGCTCCTCCCACAGCTCGGCGGTGGTCGAGGGGCGCGCGACCAGCGACTCCTTGGGGACGACGTAGCGACCCTCGCGCATACGCAGCGTGCCGCCCATGGCCCAGGCGTGCACGATCTGGAGAGCGAAGAGCGGGTTGCCCTTGCTGCGCGCCGCCGCCTCGAGGACCGCCGCGTCGTCGAGCGGCAGCGTCTCGCGCAGGAGGGCGTGGGTGTGCGCCGCTTCCAGCGGAGGCACCGGCAGGCGCTCGCCGTTGACCTCCTGGATCAGGCGCTCCAGCCGCTCCGCGGTGGCGGGGTCGGACTCCAGGCTCTCGGCGCGCGCGGTGGCGATGACCAGCATGGAGAGCCCCGCCGAGTCGCGGAACACGCGGAGGAGCCCCTCGAAGGTCGTCGAGGGCGCGAGGTGGAGGTCATCCATCCACAGGAGGAGAGGACGCTCGGTGCCGACGCGCTCCAGCACCCGGCGCACGACCAGCCAGCGCAGCTCGGGTCGATCGAGCGCGAAGCGCTTGCCGGTCGGGCCGACCACCTTGCTGGTGGGGGCCTCGGGCTTGAGCCACTCGGCCGCGGCGGCGACCCAGGTGGTGCCGTCGTCGTCGTCCGGCGCGACGTTCCAGTGGTTCATGAGGACCTTCTCGACCACGTCTCGCTCCGCCTTCTCCAGGCGGTAGTGCTGGGTGACGGCCCCGACGACGCCGTCCATGGGCGCCGCGATCTTCCGGTAGCGGGCGCGGAGCGGCGTCATCATCGCGCGCTCGTGCACCTCCTCGCACAGCCACTCGGCGAGGCGGCTCTTCCCGACGCCGGCCTCGCCGTCGAGCATGATGAAGTGACGGCGCGGGGTACCCTTGGCGCGGCCGGCGCCGCGCATGGCGGTGAAGCCGGCGTGGGTCTCGGCGACGGCGTGCGCCACCTCGAGGAGGTGCGCGCGCTCCTGGTGGCGGGCCACGAAGGGGCTCGGGCGCAGGGCGAGGAGGCCCGCGGCGACGGCGCTCGGCTGACCCAGCGCTCGCTCCGTCTGCGGATGACCGGGGATGCCGTAGGGCTCGGGGAGGGTGATCTCCTCCCGGGTGGGCATGATGCTCGGCTTCTCGCTGGAGCGGAGCGGCAGCGGCGTCTCGCTGGCGTTGGAGGAGGGCTTCCACGCGCGCCAGGCGCGCCGTGCGTCGGAGGCGTACTGGAAGCGGTGCCAGGGCCGCTTCTGCATCAGCTTGACGACGAAGGGCGCGACCTCCTTCGGGACGTCGGGCGGCAGCACGGGTGAGGGGGCCGGCGCGTTGCGGTGCTGGGACAGCAGCTCCTCGTTGGAGCCGACGTAGGGCTCCCGATCGCTGAGGAGCGCGTAGAGGATGCAGCCGAGGGCGTAGAGATCGGTGGGCGGGCCGATGTGCGGCGTGGCGAAGCGGATCTGCTCCGGCGCCATCCACCCCGGGGTGCCGGCGCCGAAGCGCACCGTCGGCTCCGCCTCCGCGCCGCCGTCGAGGCGGTGGTCGACGCGGTCCTTCAGCAGCCAGGCCAGGCCGAGATCGAGGACGTGCACCTGGGGGTCGCCGTGCTCCGGCACGTCGAGCAGGACGTTCGAGGGCTTGAGGTCGCCGTGGATCACCCCGCGCGCGTGGGCGTGGGCGAGCGCCGAGAGCACCTGGTCGATGCACGTCCACACGATGGGCCAGGGGAGAAGGCCCTCGGTGTGGGCGAGGTAGATCCACTCGTGGAGGGAGCGCCCCGGCACCGCGTCCATGCCCAGGAAAGGGGTGCCGTCGGCGAGGGTGCCGAAGTCGCGCGCCCGCACGATGGCGGGGTGCGACAGGCCGGCGAGGGCGCGGGCCTCCTCCTGGAACCACCACGCGTCCTCCGCGCTGGGGGTGATGCCCGGCCGCGACAGGATCTTCAGCGCGATGCGCTCGTCGTGAACGAGATCACGGCACAGGTAGACGACTCCCATTCCGCCGCGACCGAGCTCGCGGCGAACCTGGTAGCGACCGGCGAGGATGGTGCCTGGCTGGAAGCTCTGGTCCGGGTTCATCCGAGGGGCGGGCGCGGGGGACCGCGCGCCGAAGGAGCGTTGCGCGCGCAAGTTTAGGGGGAGTTCGCGCCGGTGTGTGCGAAGTTTGCGTGCTAGTCTCGCCACATCGGATGGAGGCCGCCCAGGACGTGGAGGCGGCGACGGTCCGCATGCTCGCCTTTGCAGGGGCGCGTGACGCGATCGGCGCTGCCGAGGTGGTGCTGCCCTGGCGTGATCTGGCGGCGGCGAGCGGCTCCGCGCCCACCGCGGGCGACGTGCTGGGCCTGCTCACCCAGAACGGCCGC
>JBKJLX010000447.1:0-17224 GCA_046596645.1 Polyangiaceae bacterium
TCGGTGAGCGCGATGGCGCCCAGCCCCTGACGCCGTGCGTGGAGCACCACGTCGAAGGGCGAGAGGAAGCCGTCGGAGAAGCGCGTGTGCACGTGGAGATCGGCCTCGACGACGCGAAAGCCGCCGCGCGTGGCCGAGATCGGTGGCGGGGCCGGGTCGAGCGCGCCCCCGACGCCGCACGAGGCAGCCAGCGCCACCGCCGCCAGCGCCGCCCACCACGTGGGCCGGGCGAGGCGCGCCGTCACGGTGCGGCTCCCAGGAACTGCGGCACCAGGTTGTCCATGCCCGCGAACCACGCCAGCGACAGGAGCACCTTCGAGACGAGGTCCACCGTGGTCGCCAGCGCCGCCCGGCCCGGCGAGACGCCGAGCGCCACGCGATGGAAGAGGTACGTCAGCCACACGCCGAGGAGCAGGGCCACGCCGATCGCGGCCGGCAGCGCGCCGAGCTCGATCCAGAACGAGAACGCGCTGCCGGGGACGAGCACCATCGCCGCCGGCACGACGGAGAGCAGCACCAGGAAGGGGCCGTTGCCTGCGGCGTAGATGGACAGGACCCGCCGCAGATCGAGCCCGCGGTGCGCGACGTGGATGCCGAGCGACGCCGCCACCAGCTGGATCGCCGGTACGAACGACCAGGCGACGAGCCCGAGGACGAGGTGCGAGGGCACGAGCCGCCCTGCCGTGGTCATGGAGACGGCACATGCCAGCACCAGCAGCTGGAGCGCGATCCGCCGGGCGAGCGTGCGCGGACCCTCCTCCTTCGACGCGGCGAGCTCCGCGAACGTCGCGCGGGGTCGCAGCAGCACCCGCACCTCGGTCGAGGCCCATCGCAGCACGCTCGCCCCTCCGGATTGAAAGCAGCTGGAGCATGCCACGTCGCGGGCGTCGACGTCGCCTGCACCCCGCGCTACGCCTCGGTACCGCCATGCGCCGCGCCGCTCCCTTCGCTGCGCAAGGGTCCGCCTTCGAGGGCATCCCCATCGACTGGGGAGACATCGCGCCGCTGCGCCTGCGCGCGCGCGCCGTCGCCGAGGGCGTGTACGCGGGCGAGCACCGCAGCGCCCGCCGCGGACCGGGCGTCGAGTTCTTCGGGCAACGCCCCTACGTGCCGGGGGACGACCTGCGGTTCTTCGACAAGCGCTCGCTGCTCCGACACGGCAAGCTGATGATCCGCGAGTTCGAGACGGAGACCGATCGCGCGCTCTGGATCATCGTCGACGCCACCGCCTCCATGACGTTCCGCGGCGCGGGACCGGGCGCCAAGCTCGCCTACGCCGCGCTGGTCGCGGCGGCCCTGGCGCGGGTGGCGGTCGCGACCGGCGATCCGGTGGGGCTCGGCTTCATCGGCGGCGTGGGCGCGCGGCTGGTCCCGGCGCGCGCTGGCGCCGAGGCCTTCGAGCGCGTGGTGTGGGCGCTCTCCACGCTCAAGGCGGGTGGGGACATCGCGAACGACGACGCGTCGTTCGAGCGGGCGCTGGGTCCGGTGGCGGAGCGCGCGCGGCGCGGCGCGACCATCGTGCTGCTGTCCGATCTGGTCGACCTGCCGCCGCGCGCCGAGCGGGCTGTCGCCGCGCTGGCGACGCGCAACCGCAGCATCGTCGTCGGGCAGGTCCTCGATCCCGAGGAGGAGACGCTGCCCTACGAGGGGCACTTCCGCTTCAAGGCCATGGAGGGTGACGCGGTGGTCGAGGCGGACCCGGCCGCGATCCGCGGGCTCTACCTGGAGCGACTGGCCGCGCTGCGCGCGCGTTGGGGCAGCGACATGGCCGCGCGCGGGGGCGCCCTGGTGCGCGCGACCTCGAGCCTGCCCCCGGCGGACGTGGTGCGTCAGCTCCTGGCCGCGTTCGTGGGAGGCCGACGGTGAGCTTCCTGACGCTGGCGGCGCTGGCGGTCGGCCTCTTCGTCGGTCTCCCCCTGGCGGCGCACCTGCTGCGTCGCCGCCACGCCGAGATCCGGGCGTTCGCGCCCACCGCGCTGCTCTCGGCGACCCCGCCGACCGCACGCCGCCGCAGCCGCATCGAGGACCGCGCGCTGCTCGGCGTCCGCGTGCTGGCGGTGCTGGGGCTGGCGC
Organism: Polyangiaceae bacterium; assembly: GCA_046596645.1. Classification (GTDB taxonomy): domain Bacteria; phylum Myxococcota_A; class Polyangia; order Polyangiales; family Polyangiaceae; genus JBKJLX01. The sequence goes on from JBKJLX010000447.1 coordinate 2,074, forward strand.
TGCTCGGCGCGACGCCCTTCGTCTCCTGCTCCCACCTCGCGCTGGAGCGCCGCGGGGGCGCCAGCGTCGCCATCGCCATCGTGATCGACGACTCGCTATCCATGCGCGCGCCGCTGGCGGAGGGCGACCCGACGACGCGCTTCGAGCGGGCGCAGCGCGGCGCGCTCGATCTGGTCGCCGGCTCGCGCTCCGGCGACTCGGTGGCCATCGTCCTCGCCGGGCACCCGGCCCGCGTCGCCCTCGCGCCCACCACCGATCTCGGCGCCGCGCGCGAGGCGGTGGAGAAGCTTTCGTCCACCGATCGGGCCACCGATCTCGAGGGCGGGCTGGCCCTCGCGCGCTCGCTGGTGGCGGCGCTGCCCCAGCCCGATCGGCGCGCGGTGCTCCTGTCGGACATGCGCGACGGCCGGCCGGACGCGCCCGCCCTGCTCGGTGACGACGAGGTGGCGCTGTGGTTCCCGCTGCCCGATCTCGCGACGAGGACGCGCGGTGACTGCGCCATCCTCGGCGCCTCGCGCACCGCGGCCCGCGCCGAGGTCCGCGTCGCCTGCGCGATGGGCGACGAGGGCGCGTCGCCTTCCGAAGGCCGCGCCGTCGTGGTCCGCCAGGAGGGCAAGACGGAGACGATCGCCACCCTGCCCCTTCCCCCGCTCGTCGAGTCGGCGACCTACACCATCGATCTGCCGCCGGTGGCGGAGGACGCAGCGCTGGTCGCCGCGCTCGACGGCTCCGATGCGATCGCGCACGACGACGTGGCGCCGCTGGCGCCACCGGGCGCCGAGCTCGCGATCGGCGTCATCAGCGATGCGACGGTGAACCGCACCGAGACCGGCGGTCCGCCGCCGGTGGAGCAGGGCTACTCCGCGCTGGGGCTCGGCGCCTCGGCGAAGCCCCTCACCGCCACGCCGGAGGACGACAAGGAGCTCGCCGGCCTCGGCGCGCTGGTCGTCGACGATCCCCCGGGCTTCACGCCGGAGCAGCGGCGCGCGCTGGCCGGGTGGATCGAGGGCGGGGGCACGCTCCTGGTCGCGCTGGGTCCGACCAGCCAGACGGCGCCGCTGGGCTCGAGCTTCGCCGGCCTGGTCGCCGGCGTGGTGCGCTGGGGGCCGACGCCGGCGCCCGGCGTCGACCCCGCCACCGCGGGCATCTTCGGCGTCACTGCGCAGGGCCTGGTCGACATCGCGCCCAGGGGCCGCGCCACGCTGGCCGTCGAGGGCGGTGACGGGGTGGAAGTGCTGGCCGCCTGGAAGGACGGCGCGCCCTTCATCACGCGCAAGCGCATGGGCCGCGGCAGCGTGCTCGCGCTGTCGGTGCCGTTCTCCACCGGGGCGAGCGACTTCGCGCTCCGCCCCGCCTTCCTCGCGCTGCTCGACCGGGTGGCGGAGCTGGCGCGCTCCGCCAACGGGAGCGCCCGCGTGGAGGTGGGGCAGAGCGTCGCGCTCGACGGCTTCGCCCGGGCCAGGGCGGAGCACCTGCCGATCGAGGGCGGCTCGCCGGTGCCCGTCGACCTGCGGGGCGAGGGCAAGCTCGCCCACCTCGAGCCGGACGTGCGCGGCCTCTACCGGCTCCAGCTCGACGGCACGACGTCGACGCGCGTCGCGACCATCGCCGCGCGCGAGATCGATCTGCGACCGCGCGCCGTCACCGACGTCGCTCGCGCCGGCGACCTCGGCGGCGAGGCCCCGCGGACCGACGCGTCGCCTTGGGTCGCCGCGGCCCTGCTCGCGCTGTTCGCGGCGGAGACGGCGCTGCGCGTGTTCTCGGGCCGCAGGCGCGAGGACGCGGCGGTGTCCCCGCCCGCCGGATAGCGTGCGCGACGAGATGGGCTCCCTCGGTCGGTGGCGGTGGCGAAGGTCGGCTCGGCTCCTCCTGCAGCAGCGTGCGAGTCCCCCGCGCGAGCACTGTCGTCGCGACGAGCTCGCTCATCCATGAGGCGGCCCGCATCATCGAGGCATCGGCGCGGGGACGCGGATCGCCGACGGCACCCCCAGGTACGGGGCGGCGCCGAGCTTCGTCATCATGTCCCCGTCTGATCAGCAGACCAAGAGCCGGCGTCGTTCCCTCGTTGCGAGAGAAGATGGTGTGCAACATCGGTGATGCCTTGGCTCAGCGCGCGGCGGGCACTCCGTAGGCCTTCAGCTTCCGCCACAGCGTGTTCTCCCCGATGCCCAGGGCGCGCGCGCTGGCAGCGCGATTCCCGTCGAGGCGCTCCAGCGTCGCGAGGATGTGGCGACGCTCGAGCTCCGCGAGCGTGAGCGGTTCGGGTTCTGCGCCCTTTCTGGCAACCGGACCGCGGATCTCCGGCGGGAGATCTCCGAGCTCGATCTTCGGTTGGCCTTCGGCGAGCACGACCGCACGCTCGATCGCGTTCTCGAGCTCCCTCACGTTGCCGGGCCAGCCGTAGGCGTGAAGCGCGTCGAGGACGTCGCTCGACAGCGCGCAGGGACCGCAGGAGTTCTGCTTGCACGTTCGCGCGATGAGCTGGCGGGCCAGGGGCAGGATGTCGTCGCGCCGGTCGCGGAGCGGCGGTAGCTCGAGTGGGATGACCCGGAGTCGATAGAAGAGATCCTCGCGGAATGCCCCAGCAACAACCAGCGCGGCGAGGTCGCGGTTGGTGGCCGCCACCACGCGGACATCGACGGACACATCCTTCGTCGAGCCCACGGGCCGCACCGAGTGCTCCTGCAGGGCGCGAAGCAGCTTCACCTGCATCGAGAGCGGGGTCTCTCCGATCTCGTCGAGGAACAGCGTCCCTCCGGAGGCGGCCTCGAACAGGCCCTGCTTGTCGCCCGTCGCTCCGGTGAAGGCACCCCTCGTGTGGCCGAAGAGCTCGCTCTCGAGCAACGCCTCCGGCAACGCTGCGCAGTTCACGCCGATGAACGCTTTGCTGCTGCGACGCGAGCGCGCGTGGAGGAGCCGTGCGATGCGTTCCTTGCCCGTCCCGCTCTCGCCCGTGATGAGCACGGTCGAGTCGGTGGCCGCCGCTCGCTCCGCGAGCGTCAGCACACGCCGCATGGCGGTGCTCCTCGCGATGAGGTCGTCGTCGGCCATGTCGATCACTCCAAGCTGGAAGGGTAGGTTCCCGCCAGTTTGAAGGCAAACCGCCGCCGCGAAGTCATCTTGTATGCATTCCAGGCAATTCTCACCGTGGCGCGCGCCATGCAAGGTCTGGTGGCATGACGGCCTCCTCGGAAGACTGCTGCCCCACGTCGGCCGCCGCACCACCCGAGCGCTCTGCGGACACCACCCGGGCCACGTTCGTCGCCAGCGCGGGATCGATCGTCGCGGCGTTCCTCACCTCCGCGTGCTGCGTGGCGCCGCTGATCTTCGCCCTCCTCGGTCTCGGCGGCGCGGGGCTCCTCGTGAAGTTCGAGCCGTACCGACCCTACTTCATGGCGCTCACGCTCGGTCTGCTCGGCGCTGGGTTCTATTTCACGTATCGGCGCCCGCGCCCCGCGCCGGCCGCCGCGAGCGCCGACGGGGCTGCGTGCGACTGCCCCGCGCCGCGCACGAATCGCGCAGGTCGAATCATGCTGTGGGTCGCGACGGCGCTCGTCGTCGGCTTCCTCCTGTTCCCGCGGCTCGTCCCCTACCTGTTCAGCTGAGGAGCATCGCAGTGACCCTCCACGAAACGGTCCTGACGGCACGGACGCCTGCCGCGCGCGCTGGTTCCTACGACCTCGCCGTCATCGGATCCGGAGGCGCGGCGTTCGGAGCGGCTCTCCGCGCTTCGGAGCTGGGCGCGAAGGTGGTGCTCGTCGAACGAGGCACGCTCGGCGGTACCTGCGTGAACATCGGGTGCGTGCCGTCGAAGACCCTCATCCGCGCGGCGGAGGCTGTGCATCGTGCAAGCCACGCGCGGTTCGCTGGCACGACGTCCAGCGGCCGCGTGGAGGACTGGAAGGCGCTCATGAAGGAGAAGCGAGAGCTGGTGGAAGGGCTTCGCGCGTCGAAGTACGCGAGCGTTCTCGCCGAGACCAAGGGCGCATCGCTCCTCGAGGGACACGCGCGCTTTGTGGGGCCAGGGCGGCTCTCGGTGGGCGGCACCGAGCTCGAGGCCGCTCGCTTCATCGTCGCCACGGGCGTGCGTCCGCGCATCCCGGACATACCGGGGATCTCGAAGGCGGGCGTTCTGACGAGCACCGACGCCCTCGTGCTCGACGAGCTGCCGAAGTCGATGATCGTGCTGGGGGGACGCTTCGTGGCGCTGGAGCTCGCCCAGGCGTTCGCCCGCTTCGGAACGCAAGTCACCCTGCTCCAGCGCAGCGACCACATCTTGCCCGACGAGGATGACGACGTCACAGCGGAGCTGGAGCGCCTTCTGTCGGCCGAAGGCATTCGCATCGTCACGAGCGCGCGCATCCTCGCAGCGACCCGCAACGGTGACCGACGGGTGGTCGAGTACGAACACCGGGGCGAGCGCGTGCAGGTGGCCGCCGAGCACATCCTGGTCGCGATGGGCCGGGTCCCGAACACCGATGATCTCGGTCTCGAGACCATCGGGGCGCGTCTCCGCGAGGACGGCACGATCGTCGTGGACGAGGCACTGGAAACGACCGCCGCTGGCGTATTCGCGGCCGGCGACGTCATCGGCGAACCAGCCTTCGTGTACACGGCCGCCTACGAAGGCCGACTGGCCGCCGGGAATGCGCTGGGCGCGACGAAGACCAGGAGAGACTACTCCGCGCTCCCCGCCGTGGTCTTCACCGACCCCCAGCTCGCGACCGTCGGTCTCTCCGAGAGGCAGGCGCACCGGCAGGGCATCGCGCTGGATGTGGCGAGGCTTCCTTTCACGCACGTTCCGCGCGCCGTCGCTGCGCGCGACACCCGAGGATTCGTCAAGCTGCTTCGCGCCCGCGGTACCGATCGCCTCGTTGGAGCCGTCATCCTCGCGCCAGAAGCCGGTGATCTGATCATGGAGCCGGCGCTCGCCATTCGCCATGGCATCGCCGTGAGCGAGCTCGCTCGAGCGTTCCACCCCTACTTGACCAGCTCCGAAGCCATCAAGCTCGCGGCTCAGACGTTCGACAGGGACGTGTCGAAGCTCTCGTGCTGCGCGGCCTGACGAGGGACCACCATGAAGAAGCTGCTGACCGCTGCAGTCGCCGTCGCCTTCCTCTGGTCGTCGCCCGCGTTCGCGTGCGGCGGTGCGTGCTCCGCGGATGCCTTCGGAGCGCTCACCTACCTTGCGGTCGCCGCCGGCGCCATCCTCGCGCTGAGCCGCGCCCTCACATTCTTCCGCCAGAGGCGTCTGTCCCGCGCCATGGTGGAGAGCGCGACATGACCCGCGGGGCGGTCGTCACGGTTGGAATCTTGGCGGTGCTTTGGATTGCCGCGTGCGAGCGACGTGACGCTCCGACTGGGCGCGCGACATCGTCCGCCGCGACCGCTGCCGACCCGTCGACCCCGTCACCGGCGACGGGCGAGCAGCTCGCCGAGCTCGTCGTCGAAGGCATGCACTGCGCGACGTGTCCCATCACCGTGCGCACCGCCGCGCGAGGAGTGCCTGGCGTCGTCGATGTACAGGTCACGATGGACCCCGGTCGTGCTCGCGTTCGCTACCGACCCGCCGAGACGGACCCGGCACGGATTGCGACTGCGATCACGGACTCCGGCTACCCCGCGCACGAGGCCTCTCGATGAGGGTCGACGCTGATTCTCCCCCTCCGGCCATGATGGTCTCGCGCTCCTTCGGTTCCGCATTCGCACTCCTGCTGTTGCTGGGCTGCGGCAATGGCGACCCCGGTGGCCAAGCGCCCGGCGAGGATTCGACCGCCAACGCGGACGACGATTGCCTGACCGACGTTGAAGAGCAGCAGCGCGGCACCGACCCGCGTAGCTCTGACAGCGACCGCGACGGGATCAGCGACTGCGACGAGCTGGAGGCCGGGACGAGCCCGGTGCTTGCGGACACGGATGGAGACGGCGCTGCCGATCCGGTCGAGGTCGCGTGCGTGAGCGATCCCCTCGACGTCGCGCAGCAGTGCTACGCGTGCGGCTGGAAGCACAACGACCCCGGGAACCTCGTATCCACGGGCAAGAACGAGGGAGACGTGATCGCCAACATGCAGCTCGTCGATCAGTGCCTCGAGCCGGTCGCCCTCTGGGACTTCGCCACGACGCCAGCCTCGCCGCAGACGAAGCGCGCCGAGTACCACATCCTCGTGATGTCAGCGACCTGGTGAGGTCCGTGCAAGGGCGAGGCCGTGCGCCTCGCGAGCGAGACCGAGGCGTTCGTTGCCGAGACCGGGATCCCGTTCTCCTTCATCATGATCATGAACGAGGACAGCTCGGCGGACCCCGCCACAGGCGAGACGGTGAAGACGTACGCGGCGTCGCTCGGGCTCACGGGCATACCCGTGCTCGCGGACGGCAGCTACCAGACGTATGCGACGACGCCGTGGGACGGGACGCAGCGCCCCGGCAAGTGCGCCATCGCGCCCGACATGACCATTCTCGATTGCTACGCGGGCGAGGACGACACGCTGGGGTTCGACGCGATCGTCGCGCATGCGGTCACCAACGGTGGATAGAGGCAACCCATGGCAACTCATCGCGATCGGATCGGTGTCCTCCTTCTGGTGGCTGGCCTCGCGGGGGCGTGCGGGGAGGGTGACGACGGTCGTCCTCCGGCAGACGACTCCATCGGCGCGGGCGGTCAGGGAGCCGATGACGCCGCTGATCAAGGAGCTGGTGGTGCTGGTGGGGCGCTGATCAGCGGCCCATCTCAGGGCGGCGGAGAAGAGGTGGGGCCGAGCTGCCCTGCGCCTGAACCGGCGCCCCTCGGCGAGGTCGTGCAGATCGACTCCGTCCACGCTTCCCTCGTCGACCAGTTCGGCGAGCCCGCGGCGGATGTGCAGTGCTCCCTCTGCGGTATCGACCTGTGCAGCTTGCCGGCGAGCAGCGATGCGAGCGGCGAGGTGACCGTGTCCGGGCCTGGCGCCGAGCAGCGCGATCCGAGGTTCAACGTGGGCTACAACGGGAGGGGCTACGCCAAGATGGTTGCTCTGATCCCCGCGGCTCCGACCTACGAGTTCGGGACGGTGCGCGTGCTCCGCCTTCCGCCGTTCTCGGAGGGTGTCCCGCTCGTTCCCGGCCAGCCGGCGACCTCGGGTGGCGTGACCGTGACCGCGCCCGCGGGTGCCTCGGTCGAGTTCGACCTCATCACGTACGGCGATGAGTCCGATGGGCGCTTCGTCGGTGCTCTGTTCGACATCCGCGGTATTCCCGAGGCCGAGCTGCCAGCGGTCGATCCAGCGTTGGGTCTCGAGGTCCTCATCGGCACGGGCGCGCTCGACACGCACATCTGCCCCGCCGCCTCCCTGCGTTTCGAGAACATCATCGGCTGGTCGCCGGGGACCGAAATCGAGATCTACATGAACGGCACGAAGACGTACGACAACTGGGTTCCGTACGGCGAGTGGGGCCTCGTCGCCGAGGCGGTCGTCGACCCTGATGGCGCCACCGTCAGCACCAAGGCCGGAAGCGGGATCGCTGTTCTCGGCACGGTCGCAGCAAGAGCCAAGATGTGAGCTCATGGCTGACGGCGCCCTTCGCGGGGGCCGCCGTCCTGGCGCTCGTTGCGCGGGCGACGGTGGGGAGCCGACGCCCGCGCCGACGTGGGTCGTCGTCAGGGCGGGGTTGCTGGGGGCACCGCGGTGCGCACCCTAGGCGCGGCGCCGCCCGCGACGGAATCGACGCCGCAGCCGGGCCAGGGCGCGCTCGACGCGAAAGAGCGGAGCGAACGCTACCCCCGACAGCGGGTACGCGAAGGTCAGCGTCATGATCAGCGCGATCCCGACGTGCAAGGTCCACATGCAGACCGCCCACACGGCGGCGACACGCCGGTGGAGGAGCGCCAGCGGCGCCCCGGCTTCGAGCGCGATGGTGGCCCAGGCGGCGGGTGCGAAGGCCCATGGCTGCGGGAGGAGCAGCGCGGCCAGGCCCAGCGTGGGGCCGCCCAGGCGGGCCTTCCGCAGGGCGTCGTGGGCGACGTTGAGCCGGACGACGCTGCCATCGAGCCAGGCGGCGCCCCCGAAGCGAAGCTTCGCCCAGCCCGCCAGGAGGTAGGTGAGCACGGTGATCAGCGCCATCAACCGGAGCGGCCATCCATGGCGAGGCGACCAGACGCCACGGCGGCGCGCGCCCCGGGCGTCGAGCGCCATGCTGTCGGCCGCCGGCGCGATGGAGAGGACGAGCGCGTGGAGGACCACCAGGTTGTCGTCGTGCGATATGTGTCCCCAGCTGGTGCGGTAGGTGGTGACCCAGAGGAGCGAGACGGCGAACACGGGCGCGAGCACGCGATGTCGAAAGCCGACCGTGAACGCGATGCACAGGACGCCGGCCAGGACGACCGCAGCGGTCGCGACGGCCGCGGGGAGCGGCGCCACGAGCACCCGCACGATGCCGACCGGCGCGAAGCTCGACCTCGGAAGCTCGCCGACCGCGGCGTAGTGCGAGCCACCGAACGCCAGCAGGACCGCGCAGTACGCGCCGACGAGCACGCGGAAGACTCCGAGACGCAGCGCGGGCGCGGGCCGCCACCACCACGCTTCGAGCCGGTCGACGACACGGCTCATGGCCGCACCGGGCAGCGCGCGTGCACCTTCCGACCGCGGGGGGGCGCGCTGTCGACGATCGCGGCGATCGTGTCGAACGACTCGGTGACGACCTCGATGTGCTCGAGGGCGAGCGCGGCGGCCGCGACCCGCTCCGCCACCGTGCGACAGAGGCTCTCGGCGGCCCGCGGGCCCTTTTTCACGCGCTCGCGCACGACGCGGCCCGCGAGGTTCACCCAGGGCGCGCCGGCGATGAGCTCCGGCGTCAACGGGGTCGAGACGCCTCCCGGCGTGACGCCCACGACCGTGACGATCGCCGCGCGCGCCCTGGGCCGCCGCGCGAACATCGGATAGCTGGAGAGCGGGAAGCCGTCCTCCCCGGAGGGCCAGGTGGCGGGCAGGGCGACCGCGCCCAGCACCGCCAGCGAGAACGCGCCGGACGCGAGGCGACGGCGGCGCGTGGTCAGGGTCGCTCCGCCTTCAGCTACGCGACTTCGAGTCGAGTCCGGCCTGCGAGGGCGGCGACGGCTTCACGGCCGGCGGCGCCTTGGCCTGTCCCTTGGTGGGCGTCCTGGCGGGCTTGCTCCGCGCCTCCTCCGCCGCCTCGCGCTCGTGGAACTCCGCCGTGCGCCGCAGGCCCTCGACGTGGCGGCGCACCGCCGCCAGCTCGTCCTTCACGCCGAAGGCGGGCGGCGGCAGTCGCGCGAGGAGCGCCTCGCTGGCCGCTCGCGCCTCTGCCGGCTCGCGGCCGGACAGGTAGCGCACGGCGATGTAGGCCTTCTCCAGGTCCTTGTCGTCCTTCCGGGCTCGAGCGTCGGCGAGCCGCGCCGCCGCCAGCTCGTCCGCGGTCTTGCCCGCCGTTCGGCGCTGCAGGTCTCGCCAGCCGACGACGTTCTCGGTGAGCCGCTCGAAGGCGTCCTGCTTGACGGCCTCCACCCACGGCGCGCGCTCGTTGGGGGTGCTGTGGAGGATGGCGCGCGCCACCTCCTCCATCTGCGTCGCCTCGTAGGTGCGCTCGTCCACCTTCTGCGTGGCCACCTTCGCCATGGCGTCGATCATCTGCCCCGCGACCGCAGGGTCCTTGCTCTGGGCGAGGGCGGCGTAGAGGCGATCCCGCGCGGTGTAGCCGAGGGTCTCGCGATCGAGCGCGACCAGGATCGCCGGCACCGCGGAGGCGCCGCGCGCGGCGAGCCGCTTCACCGCGGCCTCGCACACCGCGACCTCCTTCGGATCGGGCCCCATGCGGCTCATCATCCGGTACTCGCAGTTCTTCGAGACCTGCGCGACCTCGGCGCTTCCCGCCTTCGACGGGCCATCGACGTCGAACACCTTCTGCCAGGTCTGCTCGGCCAGCGCCGGGCTCGCCGCGAGCATCGAGGCCGCGAGCGCCACGGCGCTCAGGAGTTGCTTCCGTAGCTGCACCTGACGGTGCTGCAGGTCTTTCCTCATCGTCCCCTCTCCTCTCGCGGCGCGCTGGCCGCTTCCACCGGCGGTCCGAGCGGCGCGACGACGCCCTCGGCCACGACGATCTCGTCGAGCGCCTGCTCGACGCCGAACGAAGCCGCCATCGCGGTCGACATCCTCTGGTAGACGAGCTGCCATCGGACCTCGGCGCCCCGCACCGACATCGGGAAGCGCAGCTCGACGGTGGTGCCCGCGCCCGCTCCCGGCGGCGCGATCCTCGAGTCCTCGAGCTCGATCCGGTCCATCGCGAACCCGTGCGCGCCCTTCAGGCGGTCACCGAAGGTGCGCCCCAGGTGGACGGGCGGCGCCTGCGCCACGACGGCACCAGCGATGTCGACCGCCACCGCGCGCACCTCGAGGCGGCGGAACATGTCCCCGGTGGGAAAGGCGTGGCCTGCGCCGGCGGGCTCGATGGCGACCCGCAGCACCCGCGGCCCGGCGCGGTCGGCGCGCGCCGTCGCCGCACGGCGGATCATGGCGGGGTCGGAGATCACGGAGAAGGCGTGGCTCTTCCAGGTGCGCCCGTTTGCCGCCTTCTTCTGCGGCATGTGGCACGTCTGACAGGGCGTCGACGCGAAGCGGGACGAGGCGTGCTCGCGGACGGTGTCCTGCATCGGCGCGCCCTCGCGCCGCGGGAAGTCGAACTGGTGGCAGCTGGCGCAGGCGGACGTCGTCGCCATCCGCGCGTCGGCGAGCACCGGGTGGGGGGAGGATGCAGGCGCGCCGTGGGCGCCGACGACGACGCTGCCTTGCCCTGTCTCCTGGACGTGACAGGTGGTGCAGGCGACGCCGACGTCCTGCGCCGCGGCGGTCGGCATCGACTCGGGGTCGGACTCCGGCGCGTGGCAGCTGCGGCAGAACGCGAGCGGCTCGATGTCATATGCCTCCTCGAACACCGGGTCGACCCACGCCTGCCGGTGCATCGAGCCCCTCCACTCCGCCGCCACCTCGGCGTGGCACCTCGCGCAGGCCGCGTTCACCGCCGCCACGTCCGTCCCCTCGCGACGCGCGCGCGGTGCCGGTCCGGGAAGGGCCACCAGCGCCGCTGGCGGCCCGGCGGGCGCCGCCTCCACCTCGGTCTGCCCCATCGCCGCGGCGAGGCCTGCCCCGGCGACCGCCAGGAGCGGTGCCAGCCGCAGCGCGCGGCGCAGCTTCACGAGGGAGGAGTTCGGGGGCATGGGGCGAGGTGGAGAGGGAACCGCGGACCCGGCGGCGATCTTACGCCGCCAGTACCGGGTGCCCTCCCTCATCGGGCGAGGCGCGTGTTTCGTGACGCCCCGCGCGCCGCTCGTGTTCCCGCAACCTGGGGGCGGCCCCCCTCAGCGCCTCAATGCGTGACGATGGTGGCGCCGTTGGGCTTGAACTCGTGCTCCGGCCCAGGGAACGCGCGCTCGCGCACCTCGGCCACATAGGTGCGAGTGGCCTCCACGATCGCATCGCCCAGCTCGGCGTAGCGCTTGGCGAACCGGGGAGAGAGCTCGCGGAACATGCCGAGCATGTCGTAGCAAACCAGCACCTGACCATCGCACCCGGCGCCGGCGCCGATGCCGATGGTGGGGACCGAGACCGCTTCGGTGACCAGCGCCGCCAGGTCCGGCGGGATCGCCTCGAGGACGATGGCGTAGGCGCCCGCCTCCTCGATGGCGCGGGCGTCGGCGACCACGCGAGCGGCCGCCTCTTCGCCCTTGCCCTGCACCTTGAAGCCGCCCATCGCGTGGACGGACTGCGGCGTGAGGCCGACGTGGCCCATCACCGGGATGCCGCAGCCGACGATGCGCCGCACGTGGTCGGCGATCTCGACGCCACCCTCGACCTTGACGCTCTCGAAGGCGCCCTCCTTCACCAGCTTGCCGGCGTTCTCGAGCGCCTTTTCGGGCGAGATCTGGAAGCTCATGAACGGCATGTCGCCGACGACGTGCGCCCGCGCGGCGCCGCGCGCGACGGCGCGCCCGTGGTAGCAGATCTCGTCCACCGTCACCGGCAGCGTGGTGGCATGACCCTGCACGACCATGCCCAGCGAGTCGCCGACGAGGAGCAGGTCGGCGCCGCCCTCATCGAGCAGTCGCGCCATCGTGTAGTCGTAGGCCGTCACCATCGCGAGTGGCTCGCCCCCTTTGCGGGAGCGGATCTCGGGGACGGTCACCTTGCGCGGTCGCGCACCTTGCTGGGGCGACGCAGCGCCGCCAGCACCCTTGGGTCCGTACATGTTGCCTCCGGGTCCCGGCCGACGAGTCGGTCCAGGCCTGCGGAAATCGTAGTGACCGCGCGTGCCTTCGGCAAGTCCCCAGGCGGGCCTCCAGGTCCCCGCCCCGCGTGCCGCCCGCTGCGCTCACGCCCCTTTGTTCGCGGCCTCGTCGAGACGGCGCATGCCCTCGAGGAGCAGACCCTCGGGCGAGTTGGTGATCGTCTTCTGCTTGGGCTCGAACGCCGGGTCCATCCGGAAGGTGCCGTCGGCGAGGGTGATCATCTTGTAGAACGCCTCCTCGCCCTTCAGGTCGGCCCACAGGGCGTGGATGATCTGCCCGGCGGAGAAGTGGATCTCCCCGCGCTGACCGTCGTTGTCGATGCGCAGGTTGCAGGTCTTCCGGCCGTGCCAGAGGATCTGCACCATGTCGGGCAGCCCCATCTCCGCCAGGGACCCGCTGACGCCCCGCGACGACATCTTCGCCTTGTGACGGTCGACCAGCTGGACGAGCTTGGCCACGAGGACGTCGGCGTTGGCGGGCTTGGCGACGAAGTCGTCGACGCCCATGGCGAAGGCGGCTTGCGCCATCTCCCGGTCGCTGCGCTTGGCAAGCATGACCCACACCAGCTCGCGCCCCCAGGGCGCCTCCTTGGCGGCGGCGCGCAGGGTGATGCCACCCTCGCTCACGTCGAGATCGATCTCGCTGACCACCACGTCGATCTCGTTCGACTGCAGCTCGTAGAACGCCTGCTGCAGGGTGCGCGCGGAGCGCACGTCGAAGCCCTGCTCGTTGAGGCGCGCCTCGATGAGGTCCGTCTCCTCGGCCACAGGATCGACGATGAGCACCGTCGGCTGGTCGACCAGCAGCCGGGCGCGGATGTCGTCTCCCAGGGCGAGCGGGCGGAACACCTCGATCAGGTGAGGATCGAAGACGGTGCCCTTGAAGCTCGACATCACGTCGCACGCCTCTTGCGGCTTCAGGATGCGGCGGTACGGGTTGCGCGCGTTGTGGGTCAGGTCGGCGTAGGTGTCGACAATGGCGAGGACGCGCCCACCCAACGGGATGTCGTTGCCGGCGAGCCCGGTGGGCAAGCCCTTGCCGTCGAAGCGCTCGTACATGGTCGCGACGGCGGCACGCGCATCGGTCGAGAGCGCGACCTTGGAGAAGAGGCGGTCGATCACCAGCGAGACCTTCTGCGCCGCAACCTTGTGCCCGTCGTACTCCGCGACGTTCAGCGCCGTCAGATGGAAGGACCCCTGCTTGCCGACGTCGTGCAGGTGACCGGCGACGACGAAGGCGGCGGTGCCAGCGGAGTTCTGGCCCAAGCGGCGCGCCATCCTCTCCATCAGGCGCGAGACGATCGAGGAGTGCCCCTTGAGATCCGCGCGTGTCGCCTCGGCGATGCCGACCAGGACCGAGACCATCTCCACGAAGTCGCGGGCGAGGGTCACCTCCTGCGGCGCCGCACCCGGCATCATCGAGGGGACGACCGGCGGCGCCAGCGACAGGCCCGCCGGTGGACGCGGCGGCAGCGGCGCGATGCGGGCCGCCGATCGGGCGACGGCGGCGGGCGCCATCGGGGGCGGGGGCGCCGAGCTGAGGCTGAGGATCGGCGCGTGGACCTGCTGGCCGGCGGCGGTCGGGTCGCGGCGGCCGGGTCGGCGGCCCGCGTTGGTCCCCTGTCGCGGCTGCGGCGGCGCGGGCGACGCACGGTCCCCCAGTGAGCCGCCGGTATGGGGCCTCGGGAGGTCGAGCGCCGGGGGTGCGTTCGACCGCCGGGCAAAGCCTGTGTCTACCCCGGGCGTGGGGTTGCCGTGGTCGAGCGCCAGCCCAGAAGCCAGCCCGGAAGCCAGCCCGAGGTCCGGCCCCGAGCCCATCGAGCGCCGCATGGGCGGCGGTGCAGCGCCGAGGTCGAGGCTGTCGCTCTGCTGCACGACCGTCATCGCGTGGCGGACCAGGCGCTCGAACGGCGTGTTGTCCCGCTGGTAGGCGCGTGCGATCGCCGCTCGCACTGCCGCGGGGCGGGCGACGATGGCCTGCACCTCCTTCACGCCGGCGCCGATGCGGATCTCCTTCAGCGCGGTGTCGTTGTCGGGGTCGGACGTGGCGACCACCAGCGACTGCTTCCCCCCGTCGTAGAGGAGCGGGTAGACGCCGTGGAGATCGGCCGTCTTCGCCGTGACCAGCGCGAGGATCCGCGGGTCGATCTGCGCCTTGAAGAGCTTGTCGGTGGAGACGAACTTCGTTCCGTACAGCTTGCCGATGTAGCTGAGGAGCTCGGCCTCCTCGACGATGTCGAGCTCGATGAGCGCGTCCTCGATCCGGCACTGGTTCCGCGTCGCGTAACCGACCGCCTGGTGGAACTCCTCGAAGGAGATACGGCCCTCACCACGCAGCTTCTCCGCGAGACGTTGATTGGCGGCGACTTGGGCCTTCACGGGGATCCGCTGCAGCATAGCCCCGATCTCCCCGGGAACGTCGAGAAGCCCGGCCCACCCGCGAGGGTGGAACCGGGCTGTTCAGTGGCGTGGGTCGCTGGCCGGGAGGGCCGGGTGGGGTGGCGTCGGCCGGCATGGTGCACCGGCCACCCACCCCTGGTGGTCACTTCGCCGCGTTCGGCGCCGGCTTGTGCGCGGGCGCCGCGTCGGCGACCTCGATGCGCATGCCGTAGAACGAGCGGTACACGAAGAACATCGAAATCAGCAGGAACACCACGGCCAGGGCGTGCGTCAAATTCGCCCCTTCGCGTTCGGTCAGCGACACCGCCAGCGGCACGGCCAGCAGCCCGAACAGCGTGGTGAACTTGATGATCGGGTTCAACGCCACGGACGACGTGTCCTTGAACGGATCACCCACCGTATCGCCCACGACGCAGGCGTCATGCAGCGGCGTTCCCTTGGCCTTGAGTTCGACCTCCACAATTTTCTTCGCGTTGTCCCACGC
>JBKJLX010000507.1:0-4628 GCA_046596645.1 Polyangiaceae bacterium
CCGGCGCGCGATGCGGCGCAGCGCGGCCGGCGCGTCGGCAGCGGCGACCGAGAGCACGTCGATCTGCATTCCCTGCACGCCCTGCGCGCGATCGGCGAGGAGCTTGAGACCTCGCCACACCTGCTCGAGGCGGCGCACCTCGGGGTGCTGGGAATGCAGATCGACGTGCTCTCGGTCGCCGCGGCAGACGCGCCGGCCGCGCTGCGCCGCATCGCGCGCCGGGGCGACGTCCCGGTGACGATGGCCCTGGTCGACGACGTCGTCGACGGCACCGCCGCGTCCTTCGCCCGGCTGGAGGCGCTCGCCGAGGCTGCGGAGGGCGCGGTCGTCCCCTGCGTGCTCAACGGGGGCGTCGGCCTGCTCGGCGTCGGCGATCTGTCGTCGATCGAGCGCATCGATCACAAGGGCGGGCTCTTCACCGCCCCGCACCGCGCGCCCTGGCGTGCCGCCGCGTCGAAGCCGTCGCTGCGCTGGGTCTCCATCGCGATGAACCCGCTGCTGGGGCGCAACGCGTACGACAAGCAGACCTCGCGAGTGAAGGACCTGCAGCTGAAGGAGGTCCCCGACGACCACGAGGCGCGCGTGTGGCTCGCGCCGATGTGGGCGATCGGCGCGCTGGTGGCGAAGAGCTTCAAGGAGACCCGCTGGCCGTGCCGCATCTCGGGCGCCCGCGCCGGTGTCCTGGAGAACCTGCTCGTCCACCAGGTGGAGGACGGCGGCAGCGAGGTCGCGGTGCCGACCCAGGCCTACGTCTCGACCGACTCCCAGCGAGAGATGGCCCGCATGGGCGTGCTGCTCCTCGCCTCCGCCCCCAACAGCGACGCGGCCTACGTGCACTCGGCGCCGACCGCCTACGTGCAGCCGGACAAGAAGACCTACGACACCGCGGGCGCCACCCACCCCGAGGAGCGGCCGCCGTCGGTGCCGCTGGTCGACCAGCTCTTCCTGGCACGCCTCATCCAGTTCTCCCGCGCCCTCCTGGGCAAGATCGGCGCTGGCGCCTCGGGCGCCGAGGTGGCGCCGGTCCTCGAGGCGGCCGCCGCGGAGCTGTTCCGGGACGCCCCGCCGTCCGGCCCGGAGCTGCGCGTCGAGGGGCGAACCGGCGCCGAGGGCGAGGTCGTGCAGATCGTGGTGCGACCGCGCCGCTTCCTGGGTGTCCAGCTCGAGGAGATCGGCTTCGAGCTTCCGGTCGGCTGAGGCGGGCGCGGGACGGACGGACGTGCTTCTCTCCCGCTCGCGATGAGGACGGTCTGTCTCGGCGCCGGCCCGGCTGGCCTCTACTTCTCCATCCTCACCAAGAAGGCGCGGCCCGACGACGAGGTGACCGTCTTCGAGCGCAACCGACCCGGGGACACCTTCGGCTTCGGCGTCGTCTTCAGCGACCGCACCCTCGACGGGCTGGAGAAGGCGGACCCGCCGGTGCACGCCGCTATCGCGGCGGCGTTCGCCCACTGGGACGACATCGAGATCCACGCCCAGGGCGCGGTACACCGGTCCACCGGGCACGGCTTCGCCGGCCTCTCGCGGCGGGCGATGCTCGGAATCCTGGAGGACCGCGCGCGCCAGCTCGGCGTCGACATCCGCCACGGGTGCGAGCTCGACGGTGAGGGCCGGCTGCCCGACGGGACCGACGTCACCGCCGGCGCCGATCTGGTCCTCGTCGCCGACGGCGTGAACAGCGCCTTCCGCAACGCGCACCAGGACGCGTTCAGGCCCTCGATCGACTGGCGACCGAACTGGTTCGTGTGGCTGGGGACCACCTTCCCCTTCGAGGCGTTCACCTTCCACTTCAAGGAGGCGATCCTCGCGGACGGCCAGCCCGGCCTGTTCCAGGTGCACGCCTACCGCTTCGAGGAAGGCGGCTCGACCTTCATCGTGGAGTGCCACGACGACGTGTTCCGCCGCTCCGGCCTGGCGGTGGAGGACGAGGCGGCCACCGTCGCGTTCCTGGAGCGGCTCTTCGCTGAAGAGCTGGGCGGTCATCGCCTGCAGGCCAACCGCTCGACGTGGCGGCGCTTCCCGGTGGTGCGCAACGCGTCGTGGCGCGCCGGGCGCGCGGTGCTGCTGGGCGACGCCGTCCACACCGCGCACTTCTCGATCGGCTCCGGCACCAAGCTCGCCCTGGAGGACGCGCTCGCCCTGCGTGAGGCGGTCGCGGCCGCCACCGGGGCGGGCGGCGCCGTCGATGTCGACGCCGCGATCGACGCCTATGTGAAGGCCCGACGGCCGGTGGTCGACAGCTTCCAGCGGGCGGCGCAGGTCAGCCTGGAGTGGTTCGAGGAGACACACCGCCACCTGCGGCACGACCCGCTCACATTCTCCTTTTCCCTGCTCACCCGCAGCCTGCGCGTCACCCACGCCAACCTGCGCCTGCGCGATCCCGCGCTGGTCGACCGAATCGATGCCGCGTTCGAGGAGGAGGCCGCGCGCGGCCTCGGCTCGCCCCTCCCCCCGCGCCTCGACGGAAAGCGCGACCCGCGCCCGCCGATGTTCGTGCCGCTCAAGGTGCGAGATCTGGTCCTCGACAACCGCGTCGTCGTCTCGCCCATGTGCATGTACAGCGCCGAGGACGGTACGGTTGACGACTGGCACCTGGTCCACCTGGGGAGCCGCGCGGTGGGCGGCGCCGGGCTCGTCCTGGCGGAGATGACGGACGTCAGCCGCGACGGCCGGATCTCTCCCGGATGCGCCGGCATGTACAAGCGCGAGCACATCGGCGCCTGGCGGCGCATCACCGGCTTCGTCCACCGCCACACCGCCAGCAAGATTGGCCTTCAGCTCGGTCACGCCGGTCGCAAGGGCGCGACCTACGAGCCGTGGTTCGGCCCCGACGTCCCGCTGGAGGTGGACGGCAGCTGGCCCCTCCTCGCCGCCAGCAGCATCCCGTGGACGCCGCAGCACCAGGCCCCGCGCGCGATGACCCGAGCCGACATGGACGAGGTGCTGGCCGATCACGTCCGCGCCGCGGAGATGGCCATCGAGGCCGGCTTCGACTGGCTGGAGCTGCACGTCGCGCACGGCTACCTCTTGTCGACCTTCCTCTCCCCGCTCACCAACCACCGCGAGGACGCGTACGGCGGCCCAGTGGAGAACCGTCTGCGCTACCCGCTCGAGGTGTTCCGCGCGGTGCGCGCGGCGTGGCCCGCGGAGCGGCCGATGTCGGTCCGCCTGTCGACCGCCGACTGGGCCCCCGGGGGCATCACCCACGAGGACGTGGTCGCCATCGCCCGGGCATTCCGCGCAGCGGGCGTCGACGTCATCGACGTCTCGTCGGCGGGCACCGTGACCGAGCAGAAGCCTCCCTACGGGCGGGTGTGGCAGCTCCCTCTCGCCGATCTGGTCCGCAACGAGGCCAGCGTCGCGGTGATGAGCGTCGGCAACTTCTCCTCGTGGGCCGACGTCAACGGCGCGCTCGCCGCGCGTCGCGCCGACCTCTGCCTTCTGGCGCGCGCCCACCTGTGGGACCCCTACTGGGTGCACCACGCTGCCGCGGCCCAGGGCTACCCGATGGCCTGGCCGAAGCCGTACGGCGTCCTCGCCCACTACAACTTCCGGTTCGCGTGAGCGCGCTCGAGGTCCGCCGGCTGTTCGACGAGGCGGCCGTGCAGCGGCTGCTCCCCGCGTGGCATGGGCTCTTCGCGCGTGCCGCTCGCCCCGAGGTGGTGCTCTCACCCTCCTGGGCGCTCGGTTGGTTCCGCGAGTTCGGTCAGGACGACGGGCGCACGCTGCGCGCGTTGGCGGTGGAGAACGATGGCCGGCTGGTGGGCCTGGCCCTCTTCACGCGACGGCGCGCCATGCACCGTCGCGTGGTCCCGGTGCGGCGCCTCGAGCTGTGGATGACCGGCGAGCCTCGCGAGCACGAGGTGTGGAGCGAGTACGTCGGTGTCCTCGCCGAGGCGGGCCGCGAGGGCGCGGTGGCCGAGGCGCTGGCCGCCGCTCTCTGCACCGGGCGCATCGGCCACTTCGACGAGCTGTCGATCACGCGCGCTTCCTCCGACGATCCGCTGCTGCCCGCGCTGGCCATGGAGCTGAGCCGGCGCGGTTTCGACGTGACGACGACGCCGGGCGCCGTGTGCCCCTACGCGCGGCTGCCTTCCACCTGGGACGCGTACCTCAAGGGCCTGAAGAAGGGCCACCGCTACGCCGTGCGCCTCTCCCTGACGGAGCTGGAGAAGTGGGCGAACGGCAAGCCGGTCGCGCTGCTGAGCGCCGAGGATCCCCGGGCTGCAGCGCGAGGCTTCGCCGCGCTACGTCGCCTCCACGCGCTCCGCTGGGCACACCAGCGCGAGGGCGGCCTCTTCGCGAGCGATCGCTTCACCCGCTTCCACGAGCAGGTGATGCCCCGCCTCTTCGACGACGGGCACCTCGACCTCCTCTGGCTCACCGTGGACGACGAGCCGGTCGCTGCGCTCTACAATCTGGTCGCCGGGGGTCGTTCGCAGGTCTACCAGAGCGGCCGCGTCGTCGACGTTCCCCGCCGGCTGTCGCTGGGTACGGCCATGCACGCGCTCGCCATCCAGCGGGCGATCGCGCGCGGCGACCGCGAGTACGATTTCCTGGGCGGGCCCACCCTCTACAAGCGACAGCTCTCGACCGACACCCGAACCCTGGTCGATCTCGTCGCGCGC
>JBKJLX010000041.1:0-3917 GCA_046596645.1 Polyangiaceae bacterium
CGTCCTCTTCCTCGACGACGCCGCGCGTGCGGTGGCCCTGGCGCTCACCGCGAGCTTCGTGGGCATCGTGGCGGTGGGCGATGGCGTCGCCCACCGCGCCGTCGGCGTCGCCCGCGCCGTGATGGCCGCCGCCGGCCTCTCTGGCGAGCCGGAGCTCGGCGAGGCGCACTCCCGGGCCCTGCGTCCGCGCTTCCACACGCGCATCGACCGGGCGCGGCGGGAGCTGGGCTTCACCCCGTCGGTGTCGCTCGACGAGGGGCTCCGACTCCACATGGCGTCGCTTCGCGCCGCACAGGCCTGACGAGCAGGCTCAGCCGCTACAGGAGCTCGATGTCCTTGTCGTCGGCCACGGCCGTCTCGTCGCTGAGGATCGACGCCGTCTCCTCGTCCCGCTCGACGGCCAGCAGGTAGAGCCCGGCGAGGATGCTGGGGTGGTCCTTGATCAGCGACAGGAAGTCGCTGGCCGGCAGGGCCAGGCACACCGTGGGGTGAAGCGCGATCACGTCGGCGTTCGAACGGCGGCGGAGGATCATGGCCACCTCGCCCACGACGTCGCCTGGCTGCAGCGTGCCGAGGACCAGCGGATCGCCGTCGCCCTCGCGCCGCACCACGGCGACCGAACCCGAGGCGACGAGGAAGAGCGCCGAGGGGTTCTGCTCCTGGACGATGAGCACGTCGTTCTTCTCGAAGACGCGCACCTGGAACTTCGAGACCAGCGCAGGGTGATCCTTCGCCGGCACCGCCTGCAGCACGTCGCTGGTCCGGAACAGGTTCTCGATCAGGCGATCGCGGCAGTGGAGGGCGAGGCGCTCCGCGATCGCCGGGTGCGTCTCCGCCATGGCGTCGAGCACCGTCTTCTCCACGCGGACGACGACGCTCGGGCGATCGGCGGTCACCGTCGCCGTGCGCGGCGAGCGGGAGAGGAGGGCCATCTCCCCGAAGAGGTCGCCAGCGACGATCCGGGCCAGGCGGATGCTGTCCTCGTTCTTGGTGCGGACGGCCTCGAGCCCACCGCGCGCCACGAAATAGGCCTCGGTGCCCTCCTCGTCCTGGCTCACGACGACCGTGCCCGGCGCGAGCCACACCGGCTCCATCGCCCCCACGAGGCCGCGGAGACTGTCGCGGTCGAGCTCGCCGAAGAGCGGCAGCGGGCGCAGCCCCGGTCGCTCCTTCTGCTCCTGCAGCTTGCGCCGCGCCTCGTGCACGACCTCCGTCGCGCGGTTGGTGAGGGCGACGCCGGTCAGCGCCGAGGGCAGGGGCTGGAAGCTCGCCGCGGGCGGGAGCGCGACAGGAGGCGCTGCTCCCTCGCCGTTGCGGGAGGCGCCCCGGGCGAACGCCGTTGCGATCGCGTCCAGGGACGGCGATGCGTCGCCGCCCCAGCGCCCGATCTCCACCGCAGCCGCCACCGCGAGCGGCAGATTCTCGAGATCGATCGAGCGCTCGACCGCGACCCGAAGGGCCTCGCGCGCGACCTCGTGCCGACCGGCCTCGCCGAGGAGCCGACCGCAGAGGAGGAGCGCGGTGGCGGCCTGCGCGTCCTCGCGGACGATGGCGGCGGCCCAGCGCATCGCTGCGTCCCGCTCGCCAGCGAGCGCGAGGGCCATGGCGCGGTCGACCGGGGTCTCCTGCTGGACGCCCGAGCCGGTCAGCGCCGATCCAGGCATGGCGGGGGGCAGCGCGGGCATGCGTCTCCCGAGTCCTATCACGCCCGACCCAGGGCCCGGCGCACCATGAACGCGACCGCCGGGACCATGGCCACCGGGGTCATCTGCACCTCGGGGTGGGCTCGCGCGAACACCCGGAAGACCTCGTCCGCGAACCCCTGACCGATGGAGGCCACGCCTTCGAAGTCGAGGACCACCTCCCGGAACCGCGAAAGGCCGCGGACCACACGCTTCGCCTCGGAGCGGGAGACGAACTCGATCCCCAGCGCGAAGAGACGCACCACCGCCCTCGTCCGCATGAGCTCGAAGTCGTCGGTGTACTCGGCGAAGACGTCCGCCAGGGCTCGAATGGGGTCCCGACCGATCCGCATCGTCACGCGCGTGCCCGGCTCCTCGACGGCGCCCGCCGCGGTGAAATCGCCGCGGCGGTTGTCGACGATCCAGGAGATCCCGTTGGCGGTCAGCTCGAACCTGTCGACCGCCTTGGAGGTGAAGAAGACCCCCTCGCCGGTGTGGCGCTCGGGCATCGTCGTGACCTTGCCCTTGGTGAGCTCCTCCAGGGCCTCGAGCGGCGAGGCGAGACCGAGGGCTGCCTGGATCCTCGCGTAGGCGCCCACGCCGCGGTCGGCGATGCCGACGGTGATCGAGGCGTCGTCGTGGTCGACCGTCACACGTACGATCGGCGAGCGCGCATGGTCGATGACGTTGTTCAGCATCTCGGTGAACGCGTAGCTCGCGATCGATCGGGCCGCGGGCGACAGCGAGGCGATGGCCGGTAGCTTCTGGACGTCACTCCAGATGCGATCTTCCTCCAGGCCCTCGGTGGCGAGCTCGACGTCGAGCCGTGCGGCCGCCGGCAGCACCCACCGCGACCCGCGGCCGGCGCCTTGCGAGATGACCACGCCGCGCAAGGCCATGGCCGCCAGGCGGCGGTGCGCGGCCTGGCGGGAGACGCCGAGCTGCCCGGCGAGGTCGCTGCTGCTCGCCGATGCCTTCCTGTGCAGGAAGCGCAGGATCCGTGTTTCCGGGTCCACGGCCGCCATCTCGAAAACGTAAACATGCGCGGATAAAATGTAAAGGCAGTGTCAACCAGCGGCTTGCCCATGGACAACCCTCCGTGGGGATGGCACGCCGGCTCCACGCCTCGAGCTTCCGCCGCCGTGCGCCGACCGGTCGAGCCGTGGCGGCTGCCACCGCTCGTCGGATCGGCTAGACCCGGCCCATGTCCGACGCCGTCTCCGCCGAGCTGTTCCGCCGCGCCCAGGACCTCCTCCCCGGGGGCGTGAACAGCCCGGTCCGCGCCTTCCGCGCGGTGGGCGGCGAGCCGGTGTTCATCCAGTCGGCCGACGGGGCCTACCTCACCGGCGCCGACGGGACGCGCTACGTCGACTTCATCGGCTCGTGGGGGCCCATGCTGCTGGGCCACGCGCACCCGGCGGTGATCGCCGCGGTGCAGGACGCGGCGACGCGCGGCCTCTCCTACGGCGCGCCGACCGAGCTCGAGGTCCGCTTCGCGGAGACGGTGCGCGCCGCCTACCCGACGATGGAGAAGATGCGCTGCGTCTCCTCCGGTACCGAGGCGACGATGAGCGCCATCCGCGCCGCTCGCGGCTTCACCAAGCGCGCCGCGTTCATCAAGTTCGAGGGCTGCTACCACGGCCACGCCGACTGCCTGCTGGTCAAGGCAGGGAGCGGCCTGGCCACGCTGGGCACGCCGGACTCGGCGGGCGTCCCCGAGGGCGCGGCGAAGGACACCATCGTCCTGCCCTTCAACGACGTGGCGGCGCTGCGCGACATGTTCGCCCGGCGCAGCGAGGAGATCGCGGCGGTCATCGTGGAGCCGGTGGTCGGCAACATGGGCTGCGTCGCGCCGGAGCCCGGGTTCCTCGCCGCCATCATCGAGCTCTGCGCGCAGGCCAAGGCGGTATCGATCTTCGACGAGGTGATGACCGGCTGCCGGCTCGCGCGCGGCGGCGCGCAGGAGCTCTACGGCCTGCGACCCGACATGACGACGCTGGGGAAGATCGTCGGCGGCGGCATGCCGCTCGCGGTCTACGGCGGTCGGCGCGCGATCATGGACGTCGTCGCGCCGATGGGCAGCGTCTATCAGGCAGGCACCCTCAGCGGGAATCCCATCGCGGTATCGGCCGGTCTGGCGACGTTCGGGCTGCTCACGCCCGAGCTCTACGCGCGCCTCGAGGCGACCAGTGCGCGGCTGGAGGCGGGTCTGCGCGAGGCCTGCGCGGCGGCGGG
>JBKJLX010000547.1:0-3194 GCA_046596645.1 Polyangiaceae bacterium
GCTGATGTGTGCCTTCCGGGCTCGCCGCCTGTCGGCCCTCCGCGCGTCCGGAACTGCGCGAAGCTTGCGCGCATGGCTGACCCCATCGCGAAGAAGACCTGTCACGTCGTCGACTACATCGAGCTCGGAGCCACCGACCTGGTGGCGTCCAAGACGTTCTATGCCGCCGCGTTCGGTTGGACCTTCAACGACTACGGACCGGCGTACGCCGGGTTCATGGATGGTCGCACGGTCGACGGTGCCCGCGTCGAGGCCGGCGGTCTCCGTCAGGACGAGTCGGTGCGCCAGGGCGGGCCGCTGGTCATCCTCTACTCGGATGCGCTCGAAGGCACCCTGACGGCGGTGCGTGCGGCGGGTGGCGTCGTGACGAAGGAGATCTTCACCTTCCCGGGAGGGAGGCGGTTCCAGTTCAGCGACCCGGCCGGCAACGAGCTCGGCGTCTGGTCGGATCGCTAGGGGGCCGCCGCTCGTGCCATTCGACCCGTTGCGCTTCGCGCTTCCTGTTCTCCCCCCCTTCGAGCCCGGGGAGAGCCCGTACCGCGTCGCCGGTGCCGTCTACAAGAGCCTCCTCGCCTTCGTCGCCGACCAGGTCCCCGGCGGCCTGGAGCGCGTGGTGAAGGAGATCCGCCAGCCCGCGATCGCGGACTTCATCCAGGGCCGCTTCTCCCTCGCCAGCACGGCGGACGCGACGCCCCTCCCTTACGTCGGCCAGGCGGTCGCCCGCGCGCGCGGCGTGAGCTTTGCGACGCAGGTGCGCGACGCCAACCGCTGGAGCGCGCGCGGCAGCTTCTTCGACGTCTACCGCGCGCTGGTGCCCGGCATCTCGCCCGAGGGGCTCATCGTCGGCCTCGCGCGGGTCGCCAAGATCGTCCAGCCCTTCGGAGGCCTGCGCGTCGAGGCCATCCGCCCCGCCGAGGGAGCGCCGCGCGGCGTGCACGGCGAGCGCACCGGCGTCCCCCACGTGCTCGTCGAGTGGATGATGCTGTCCACCAGCGCGTTCCTCGAGACCGCCCTCGCGCGCCTCGGCTCGCGCACCGCGCGCTGCGCCTTCGGCGACCCCGTCGAGGACGGTCACAACGAGAAGCAGACGACGTACACCCTGCCGTTCGACATCACCTGGGAGTAACTGCCTCTGTTGCAGTCGCCGACGGTGCTGCAGAATGCGCCCCATGAGGACCAGGGCCGCCGTGTGCTGGGAAGCGGGCAAGCCGCTGGTGATCGAGGACGTCGAGCTCGAGGGCCCCCAGGCCGGCGAGGTGCTCGTCGAGATCAAGGCCACTGGCGTGTGCCACACCGACGAGTTCACGCGCTCCGGGGGCGACCCCGAGGGGCTCTTCCCCGTCATCTTCGGGCACGAGGGCGCGGGCGTCGTCGTCGACGTCGGCGCCGGGGTCACCTCGGTGAAGAAGGGGGACCACGTCATCCCCCTCTACACGCCCGAGTGTCGCACCTGCAAATCGTGCCTCAGCCGGAAGACCAACCTCTGCACCGCCATCCGCGCGACGCAGGGCAAGGGCGTCATGCCCGACGGCACCAGCCGCTTCAAGATCGGCAAGACGCCCATTCACCATTACATGGGCTGCTCCACCTTCGCGAACCACATCGTGCTGCCGGAGATCGCGGTCGCCAAGGTGCGGGAGGACGCGCCGTTCTCCTCCATCTGTTACATCGGCTGTGGCGTCACCACCGGTGTCGGCGCGGTGATCAACACCGCCAAGGTGGAGGCGGGCGCCAACGTCGTCGTCTTCGGGCTGGGCGGCATCGGCCTCAACGTGGTGCAGGCGGCGCGCATGGTGGGCGCCGATCGCATCGTGGGCGTCGACATCAACCCCGCGCGCGAGGCGCTCGGTCGCCAGTTCGGCATGACCTACTTCGTGAACCCCGAGGAGGTGGGCGACGACAACGTGGTCGCCCGCCTCGTCGAGCTGACCGACGGCGGCGCCGACTACAGCTTCGAGTGCGTCGGCAGCACCAGGCTCATGCGTCAGGCGCTCGAGTGCTGCCACCGCGGCTGGGGCGAGAGCATCATCATCGGCGTCGCCGGCGCCGGTCAGGAGATCGCGACCCGCCCCTTTCAGCTGGTCACCGGCAGGGTGTGGAAGGGCAGCGCCTTCGGCGGTGCGCGCGGCCGCACCGACGTCCCGAAGATCGTCGACTGGTACATGGACAAGAAGATCGCCATCGACCCCCTCATCACCCACAAGCTGCCGCTCGACCGGATCAACGAGGCGTTCGATCTCATGCACGCGGGCACCTCGATCCGCGCGGTGGTCGAGTTCTCGTGAGCCCGAGTGGCCCCGCAGCGTAGGTGGTCGTCCGCAGCGAGCACCTGCACCGAGGAGACGCTCGCCATCCAGGCCGGCGCGCAGCGCGTCGCCGCCGAGCTGGGACTGGTCTCGTCACCACCGACACCAGCCCGCGCAGCGCGCCCTTCCCGGGGGACGACGCGTCGTGACGCTGTCACTCCGTCACCCCGATCTCCATCGCTCGGTCTCTGCGCTGTCGCCGATCGTCGCGCCGTCGTCCGGTGCCGTGGGGTGAGACCTGCGGCACCACGCCGGGCTGCTCGCCGGCGCCTGACGCGCCCTCGACGATCGCGGCGAGGCGTCAGCCGACCTCGCGCACCTCGGAGGAGCGCAGGGTGCGCCGCACCACCGCGGCGATCGGCCCCCCAGGTGCGACCACGGCGACGTGTCGCGCGGTCGGCGCAGCGGCCAGCGCGAGCGCCTCGCGGAAGCGCACCCGCCAGGAGACGGCGCGCACCAGCGTCGCCGCCACCGCGCGCGCGGTCAGCACCGGTCCCACCGTGGCGGCGCTGAAGACCGTGCGGCGCGGCGTGCGCAGGTCGATCTCGGCGACGGCGTCCTCCACCGCGGCGCGCGCGCTGTCCATCGCCCGCGTGTGGAACGCCGGCACCCCGCGCAGCCACAGCCCGGGGACGACGCGTCCCACCGCGGCCAGGGCCGTCCGCGGGCCGCCGAGGATGACCTCGTCGGCGGCGTTGTCGATCGCGATCTCCACCTGGTCGCCGCCGATGCGCAGCGCGTGCGCCACCTCGTCGCCGCGGACGACGTACAGGCTCCCCGGCACGCGCGTCGCGGCGTCGTCGAGGGCCCGGCCGCAGACCGCCGCGAGATCGATCGCGGCCTCCGCGTCCAGCGCGCCGGCGGCGGCGAGGGCCGTGATCTCGCCCA
>JBKJLX010000658.1:0-8134 GCA_046596645.1 Polyangiaceae bacterium
TCGAAGCTGCGGATCGCGGACCGCGAGGTGCTGCGCAAGATGCGCCACGCCGATGAGGAACCTCGCGCCACCGCGCGGACCGGCGCCAGGGCGGCGGTCGGCCCCTCCAAGCGCCCCCGCAAGGCTCGCTAGATGAAGGCCGCCGCCCCCTCGAGCCAGCGTGCGCGCCTGCGGCTCCGGCTCTACGTCGCCGGCCGGGCGCCGAACTCGGTGCAAGCCGCGACCAACATCAGGGCCCTCTGCGAGCAGCATTTCCCGCTCGGCTACGATCTCGAGATCGTGGACCTGCTCGACGATCCGGCGACGGCCCTCGCCGACGGCATCGTCGTGACGCCCACCCTGGTCAAGCTGCATCCGCGCCCGCGGGAGAAGGTCATCGGCAACCTGAGCGACGCCAGCAAGGTCCTCCTGCTCCTGGGGGGGAGGTGAAGGCTCGCGGCACGTCGGAGGAGGCCGACCTCCGGCGGCGCCTGGCCGAGGCGGAGGCGACGATCGAGGCCCTGCTCTCGGGACAGATCGACGCGGTGGTGGACGCGAAGAGCAGCACGCCGCTGCTGCTGTCCAAGGCCCAGCAGTCGCTGCGCACGAGCGAGGAGCGCTATCGGGGCATCGTCGAGACCGCCGACGAGGGGATCTGCACCATCGACGCCTCGGGCCGGATCACCTTCGTGAACCGGCGACTGGCGGAGATGATCGGCCGCACGCCCGAGCAGCTCCTCGAGATGACCGCCGCGCAGCTCGTCTTCGACGACGGGGAGCCGGTGGAGGACCATCGATCCCGCCTGGACCGCTCGCGCCCGGGCGTGTCCGACGAGGCCGACGTCCGGCTCCAGCGCAGCGACGGTGCCGAGCTCTGGGTCTCCTTGAAGAGACAGCCTCTCCTCGCCGCCGACGGCAGCTACGCGGGGACGCTCGCGATGATGACCGATCGGACCGTCGAGCGCCGCGGGGAGGAGGCGCTCCGCGCGAGCGAGGAGAAGTACCGGACGATCTTCGAGGCCTCGAGGGACGGGCTCATGAGGATCGATCCCGCGGTGATCGTCTTCGTCAACCAGCGGTTCGCCGACATGATCGGCTACGACGCGAGCGAGCTCATCGGCCGCAGCACGTTCGACTTCATGACGCCGGCCGCGCGGGCCATCGGGGAAGCGTCGCTGGCGCGCCGGGCCCAGGGCGAGACCGGCGCGGTCGACAATACCTTCCGTCACCGGGACGGCAGCGAGGTGGCGGTCAACATTGCCGGGTCGGCGGTGTTCGATGCCAGCAAGCGACACGTCGGGACGATGGTCTTCATCCGCGACGTCACCGAGACCAAGAAGCTCCAATCCCAGCTGATGGTCAGCGACCGGATGGCCTCGGTGGGCACCCTGGCGGCCGGCGTCGCCCACGAGATCAACAACCCCCTGGCGGCGGTGATCGCCAACCTCGACTTCATCGCGGAGAGTCTGGCCGACGCCCTCGCCTCGGGCGAGGACGGCGGGGGGCGCGCGGCCTGGCTCCAGGAGCACGTGCAGGCGCCGCTCGAGGACGCGCAGGAGGCGGCGCAGCGGGTGCGGTTCATCGTGCGCGACCTGAAGCTCTTCTCGCGGTCCCCCTCCGACGAGGCGATGGGTCCGGTCGACGTCCGCGCGATCATCGAGTCGTCGCTCCGGATCGGCTCGAACGAGATCCGACACCGGGCGCGGCTCATCAAGCGCTACGCGGCGGTGCCGTGCGTGGAGGCCAACGAGGCCAGGCTGGGGCAGGTGTTCCTGAACCTCATCGTGAACGCCGCGCAGGCCATGCCGGAGGGGCGCGTCGATGACAACCAGATCGTGGTCGAGACCCGGCTCGACGGCGGCCGCGTGATCGTCGAGGTGTCGGACACCGGCGCCGGCATCCCGCCCGAGGTCATCCCACGGATCTTCGATGCCTTCTTCACGACCAAGCCGGTGGGGGTGGGGACCGGGCTCGGGCTGGCCATCTGCCACCGCATCGTGACCGACATGGGGGGAGCGCTCACGGTGACCAGCGAGGTCGGCAAGGGCTCGGTCTTCCGGGTGAGCCTTCTGGTCTCGGCGGGGAAGGAGGCGGATGTCGCCGTCCGCTCCCGGGCGCCGGATCTCGGGCGCCGGGGGCGAGTCCTGCTGGTCGACGACGAGGAGCTGGTCGTCCGCAGCGTGGAGCGGAGCCTGGCCCGGGACCACGACGTGACGACGACCAGCTCGGCCCGGAATGCGCTGGTGCTGCTGGCCGGGGGCGAGCGGTTCGACCTGGTGCTCTGCGACCTCATGATGCCGGACATGACGGGCATGGACCTCCACCGCGAGCTGGAGCTGGTCGCGCCCGATCAAGCGGAGCGCATGCTCTTTCTGACCGGTGGCCCGTTCACCCCGGCCGCCCGGCAGTTTCTCTCCGACACCTCCAAGGAGCACCTGGAGAAGCCGTTTGACGCAGCCAACTTGCGGGGCATCGTGCAGCGCTACCTGAGGTAGCGGCGTGTCGCTGTCTGCCCATCCGGCCCTCGCGCGGTCGTCCCCGGTCAGCCGGCGTAGGTCGCCACGATCACGCCTCCCACGACGGCGAGGATGGCGAGGGCGAGCGCGATCACGCGGGGCGAGCGCACGGCCCGGAACCAGGTCGAGTCGAGCGCATTCCCGGGGTGGATGCGCGGCGGGTCTCCCCAGCACCAGAGCTCGGTGCCGTCCGAAAGGCGCAGGTGCGCGACGTGGATGCGACGCACCTCCAGCACCTGACGAAGGACGCGCGCCCTGGGATCGACGCCGTGGAGCTGGCAGAGGCGAGCCGCCGCCTCCGCGAGGTCCTGCGCGGGCAAGGCGCCCTCCCGGTAGCCGGCGGGCATCGCCAGCTCCTCGATCCGCGGACCCTCGAGGCGGTGAACCACCTCGCCGGGCTGGTTCGACACCGCCAGATCCGCGGCGACGTCGACCGGCACGGAGCGGGCGCCGACCGACCGCACCTCCTCGCGCTCGAGGGTCACGCCGCGCTGCTCGAAGGCGGTGCGGAGCACGAGCTGAAAGGGGCCCTCCCACGAGACCTCGCGCACCCCACGGGCGCGCAGCGCGGGCTGGCCGGCGACGAGGCGCGCCAGCCGCTCCGCGGCGCGCGCGCGGCCGTCGCCATCGGTGCTCACCCGACGAATCGTAGGGCTTCGAGCGTCTCGGGGGCTGGCCCTCGCGCATCGGTGCGCGCTAGACCTGGTCCGTGGACGTCCCGGCTCGGCCCCTCACCGCGGAGAGCTTCACCCCCTTCGGCGACGTCGTCGCCGCCGGCGTCGTCGCGGGCGCGTCGGCCAACCAGGGGACCGCGGTGCGCTTCGACCGCGCGGCGCGGCTCGCGTCGAGCCGCCCGGGCGCCGCACCCAACCTCGCGGTGTTCCGCTCCGTCGCGAAGACGCTGCCCTTCGAGGTGAAGCTCCTCGAGCGCCACCCCTGCTCGTCACAGGCGTTCCTCCCCATGGTGTGTGCGCGCTACCTGGTGATCGTCGCGCCCGAGGCGGCCGACGGCGGGCCGGACCTCGCGCGGCTCGCGGCCTTCGTCGCCACGGCGGGGCAGGGGATCAACTACCTGTTGGGCGTGTGGCACCACCCGATCGTGGCGCTGGAGGCGCCGGCCGATTTCGTGATGCTGGCATGGGAGGATGGGGGCCCCGAGGACTGCGAGGAGCGTCCGCTGGCGCAGACGGTGCGCGTCATCGCGTGATGGACGAGCTCCTTCGCACGCAGGTGACTCTGCTGCTCGCGCGCGGTCAGCGCGGCATGGCGCTCGGCCTCGATCGGGTGGAGGACGCGCTGCGAGCGCTCGGTGGCCCGCACCTCGTGGCGCCGGCGATCGTCGTCGCGGGGACCAACGGCAAGGGCTCGGTGTGCGCCATGCTGGAGTCGATCGCGCGCACCGGTGGGCTCCGCGTGGGCCTCACGACCAGCCCGCACCTGTCGCGCTTCGCCGAGCGCATCCGCATCGACGGCGCGCCGATCGCCGACGAGGCCTTCGCCGCGGCCCTGGGCCGCGTGATCGCCGACGCGCGCGACGACCTCACGTTCTTCGAGACCCTCACCTGCGCGGCGTTCGTCGCCTTTGCCGGGGCGAAGGTCGAGCTCGCCATCCTCGAGGTGGGCCTCGGCGGGCGGCTCGACGCGACGAACGTCGTGCCGCGGCCGCTGGCGACGGCGGTCGTGACCATCGCCGAGGGGGACGGTCGCGATGGCGCCCTCGAGCACGCCGCGATTCTCGGCGGCACGGTGGAGGCGATCGCTCGCGAGAAGGCAGGGATCTTCAGGCGTGGCGTCCCGGCGGTGATCGGGCGCCTCGGCGACCGCGCGCGCGGCGCGGTGCTGGAGGTCGCGCGGGAGGTAGGAGTCTCCGACGTGATCGAGGTGACGCGCGAGGAGGCGCGTGAGGGGACGACGCCGATGCGGCTCGCCGGGCATGGCCGCATCAGCCTTGGGTTCCCCGACGGGCTGCGCGTCGTGACCATCGTCGGGCTGAAGGGCGCGCACCAGTGGGACAACGCCGCGGTCGCGGCGGCGACGGCCTGGTGCGCCGGCGCCTCGATGCCGGCGCTCCGCCAGGCGACGACGCTCGGGCACGGCCTTGCCGCCACGACCTGGCCGGGACGTCTGGAGCGCCTCATCGCCGCCGAGCCGGTGGCGCGCGACGGCGACGACGCGGTGCACTTCGGCAGCGAGGTCGGCAGCGGCCACCCCGCCCCGAGGAGCCGCGTCGCGATCTTCCTCGACGCCGCGCACAACCTGGACGGCGCCCGGGTGCTCGCCGCCGCGTGGCGCACCATGAGCATCGGGATGTGGCGGCCGGGGACCGACGCGGCGACGCGCACGATCCTGGTGTTCGGCGCGCTGGCCGACAAGGCCTACGAGCCGCTCCTGCGCGAGCTCGCGCCGCTCGCTCACCGCCGCATCTACACCAGCCCCAAGGGGCGGCAGCCCGCGCCCCTCGAGGCCCTGGCTGCGATCGCGCCCGGCGAGTCGATCGATGATCCCGCGAGCGCGATGGCCCGCGCGCTCGAGCGCTCCGATCCCGGTGACGCCATCCTCGTCGCGGGCTCGATCTACCTGGTCGGCGAGATCCGCGCCCACCTCCTCGGTGAGGCGCGCGACCCCCCGGTAGCGCTCTGACTCGGTAGGAGCGCCGGGGTCCTGAGGGGCCGGGTTCAGCGGCCGCAGGCGCTCGCCGCATGGCAGAGCCGCTGCTCCGACGAGGCGGCCTTTCTCGCCGGGCTCTATGGCCATCGGTTCATCGCCGCGTCGTGCGGCGCTCCGGAGAACATTCCATGCCGGCAGCTGGTTCCAGTATCGATCGGCGCTGGAGGCTCGCGTCGCGCCGAGCGAGGGCTCGCCCGTCATCGAGGTCCCGGGCTACGTCTTCGGTCCCAACGGCGCGAACGCGGCCGAGGCGGAGGCGGGGTGGCGGAGCGCGTGCCACGACGGGTTGACGGAGACCGCGGCGCTGGCCGGCGAGGATCGACTCGACGGGCACTCCTGCGGCGCGCCGGAGAACCTCCACGCGGGCACCTGGTTCCACTTCGGGTCGGCCACGGTGCTCCGTCTTCGCGGGGACGCGTCGACCGGCGCCGAGCCGAGCGCGACCGTCGCGGGCCCCGTGCAGGGAGAGGCCACGGAGGACAGGAACGCCGCCGTCGACTCGTGGAAGACGGCGTGCGCTTCCGCGATCGACTCGCAGCGCACGGCGCTCGGCGACGTGCTCGTCGCCGCGTCGTGCGGCGAGCCGAAGAACGTCCACGCCGGCTCGTGGTTCCAGTACGCGTCCGACGTCACCGTGTGGACGGGCGGCTGACCGATTTCTCTCTACGCCACCCGAAGCGCTGCCGAGGCCCGTCGGGGGCGTCGGGCGGGATCGCGCCCCTGATCGTGGGCGCATGCAAGCACTCCACCTCGCGCCGAGCCGTCTCCTGAGCGAGTGATCGCCGCCCCTCGACGTTCGCCGCGCTCTACCTCTGGACCATTCTCGGGTTGAGGTGGCCCGCCCTCGGCGACGTGCCGTCGAGGTCGCGCGACCAGATCGCCATCCTTCCAGCGGTGCACGCGGTCCTGTCGGTGCTCGTCTTCGTCGCTTCGCTCGCCGCCGGCATCGCGGCTGCCCAAGGGCGCATCGAGGCGCCGTGGAAGTACGGGTTGGGGACGCTCGTCTCCACGGGCTGCCTCGACACGTTCAATGGCCTCTTCGAGATCGTGACCGGCGTCTGTCCGATCGACGGGTGACGACGAGGCGCGCCAGGCTGCAGGAGTTGGCGACCGAGGGCCCGTTGCGCAGCTGGGGATCGTCGAGCGGCCGCTGACGCGCATCGCGATTCGTGCAGTGCGACGAGCGGTCTCCGTCCCCGCTTTCCATCCCGGTGTGCGTCGTCGGGTGAGCGGCGCCGCGCGAGGGACGCTGGATGGACGAGCGGCTGAGGGTCGGCTGCGAGCTCGCGCCCGGACGGCGGGGCCGGGCAGCCCCCCAGCGGCCGTGCTACGGCCACGGGTGATGAGCTCCAACGACGCGATCAAGGGCGCCGCCGACCTGAAGGTCAAGGCGGTCCGGAACCTGTTCGGCACCGACGGCGTGCGCGGCATGGCCAACGTGCACCCGATGACCCCGGAGGTCGCCCTCCGGCTCGGGCGCGCGATCGCCTACGTCGCCGGGCGCGGGCTCTCGCGGCACCCGCGTGTGGTCATCGGCAAGGACACGCGCCTGTCGGGCTACATGCTGGAGACCGCCATCGCGAGCGGCATCTGCGCCATGGGCGGCACGGTCCTCCTCACCGGACCCATCCCGACCCCCGCCGTCGCACAGCTCACGCCGAGCATGCGTGCCGACGCCGGCGTCGTCATCAGCGCCAGCCACAACCCCTTCGCCGACAACGGCATCAAGATCTTCGGAGGCGACGGCTTCAAGCTGCCCGACGAACAGGAGCACGAGATCGAGCAGCTGCTCGAGGGGACGCAGCTCGACGAGGCGCGCGTCACCGGCGACGCCATCGGCAACGCAGTCAAGGTGGAGGACTCGCGCGGGCGCTACGTCGTCTTCTGCAAGTCGACCTTCCCGGCGCGGCTCTCCCTCGACGGCGTGAAGATGGTGGTCGACGCGGCGCACGGCGCCGCCTACCGCGTCGCGCCGACCGTCTTCGAGGAGCTGGGCGCCGATGTCCACGCGCTGGGCGTGAAGCCCAACGGCAAGAACATCAACGACGGGGTCGGGGCCCTGCACCCCGAGGGGATGCGGGACGACGTGCTCGCCCGAGGCGCCCAGATCGGCATCGCCCTCGACGGCGACGCCGACCGCGTGATCGTCGTCGACGAGAAGGGCCAGGTCGTCGACGGCGACGCCATCATGGCGATGTGCGCGGCGCGCCTGCTGCGGCAGGACAGGCTTCCTGGCGGCACGCTGGTGGCGACGGTCATGAGCAACCTGGGGCTCGAGCGCGCGCTGAAGAAGGCCGGCGGCAAGCTCCTGCGGACGGCGGTCGGCGACCGCTACGTCGTCGAGGCCATGCGCAAGAACGGCCACACCTTCGGCGGCGAGCAGAGTGGTCACCTGATCTTCCTCGATCACGCGACCACCGGCGACGGCATCGTGGCCGCCCTCCAGATCCTCGCCGTCATGCTGGAGGAGAAGAAGCCCCTCAGCGAGCTGGCCGCCGAGGCGATGCAGCGCGTGCCCCAGGTGCTGGAGAACGCGAATTTTCCCCGGCGCCGCCCGGTCGACGAGATGGCGGAGACCTCCAGGACCATCCGCCGCATCGAGGGCCTGCTCGGCGACTCGGGACGGGTGCTGGTCCGCTGGAGCGGCACCGAGGCCAAGCTCCGGGTCATGCTGGAGGGCGAGGACCTCAAGGTCATCTCCTCGCTCGCCAAGGAGATCCTCGAGGCGGCGCACAAGGACCTGACCTGATCCGACTGCAAGGGCCTGCTGTAAGGCCCGCCTGGCCGCCCCGTTGTCGCGTCATGAAGACGACGACGCTCCTCGGTCCGGCGGCCCTGCTCATCCTCCTCGGCGCCGCCGGCTGCGGCAGCGCCGCGCGAGACGCGGCGGCTCCCGAGGCGCCGGAGAGCATGAGCTACTCCCAGGTGCCGCCCGGCGGCGCCTACGGCCACGCCGGCGGCGACCTCCCGGC
>JBKJLX010000665.1:0-5140 GCA_046596645.1 Polyangiaceae bacterium
GGCCCACGAGGTGAGCGGCGTGTGCCGCCCCAGCGCGGGCACCAGCGTGTGCAACGACCGGGTGGAGATCGGCTTCGGCGCCGTGGCCGCCGAGCGCGCCACCAGCATCGTGCGCGCGCTCGCGCTGCCGGAGATCCCGGTGGTGGCCGAGATCGCCGAGGGGGCGCCGAGCCTGCTGGCCTACGCGCTGGCGGGCGTGGCCCGACGCCTGGTGGTCGACTCGCGGCGGATGCGGCTGGGTCCGATCGTGGAGCTCCTCGGCAAGGCGCAGGGCCCGCTCCACGCCCCGGCGCTGGCCGACCGCGCGTGGATCCGCGCCTTCTCGTGGCGCGAGCTGGTGGCGCGCTTCTTCGACGACCGGCCGGACGTGGCGCACGGCATCCGCCAGGTGCGCATCGCGCGGGCACGGCTGGAGGGCGCCGCCGATCCGGCGCATCTCGTCCTCGGATGGCTCTCGTCGCGCCTGGGCTGGACCGAGATCGGCCGCGGTGGCGCGCGCCGGCCGGACGGCGGCATGGTCGAGGTGATCGTCGACGACGCCGACGACGGCACCACGGCTGCCGGCGAGATCGGCGCCATCGCCATCGCGGCCGGCGAGGGGCGCGGCGCGATCACCTGCGACATCACGCGCGGCGTGGGCGGTCGAGACGTCCGCTGGCGGCTCTGCCGCAAGGACGAGGGGTGCGTCGACGTCGAGCGGGAGATGGCGCTCGGACACCGCGACGAGACCTGGGTCCTGGTCAAGGCGATCGAGTCGGTCGAGAGCGACGCGGCGTACCGCGACGCCGCGCTCGCCGGCGCGCGCTGGGAGGCGTGGGGCGCGTGACGGAGAAGGACGACATCGTGGTCGCCACCGGCGACGAGGAGCTGGGCGCGCTCGCCGCCGAGCTCCTGGCGCGCGCCATCGACGAGGCGGTACGGACGCGCGGCCGGGCACGCGTCGCGCTCTCTGGCGGCACCACGCCGGGGCCGGCGCTGCGCGCGCTGGCCGCGCTCGATCTCCCGTGGGACCGCGTGGAGTGGTTCCAGGTCGACGAGCGCGCCGCGGCGCCGGACAGCCCGCGGTCCAACTGGCGCGGCATGCTCGAGGCGCTGGGCGGCGCGGCGCGCGCAGCCGCCGCCACCCACCGGATGGAGGCCGAGCGCGCGGACCGTGTCGCGGCCGCCGCGGACTACGAGCGCGCCATGCGCGCGAGCTTCGGGGTCGCGCGGGCGGTCGCCTTCGACGCCATCGTCCTCGGCATCGGCGACGACGGTCACACCGCCTCGCTCTTCCCGGGCACCCAGGCGGTGGCCATCGAGGACCGGCTGGCGGCCGCAGTCGACGCGCCGGATGGCCTGGAGCCCCGCCTCACGCTGACCGCGCCGGTGATCCGCGAGGCGGCGCTGGTGCTGGTGCTCGCGCGCGGCGCCTCCAAGGCGGCGCCGATGCGCGACGCGCGGATGCCGGGGCCGCTGGACCAGGTGCCGGCGCGGATCGTCGGTCAGGTCCGGGGCCGCGCGACCTGGATCGTGGACCGCGCGGCGGCGGGCTGACGCCCCCGTTCCCCCTGGGACGACCTAGACTGCGAGTCGCGCCGGGATCTCATGCTCGCCATCGGAACCATCTTCGCCGGGAGGTACGAGATCCTCCGATCGATCAGCACCGGGGGCATGGGCACCATCTACGAGGTCCTCCACCGCGAGACGCGTCGTCGCCGCGCCCTGAAGGTGATGCTGCCCGACATGCTGAAGGACGCCGATCTGCGGCGTCGCTTCGCGCTCGAGGCGCAGGTCACCGCCGACGTCGACAGCGAATATCTGGTCGAGACCTTCGACGCCGGCATCGACACCGACACCGGCTCGCCGTTCCTGGTGATGGAGCTGCTCCGCGGCGAGGACCTGGGCGCGCGCCTTCAGCGCGACGTCCGGCTCCAGCGGGCGGACGTGGTCGGGCTGCTCGTCCAGGCGGCATCCGCGCTGGACAGGACCCACGCCGCGGGCATCATCCACCGCGATCTGAAGCCGGAGAACCTCTTCGTCACCCAGCGCGGGGGGGGCACGCTGCGGTTGAAGGTCCTGGATTTCGGGATCGCCAAGGTGTTCCGCGACACCCACGCCGGTCGTGCGACGCGCAGCATGGGCACCCCGATGTACATGGCGCCCGAGCAGTTCGCGGGCGACCCGCGGATCGGACCTCCGGCCGACCTCTACGCCCTAGGTCAGATCGCCTTCACGCTGATGGTGGGCGAGCCCTACTGGGCCGAGGTCGCTCGCCAGGTCGACAACCCGCTCGCGCTGATGGCGCAGGTGGCCAGGGGAGCGAAGCAGACCGCGAGCGCACGGGCCACGT
This sequence comes from Polyangiaceae bacterium, assembly GCA_046596645.1. Taxonomy (GTDB): domain Bacteria; phylum Myxococcota_A; class Polyangia; order Polyangiales; family Polyangiaceae; genus JBKJLX01. The sequence goes on from JBKJLX010000665.1 coordinate 2,333, forward strand.
CACTCGGCGTCGCGCTGAGTCCAGGGTTCGACGCCTGGTTCGCGCGGGCCACCGACCCCGAGCCCGCTGCCCGCTTCGCGACGGCGAGCGAGCAGATCAGGGTGCTCGCCGCCGCGCTGGGATGCGTGGAGTGCCTCGAGAGGCCGCTCCAGGGGACCGTGCCGATGGCGTTCGACACCACCTCGGCCCAGGGCGACGCGGTGCCTCGGTCGTGGGACGCCGAGGGCGAGGCGACGGTCGAGGCCGAAGTCGCTCACGGCGCGACGCCGGTCAAGCTCCAGCTCGCCGCCGCCCCCACCGAGCCAAGGCCCTCGGAGCCGGATCCAGGAATCGGATCCCACACGCTCCCGAGGACCGGCAGCCAGAGCCGATGGCCCCTGCTCGCGGCGGCGGTCAGCCTGGCCATCGTGCTCGGGATCACCTGGCTTGCGCTGGGCCGCTCGCCGACCACGGGCGCTGGGCCCGCTTCGACGCTGGCGGAGGCGGCGCCGCCCCCGGTGGAGTCGGCGGGGACCGAGGAGGGCCCGCAGCCGGCGGTCGCTGCGACCGCCGAGCCCGCGATCACCCCGAGTGCCGCCGCCTCCGAGGCGCCGCGCGGCGCGCCGCCGCTCGTGCGTCCCACCTCTCCCCCCGGCAAGCCACCGCCCCGGTCGGCTCCTTCAGCGACTCCGCCGCCTGCACCGGCGGTCACACCCGGGCGCGAGCCCTGGAGGACGCGATGAGGAGGCTCTGCGCCGCGTCGCTGCTGGGCTTGCTCGTCGGTACCTCGCTGGCCGCGCCCGGAGCGGCCCAGACGCGAGACCCGGCGGCCGCCGAGGCGCTGTTCCGCGCCGGGCTCGACGCGCTGGACCGCGGCGATTGGGCCCACGCCTGCGCCAAGTTCGACGCCAGCTTGCAGCTCGATCCCTCGGCCGGCACCTCGATCAATGTCGCACGTTGCTTCGAGCACGACGGCAAGGTCGCGCGCGCCTGGGCCGAGCTGCAGCGCGCGCAGGTGCTCGCGCGCGAGGCTCCCGAGCAGCGCCGCCGCGAGCTCGAGGCCTTCGTCACCGCGGAGATCGCCCGCATCGAGCCGCGCCTCCCGCGGCTGCGCATCGTGGCGACCGATCTGCCGCCGGGGGCGGAGGTGCGTCGCGACGGGATCCCGCTGAACCCTGCGGTGCTAGGCGAGCCGCTGCCGGTGGACGCGGGCCATCACGAGGTGGAGGCCACCGCACCCGGCTACCAGACCGGGCGCTGGAGCGTGGTCGCCGCCGAGGGGGCCACGGCGGAGCTGTTGCTCCGCCTCGAGATCGATCGGACCGCCGGCCAGGTCGATCCAGAGGCTATCGACGGCCCGGGTGGTCGTCGTGCGACGACGGCGCCGCCTTCGCGCGTGCTCCCCATCAGCGGTGTGTTGCTGCTCGGCCTGGGCGTGGGCGGCATGGCCATCGGTACCATCGCCGGCGCCAACGCGCTCGGAGCGCAGAGTGACATCGATGCCATCGGGTGCGACCACGACACGCAGCGCTGCCCCGACGAGGCGAGGCGCGACCAGGCGCAGAGCCTGGCCGAGCGAGGGGGCGACGTCGCCGCCGTCAGCACCATCTCGTTCGTGGTCGGTGGCGTCCTCCTCGCGTCCGGGGCGACCCTCCTCATCGTCCACGCGACGAGCTCCGGCCGTGCCACCACGCCCTCGGCTGCGGCGCCGCCCTCGCGTCGCGTCGCCGTCGCCCCGACGCTCGGCGCAGACGGCGGCGGGCTCTGGATCGACGGGAGCTTCTGACGTGAACGCCATGCGCGCCCATCGACACATCTCCCGCACGCTCGTCGTAGCGCTCGGCGCGACCGCCACGATCGCAGCGTCCGGCTGCGAGAACCTGATCGGTGGCGGCTTCGGCGACTACGACGTCGAGCCGACGGACACCTCGACGAGCACCACGGTGGCCACCACGTCCGTCGCTTCGGCCTCCAGCGGCGGCGGCGGAGGAAGCGACGGAGGGGGCGGCGCCGGCGGGGCGAGCGCGTCGTCGTCGTCGTCGTCGTCGTCAGGGTCGTCGTCGTCAGGCGGATGCACGCCCCTGGCCGACGAGGACGATTGCGCGACCCCGGCCGACGACGACTGCGATGCCGACCCGGACGACTGCGGGGGCGTCGTGTGGGCTCGCCAGCTGCCCGCCGAGGACGAGCCGGACCTGGAGTCGCTGGCGGTCACGTGGCTCGCTCCCCCGATCGCGCCGGAGTTTCCAGCGATTTTGGTGGCGACCTTCGGCGGCCCGTTCGGCGACATCGCTGCGCCGCAGGGATCGTCGAACGCGCTCGTATCCCACGTGGGCGACCTCGCGGAGCTCCCGGACCCGTACGCGCTGGTGTGCGATGAAGCGTGCACGTACCTCGACCTCGCCGCCGCGGCGCCGGTCGTGGAGCAGGGCCGCGTCGTGGTGCTGGGTACGTACAACGGCGACTTCGTGGACGACGGCCAAGGTCAGGACCCGGGCGTGCCCGTGGGCGCGGGCCGCTCGCTTTGGGGTGCGATCACCAACCCGTTCACCGGCTCCGCGCTGTCGTTCTGGGCATCCGCCGAGGACCCGAAGAACTTCGAGCAGATCGAGTACTACGGCATCGACTCGGTCGCCATCGGCGACGGAGGCGCTGGCATGTACGCGGTCGTGGGGGCCGCGACGGGCGCGAACTCGCATTTCGCCCTCCCCTCGGGCGTCGCCGGCCGGCGGTACTTCGTCGGCGTCGGCTCGTTCCAGCCCTTCTTCGAGCGCTGGGGCGGGTGGCTGGCGCCGAAGCTGAGCTCCGGCGACAGCCCCTGCGAGAGGA
>JBKJLX010000206.1:0-2830 GCA_046596645.1 Polyangiaceae bacterium
AGCGGCAGCCCGATCATCCCGGTCTCGTGATCGAGCATCCGCTCGGTCGCGCGGTGGGTCTTGCCGGTGTTCGTCGGCCCGAGGAGGGCGACGATCTCGGACGCGATCGGCACGGGAGCGGCGCGGCGTTCGATCAAAGCCAGATCGTCTCGCCGACCCTCGGGATGAGGAGGCGCGTCGCGTCGAGGCCGCGCTCGTCGAAGACCTCCCGGGTGCGCCGCGGCGGCTCGTCGGTCGGCTCGTCGGTGAGGCGGAATGTGCCCCAGTGCATGGCCACGAAGCGGTCGGCCTCGAGGTCGAGCCACGCCTGCACCGCGTCGTCGGGGTTCATGTGCTGCGCGCGCATGAACCAGCGCGGCTCGTAGGCGCCGATGGGGAGCATGGCCGCGTCGATGCGGCCCACCCGCTCCGCGATGGTGCGAAAGCCGGAGAAGTACGCCGTGTCCCCCGAGTGGTAGACGCGCACGCCACCGCGCTCGAGGACGAAGCCGCCCCACAGCGTCTCGTCCTCGTCGAGGAGGCCCCGCCGCGACCAGTGCTGCGACGGCACGAAGGTCACGCGCAGACCGTCGACGTCCGTCGACTCCCACCAGTCGAGCTCCACCACGCGGGGCAGCCCCTCGGACCGGAACCAGTCGGCCAGGCCGCGCGGCACGACGAACAGCGCCCGGGGGCCGATGGCACGGAGCGACGGCGCGTCCATGTGGTCGCGGTGATTGTGGCTCACGGTGACGACGTCGATCGGCGGCATGTCGGCGAGCGCGACGCCTGGCTCGACGAGGCGAGGGATCACGGCGATGCGCGGGCCGAGCACAGGGTCGGTGAGCACCGTGGAGCCGCCGAGGCGCACCAGGTAGGTCGCGTGCCCGATCCAGGTCAGCGAAGGCCGCTCGCCAGAGGCGCGCAGCGCGGCCCCGTCGTTGGGAACGGACGGAGCGCCGGGGTGCGGCCCACGCGCCGCGGGGCGGGGCGCGGGTTCGAGATCGGTGGGCCCGCCGGGTGGGCCCAGTCCCAGCTTCCACCGGACCAGATGTCGGATGGCGCGACGGTGCGCGACCTGGTCGACGTTCTTGAACCTCGGCACGCGCCCGAATCCTACGGTCCACGTCGGGGATCGGGTAGCTTCGGTGGCGGGGGGTCGACAACCATGGAGATCGAGGAGCAGCCCGACGGGGTTGCGGCGGGGCGCCTGTCGCCTCCGTCCGAGGCCACGTCACGTCGGGAGCTGGAGCGGCTGCGCGCCGAGCTGGCAGCGGTGCGGGACGCGCACGCCCGCGACCAGGAGACGCTGCGCCTCCTGCGCGACGTCATCCCGGTCATGGTCTACACGTTCGACCTCCGCACGATGGAGGCCGCCGCGATCAACGGCCACATCAAGGACGTGCTCGGCTACGAGCCCGCGGAGCTCGCGTCCATGGGCCGCGCCGCCATCGCCACCATCGTCCACCCCGCCGATCAGCCGGCGTTGTTCGAGAGGATGCCGCGCTGGGCGACGGCGGGGGTCGGGGAGTGGCTGGAGACCGAGGTGCGCGTCCGCCACCGGGATGGGTCCTGGCGCTGGATCGCGACGCGCGACACCGTGCTCGAGCGAGGGCCGGAGGGGAGCGCGGTGAAGCTCGTGGGAGCCCTCTCCGACGTGACCTCGCGCAAGGACCTCGAGGCCGCGCTCGCGCGCTCGCAGACGCTGGAGGCGGTCGGTCGCCTGGCCGGGGGCATCGCGCACGACTTCAACAACCTGCTGACGGTGATGCTGGGTAGCGTGTCCCTCGCGCAGCAGGCGACGGTGCAGGGCAACGATCCCCGCCCCATGCTGGACCAGGTGGCCACGGTGGCGCGCGAGGCCAGCCGGCTCACCCGGCAGCTGCTCACCTTCGCCAGCCGCGAGCTCGGTGGCCCCGAGGTCATCGACGTCGGAGAGGAGGTGCAGGTGTCGCTCGGCATCCTGCGTCGCCTGGTCGAGGACGACGTGACGGTCGAGCTGGTGACGCCGTCCGAGCCGGTCTGGGTGTCGCTGCAGCGCGCGCAGCTGACCCAGGTCCTCCTCAACCTGGTCGTCAACGCGCGCGACGCCATGCCGCGCGGGGGCAAGCTCGAGCTGTCGGTCGAGCGCGCCCCACGCGGCGAGCCCGGCGGCGACGAGGCCCAGCCCGGCGTGCGCGTCCGCGTCCAGGACAGCGGCGAGGGCATGTCGGCCGACACGCTCCGACGCATCTTCGATCCGTTCTTCACCACCAAGCTCCCCGGCAAGGGGACGGGCCTCGGCCTCTCGACCGTCTACGGGATCGTCCGCGGCCGGGGGGGCGACGTCGACGTGCGCAGCGAGGAGGGCCGCGGCACCGTCTTCGATCTCTGGTTCCCGCTCGCGGTGCCGCCGGCGCCACCCTCGCGCCGCGCGAGCGTGCCGATTGCTGCGGTCGCCCCCGGAACCACGGTCCTGGTCGTGGAGGACAGCGGGCCGCTGGCCGAGACCTGCGTCGCGATCCTCGGCTCCGCCGGCTACCGCGTTCTCACCGCGAAGGATGGCGTCGCAGCGCTGGAGACGATCGAGAAGGAAGGCGATCGCGTCGCCATCGTCCTCAGCGACGTCGTGATGCCCCGCCTCTCCGGCATCGATCTCGCGGCGCGCCTGGCGGAGATCCGGCCGGCGACGCGCGTGGTCCTGTGGTCGGGCTATCCGCAGGGCATCGGCGCCCAGGGCGCCAACGTCTTCGCGGTGCTGCCCAAGCCGGTCGAGCCGGAGGCGCTCCTCCGCACGCTGGCGAGGGCCGCAGCGCGGAGGGTCTGATCAGCCGCCGAGCTCGCTCATCGGCGGGCAGGAGCAGATGAGGTT
>JBKJLX010000245.1:0-10405 GCA_046596645.1 Polyangiaceae bacterium
CTCGAGCCAGGGCTGCTCGGCCCCTGGGACGAGTTCCGTCGCCGCTTCGCGCGGCCGGTGCAGCAGGACGACGACCGCGTGGCCCAGGCCACGCTGCGCGCGCTGGTGCGGCCCTACGTGCTGCGACGGACCAAGCGCGAGGTGCTGACCGAGCTGCCGCCGGTCACCGAGGTGCGCCACGACGTGCACCTCTCGCCGGGGGACGCGCTGCGCTACGCGTTCCTGCGCAAGCAGATCCACGAGAAGCTGTTCACCGGCCACGGCAAGCGCGGGCACAAGCTGGAGGTGCTGGCCGCCATCACGCGGCTCCGCCGGTTCTGCTGCCACCCACGCCTGGTGTTCCCCGACGCCGACGCGGAGTCGGCGAAGATCCGCGCCCTGCTGGAGCTGGTCGAGGAGCTGCAGAGCGGGGGGCACCGCGCGCTGGTCTTCAGCCAGTACGTCGACTTCCTCGATCTGGTGCGCGAGCAGCTCGACGAGCGCGGCATCACCTACGAGGTGCTCGACGGCTCGACCCCCCAGGCCGCGCGCACCGCGCGCGTGGAGGCGTTCCAGTCGGGCAGCGCGACGCTGTTCCTGATCAGCCTCAAGGCCGGCGGCTTCGGCCTCAACCTGACCGCGGCCGACTACGTGATCCACCTCGACCCGTGGTGGAACCCGGCGGTCGAGGCGCAGGCCGAGGGGCGGGCGCACCGCATCGGGCAGGAGCGGCGCGTCACCGTCTACCGGCTCGTCCTCTGCGACACCATCGAGGAGGACATCCTCCGCTTGCACGGGAACAAGCAGCGGATCGCGAGCGATCTGCTGGACGGCGAGCCGGGCGATCAGCTGCCCACCGAGGCGCTGGTGCGCCTGCTCGGCGGGTCACTCCAGCGCGGACCGTGAGGGAGTGGGATGGGAGTGGGAGCGCCGTGGGAGTGCGCTCACTCGATCAGACGAAGCGTGATGTTGTCGAAGAGGAGGCCCTGCACCTGGTCGGAGTAATTGATGCCGACGTCGACGTCGACGTGGTCGTCGGCGACACCGCACATCGTGTCGAGCTGGCCGTCGAACACCTCGTCCTCGACCTGCACGAGGATGGTGCCAGCGACGAGGTCGGCGTCGAGCTTCACGTGCGACCAGCTCCCGGCGGTCGGGTGGGGGAGGCTCGCCGTCAAGAAATCGCCGCCGATCCAGGCCATGCCATCGTTGTACTGCGAGTAATAGGCCGCCTCGCCCTGACCCGCGTCATCGTCGCGCAGCATGACGAAGGCCTGGCAGGGCGTCCCGGCGGTCTCCCACTGGAGGATCGCGACCGACATGAAGCCGGCGACGTCGGAGGGCTCGCGCTGCACGTCGAACGCCCAGACGAAGTGACCCATCTCCGAGGGGACGTCGAACCCGGCCATGGCGAAGGTGTAGTCGGCGGCCGCCTCGACGCGGGTCGCGAGCGCGTTGGGGCAGCTCACCGACGGTTCGTCCACGACCGTGATCGTCGAGACGGTCTCCGGCGGTGCGTCCGGCTCGAAGGTGCTCAGCCCCTCCAGGGGGTCGACGCCGTCGAAGTCGAAGCAGAGGACCGCGTCGGCCCCGTCGGTCTCGCAGAAGGTGGGCCCGGTGCATCCGCCCGAGCCGCCGCCGCCCATCTCGCCGGCACCACCGGTGCCGGCGCCACCTTCTCCGTCGCCTCCGCCCGCACCTCCCTCGCTGGTTGTGCCGCTGCTGGCCGAGATGCCGCTGCTCGAGGCGGCGCCGCCGCTGGAGCCGGTGGTGGTGGTGGTGGCGCTCGTGCTCGTCGATGCGCTGGCGGCGCTGCTGGCAGCCGCGTCCGCGGAACCGCCGCCGTCCCCCGCTCGCAGCGGATCGGTGTCAAAGGCGATCGAGCACGCGGGGAGGCCCACGATCACGATCCAGGCCGGTGTCGGTCGGGTCGGCACGGGAGTCAGCGTATCACCCGGCTGCGAGGGGGCCGGACCGGGCGCGTCAGCCCCCCTGCTTCTTCGGCGTGAAGCGCAGCGAGTAGCTCACCGTCGTGATGCCGCCGGTCGGCTTCTCGAAGTCGACGGCCTCGAAGACCGCCAGCACGCATTCCTTGAAGCCGTCGCCCTTCAGGCTCGTGCGTGGGTGGCTCACGACCGCCTGGCCGCCGCCCTTCTCGATGCGGAGATCGACGCCGAAGTCGCCGCCCTTGGCCGGGTCGTCTGCCTTGGCGAAGCACTTCGCGAAGGCGGGCATGTGCGGCTCCACGCTGCGCTTGATCGGCGCCTTCTCCGGGGCGTCGTTCTTCCCGCCGCCGACGTGCATACCGATGTTCTTCACCTCGACCGGGACCTCCGGTTGCGGGTGGTCGAGGATGCCCGGCGGGACCTCCTGGTCGGACAGCACGCGGTCGAGCACGGGCGCAGCGCCCGGCGCGGCGCCGGATGAGGCCGGCGGCGCCGCGCTCCCCACGGCGGGGGGCTCGGCCGCCGGGGGCGTGGGGCCCGAGGACGCGATCGGCGCCGGACCCGGCGCGGCCGGCGCGGAGGAGGGGCTCGCCGTCGTCTCCCTCGGCGGCGGGCTCGAGCAGGCGGAGGCAGCGAGGACGACGAGGAGCATCGCGGCGCTGGAGCCGACGCGCATGGAGGGTGCAGTTCGCCGCATGTGCGCCCTCGCTAGCAGACGCGCCCCCGCGCGACGACCCCTCCGGCGTCGCTCGGTGCGCAGCGGCGGGCGTCACCCCGCGAGGAGCCGACGGGCCACGGCGGCGAGCGCGAGCCCAAGCGCCAGGGCGATGCCGATCCTCGCTCCGCGCCGGTCGGCCGGGCGCAGATCGCGGAACGCCGGCACCATGGCGACCGCCAGGGCGCCGATCGCCGGGAGCGCGGGGACCGCGGTCTCCAGCGTCGCCGACAGCGCCAGGGAGAGGGTGATCCCGAGGGCGATGGCCAGCGTCACCCGCGCCCGGCCGACGCCGTGGCTCGCCGCGGCGCCGAGCAGCAGCGCGGCGAACACCAGATCACCGGCGCCGAGCGTGGGGGCGATGGCGCCGGCGTGCCCAGGGACCGGTCCGGCGATGGCGAGCACCGAGAGCGCGGTGTCGCTGGCCGCGATCGCGCGGGTCGGGCCCTCGGGCGCCACCACCGAGGCGATGTCCGCCGCCGCGGCCACTGCGCACGCAGGCGCGACGTGGCCGGGGTGCATGATGCGACGCCCGATGCCGTCACCCAGCGCGAAGGTCGCGGCGACCAGCGCTCCCGCGACCACCGACACCGCGGCGGCCGACGCGACCCCGAGAAACGCGAACGCCAGGAGGACCGCGACCCCGACGACGAAGAGGAAGATGCGCGCATGGCGCGGCGGCTCTGCGCGCGAGGCCAGGGCCAGGGCGACCAGCGCCACGCCACTGGTGTACGCCGCCGCGATCGCGCCCGCCGCGAGGTCACCGACGCGGAGCCACGGCGCGATCACGAACCCGATCGCGATGGCGACGGGGGCGATGGCGAGCGCGGCGAGCGGCGCCCAGGCTGGCATCAGAAGTGGCATCAGGGCTGGGCCGCCGGCGTCGCCTCGCCGCGGATGGCGCGCAGGTGCTCGGCGTAGGTCGTCGAGAAATGATGCCGGCCCTTCCCCGAGGCGACGAAGTAGAGGTATGCCCCCTGCGCCGGGGCGAGCACCGCCGCGATCGCCGCCTCCCCCGGACTGGCGATGGGCCCGGGGGGGAGGCCCTCGCGGACGTAGGTGCTGTAGGGGTTCAGTCGATCGCGGTTCATCTCCCCGGTGACGCGGCCCTCGTAGCTGGCGCACGACGGCGCCGTGGAGCGGTCGCGTGCGCAGCCGTAGCCGGTCGTGGGGTCGGACTGGAGCAGGCGCGGGGTGAACGCCGGATCGCGGAGCCGGTTGAGGAACACCGCGGCCACCAGGGGTCGCTCCTCCGCCGCGCCGGTCTCCTTCTCCACCATCGAGGCCAGGACCACGATCTCGCGACGGGTCCACCCCAGGTCGCGCTCCAGCCGCGAGAGGCCGGCCGCGTGCGCCTTCGCGAGGCGGGACCAGCGCGTGCGAGCCTCGCCCACCAGGCGGGCCACGACCTCGTCGGCGGGCGTGTCGACCGGGATCTCGTAGGTGGCCGGGAAGAGGAAGCCCTCCGCGCTCTCCGGCGTCGCGCCGGGCGGGCCCGGCACCTCCAGCGCCTCCAGGCGCAACGGATCGGCGGTCGCCCCCAGGAACGCCTCGCGCGCGCAGATGCGCGCCTGCTCCACGCGGTCGGCGATCTGCCAGCGGTGCAGACCCTCCGGGATCACGAGCCGCACCGAGGGGCGGCCGGCCTCGCGCTCGAGCGCCTTGCGGATGGTCGCCGCGCTCCACGTGTCGTCCACCAGGTGCGCGCCCGAGGCCACCCGGCGGACGTCGCCGAAGATGCCGAAGTAGAGCGAGGTGGCGAGGCCGCTGCGCACCGCGCCGGCGCCTTCGAGGAGCGCGCCGAGCTCGCCCGGTGTGACCGCCGGCGGCACGTCGACCGCGATGGGTGCTCCACCGCCAGGACCGGCGCGCCGGGCCAGCAGCACGACCGCGGCCAGGAATGCGACGACCAGCCCGGTCGCGATCCCGAGCGCGAGGGCGGCGGCGCGCCGCTTCTTGCCGCGCGCGCGCAGGCGGCGCGAGGACGGCGCCGCTCCGCCCTTGCGCCGCGACGATGGCGGCCCGCCCGCCCGCGGTCGGGCCGGGGTCTTCCGCGGAGGCGTCAGTTGATCGACTCGCAAAAGACGGTCTGCACGATGCCCTGGTTGTTGCCGTCCTTGCACTCGGTCACGTCGCCTCCTGCGTCGACGACGACGTCGACGTCGACCGCGCTGCCCTCGGCGTCGGGGGGCGACGCCCAGGTGCACTCGACGTGCTCGCACTCCTCGGGCGCCAGCGGCCCTGCGGTCTCGGTCTCGCAGACCAGGTCGCCGTCCACGAGGAACTCGACGCCGATGCCGGCGCCCACCGGCGCGGAGCCACGGTTGCACACGTCGACCTCGAGGATCGCGTCCAGGGTGTCGGTGCAGCGGTCGAAGAGGAACGCGCCGGCCGTGGCGTCGGGGATGGCGTTGGCGTTGGGCGCGCCCGGCACGTTCTGGCGGAAGTTGTTGAGGTCGTCGCTGAGCCAGTTCGCCGTCCACTCGCTGGTCCGCGGGATGGTGCCGTCCTCCTCCACGTGGGTCACGTGGTACGCGTGCTGATTCCAGATGGTCCGCGAGCGGACCCACTGGTCGTTGATGTCGGAGTAGACGCGGATGCCGCTCACGCCGTGCGGGTGGAGCGCGCGGCAGGTGCTGCCCGACCCGGCGGTGCCCGCATCGGGCGGCGCGCATCGGTAGCCGAACTCCTCGCACTGAGCGACGTCGTCCTCGGCGCAGCACTCGGCGCTGGTCGTGCAGCGGCAGAGCCCCTCGTCGCACAGGGCGGAGACGCAGTCCTCGTTCGTCTCGCAGCGGAGGCCGTTGAACTGGCGGTCGACGCCCTCGGCGGTCAGCGTCTCCGCCAGGCAAGGCTTGCCTGTGCCGTCGTCGGAGCACGCCTTGTTGGAGGGCGAGATCAGGTCGGCGCGGAAGTTCCCGTCGACGTCGGCGATGATGGGGTTCTCGTACCAGGTGCACGAGGAGCTGTACTGGCTGAAGAGGACCTCGCCGGTCTGGCCGTTGTAGACGCGGGTGAAGCACTCGTCGGCATAGACGACCTCGCTGGTCCCGTCGGCCTCGAAGTCGAAGACGCTCGACCCGGTCACGTTCGACGAGATGTCCTGGGTGCGCCGCGACCAGAGGATGCCGGCGTCCGCCGTGCAGGCGGCGTCGTCGAAATCGCAGGGCCCGAGGTCGCAGACGCCGCCGTCGCGCGGGGCCTCTGTGCAGTCGAGATCGTAGATCGTGTAGTAGGCCTGCCCGGCCACCGCGAGCTCGGTCAGGCCGTCGCCGTCGAAGTCGCTGATCGTCGGCGGACCGCCGCCGCCCCCGGGGATGAGCAGGGGGCCGAACACCAGCGACCCGTCGAGCGCGTAGAGGAAGACGCTGCCGCCGCGCACCACGAGGATCTCGGGCTCCTCGGCGAGGCCGCTCGAGCCGAAGGCCCCGAAATCGGCGAACGCGGTGTGACCGGGCGCCTTGTCGGCTGCGGCGTCGAAGGCGGGGTCCTCCGACCAGGCATCGGCGGCGAACTCCCAGACCTTCTGGCCGTTGGTCAGCTCGACCAGACCGTCCGCGTCGAGATCGGCCATCGTCGGGAAGATGCCCGAGCCGTAGGACAGGTAGCCAGCCGGGGGACCGGCGCGGAGCTCGCCCGTGAGCCCGTCGAACACCACGCCCTCGCGGATGACCTCGGGGACGCCGTCGTCGTCGAGATCGTGGATGCTCGCGCCGGCCCAGCCGAGCCCGCAGCGATCGACGGTGAGGTTCGCCACCGTCACGCAGGCCGTCCACGGCGCGGTGTCCGGGAGCGGCGCTTTCCACAGGAGGTCCCACACTCCGGCCTTGCGGGTGAAAGCGAGCATCGCGCCGTCCCTGCCGAACGCGACGATCTCCGCCGAGCCGTCGGCGTCGAGATCGCCGACCGCGAGCGAGGCGCTCGACACCGTCCACTCCGCCACCTGGTCGGCGTCGTAGTCGATCCCGCCCAGGTTCGCCTCCAGCGTGCAGTCGCTCCCGCGCAGGACGCGGATGACGCCTTCACCCTCCGAGTAGCTGCCTTCCGCCGAGTTGTAGGTCGGCGTGAAGGACGCCGCGATGCTCGGGGGGCCCGCGTCGCTCGGCACGTTGAAGTTCACGACCACCGGCGTTCCCTGGACGTCGACGTGACCGGGAAAGGGGTCACCGGCGGGCGCCTCGGAGAACTGGCAGCGGACGGCGGGCGCCAGGATGCCTGGCGCGATCAGCTGCACGCACTCCTCGTCGTGGGGCGGCTCGCCATCGTCCCACGGCGCGCACGCGCCCTCGACGCAGTGGGTGTCGAACTGGCAGTCCTCGTCGTCGTCGCACTCGCTCCCGGGGACGCAGGTGCCGTGGCTGCAGATCTCGCCGACCTCGCAGGGCACCTCGCACTCGACGGCGCCGGTCCCGGTGCTCACCTCGCCGCTGGTGACCAGGCTGCCGGTCGTCCCACTGGCGCCTCCGTCCCCCGCGCTGGCGCTGCTGGACGGCGCGGCGGGGGCCGCGGTGCCCTCGCCGCCGCCCGACGTCGTGCCGTCCTCCTCGTCACCGCAGCCGGAGCAGCCGGCGAGCGACGCCGCGAGGCCCAGCGCGGCCAGCGAGGAGGCCGCTCGGAGCGGTAGGAGCGAGCGGGATCGAGCGAGTACGGACGTCATGACACGTCGAGACTACCGCGCGCGGCTGGAACCGGAACCGGCAACCGGAGCCGGAACCGGAGACCGGAACCGGAACCCGGAACCGGAACCCGGAACCGGAAACCGGAACCCGGAACCGGAAACCGGAAACCGGAAACCGGAAACCGGAAACCGGAACCCGGAACCGGAAACCGGAACCGGAAACCGGAAACCGGGTCAGAATCCGAAGGCGTTGGCGTCGTCGAGCGCGCGCTTGGCGCCGCCCTTGTTGGCGCGGCTGGGCGCAGCGGGCTTGGGCGGCGGCGCACCGGGGCCGGCCACCTGGGCCGGCGAGGGCTCGGGGGGCGAGGCGAAGGAGCGCTCGGCCTCGTCCAGCGCGCGTTGCTGGCGCTGGAAGTCCTGCTCCACGTCCTTGGAGCGAGGTGAAGGCGCCTTCTTCGCCTTGCCGGCCTCCGAGAGGTTGGTCACCCGCTGCGCGGCCAGCTTCTGCCGCGCCACGTCGACCTTGCCCAGGCTGAAGAGCTCGTTGGCCTCGCGCAGCACCGACGCGGTCTCCGCGCGCTGGACGCGCCCGGCGACGACGCTGTCGATGTCCGACGCCTCGGCGGGGGAGCCGACCAGGCGCACGCCCAGCTCGCCCTTGGTGGTCTGCTCTCCGCCGGATTTCTGGTCACGGAAGCGGACCGACGTGGTCGCCACCGCCGCGACGTCGTCCGCCGCGTCGCCCGGCACGCGCACCTTGAGGAGGATGGTCTTCTGCTCGCCGGAGGAGATGGCGCCCAGGGGGACGCGCAGGCGGGAGCCGGCGCGGGAGAAGGTGCGGTCGAAGACCTGCTCCAGCTCGACGCCCGGGGCGAGCTCGATCTCGGCGACCACGTCGCTGGCGACGGTACGTGCGAGGTGCGACGTCTCCTCCTCGAAGACCCGCGCCAGCCCGGAGTCGTTCTCGACGAAGTAGTGGCGGCCGTTCGCGCCGTCGGCGATCGCGCCCATGATCCTCTCGTTGTAGTCGACGTCGACGCCGATGGTGGTGATGGTCACGTCGCGGTCGGCCGCGCGCTTGGCCAGGTTCTTGAAGCCGGCCACGTCGCGGATGCCGGCCGTCGCTTCGCCGTCGGAGAGCACGATCATCCGGGTGACGCGGTCGCCGACGGTGGACAGCTCGCTGAGGGCCGTCTCCAGCCCGCAGGAGATGCACGTGTCGCCTGCGAGCTCGATGCGCTGGATGTCGGCGGCGATCCGACCTCGGCTGCTGCCGTCGACGACGGTAGGTGGGGTGAAGGTGGTCGATTTGGTGTCGAAGGCGACCACCGTCACCATGTCTCCATCCCGCAGGCCGTCCACCGCTCGCAGCGCGGCGGCCTTGGCGTTCGCGAAGCGGCTGCCTCGCATCGAGCCGGAGCGATCCATGACGATCGCCAGGTGACCGTTGGCGGCGGCGCCGCGGGCCGCGTCGGGGTCATCGGTGCCGGTCACCTCGACGAGGACGAAGGTCTCGCCGGTGGCGCCGCGCACCATCCTCGGGTGCCCGACGCGGGCGTCGATCTTCAGGGTGTTGCCGCCGATGAAATGGGTGGGGTCGAGCGGCGCGTCCTCGCCGCCGCTGGTCCCGTCGGCGCCGCTCGAGGCCACGGGCTCGGCGGTGGCGACGTAGCCGCCGTCGGGCGTGAGAGACCAGACGGTCATGCTGCTGAAGAGCATGCCCAGGGCGGAGAGAATGCCGACGGTCAAGGCGCGCATCAAGGGCTCCAGATCAGGCTACGCGGACGACGACGTGGTGCGGAGCCCGAGACGGGCCAGGAGGTCCCGCGGGGGGATGCTTCCGACGAGGACGAACGCCGCGTCGAAGGCGATCTCGCGGGGGCCGCGTGGCGTCCCCACCCGGGCAACCCCGCCGGCGCCGACGCGCTGCGGGCCCAGGGCCTCGATCTCGCCATCGAAGACCAGCTCGACGCGGCCGGCGCGGCGCTGCCGCTCCAGGCCGTCGATGTTCCGCTTCTGCCCACGCGTGTACGTAGCGCCACGGTGGACGATCGTGACCGAGGTTCCCGGCTGGCCGGCCAGGGCGAGGGCGGCCTCCATGGCCACGTCGCCCAGGCCGACGACCAGCACGCGCTTTCCCGCGAAGGACCGGGCGTCGGCGAGGCTGTAATGGACATGGGCCTCCAGCTCCGGCGGTACCTCCGCGGCCAGGCGGCGCGGCGTGCCCCGTCGCCCGATGGCCAGCACGACGCGGCGCGCCACGACGCGCGGCGGCGCGCGATCGAGGGCGGCGTCGCCCGGCGTCAGGTCGAGCTCGAACGAGCCGTCGGAGCGGCGGTGCAGGCCGGCGAGGCGGGCGTGCTCGTGGACCTCGAGCTTCTCCCTCCGCGCGATGCGCAGCCAGTGGCCGAGCAGCTCCTCCTTGGTCGACTCCTGCAGCCACAGCTTGCCCGCGACCGGGAGGTCGAGCGGCTGATCGAAGACCAGCTTGTCGCGCGGAAAGCTGCGGATCGAGTGCGCGACCGTGGCCTGGTCGATGACGACGGTCGAGAGCCCCAGCTCCTTCGCGCGGAGCGCGGCCGCCAGGCCGGCGGGCCCGGCCCCGACCACCGCGACGTCGACCACGCCCGTCGTCCCGGCCCTCCGCTCGGCGGAGATGCCGTCGAGAGACTTTGCAGCACCGTCGGCGGCGGCGGTGCCCTGGGCGATCGCGTTCTTGATCAGCGGGACGCCGGTCACGTCGCCGGCGAGGAAGAGGCCGGGGACGTCCTCGCTCTCCAGGCTGGGGGCCACGCGGAGGCGGTCCTCCTCCGGCTCGCCCAGGGCGATGGTGAGCGAGCCGTTGGGACACTTTTGCTCGCACAGCGTGAGGCCGCAGCACGCCTCGGGGCGCGCCAGCACCGCGACGTAGCGCTCGACCTCCAGCACGCCGTACGGGCAGGCGTCGACGCACGCGTAGCAGCCGAGGCAGGTCTGGGTGTCGATGGTCGGCAGGCGCCGCCGCGCAGGCGCCAGCGCCGCCTGAGGCGTCGCCGCCTGCGAGGCCTGCGCGGCGCGCCTCCGCCTGCGTGCGCGGAGCGCGTCGAGCGCGACCACCGCGCCCCAGCCCAGGCCGGCGCCGACGCCCCCGGCGCCGACCCAGATCGG
>JBKJLX010000434.1:0-14728 GCA_046596645.1 Polyangiaceae bacterium
GGCAGGGGCCGCTCCGGGGGGACCATCCCGGCGTGCGCTCCTCCAGCCCTGTCTTCGCCCTCCTCGTTCCGCTGGCCCTGTCCCTGGCGGCGTGCTCGCCCTCGCGCCCCCGGAATACCTGGGTGCCTTCGCCCTACGCACAGCCGCGGCCGGCCCCGCCATCGTACGCCATGCCGTTCGCGGTCCCGGTGCCCTACGCGGTGCAAGCCGCTGCAGCGGCCCCGGGTGCCGGGTCCACGGCGGAGCGGGATCGATGCGTCGCCGAGGGCGGGACCCTCGCGGACTGCCAGGCAGCGCTGAAGGCGAGCGCCGACCGGTGGAACCCCGCCCCCGGCGCCGCCCAGCGCGACCTGTCGGTCTACGAAGTGTACCGACGCGCGTGCCAGCTCAGGGGCAAGCTCCAGGGGTGCGCCGTCTTCAAGTCCACAGCGGTGACGGAGGCCGATCGCCCGGCGGTCGAGCTCCTCATGATCTGCGAGTCGGGGCGGAGCGAGGCCTGCGAGGACGTGCAGACCAAGTCGTCGGCGCTCCACGCGTGGCAAGGGACGCTCAAGGCGGACTGGTGCAAGAAGGGCCACTCGGCGCTCTGCAAGAGCCCGAAGGAGTGCCGCGTCGGAACGAAGTGGGGTTGCCACCCGGCGACCGCGCCCGCAGGCAGCGGCGAGGTCTGTGGCTGCGCGCCGAAGACCTGCGAAGGCCCGCTCGCGGCGACGGCTTCCCCGCGCAAGTGGCCGGACGGCACCACCCGCGGTCTCTTCGGCTGCACTCCGCCTCGCTGACTCCACGGCCGCTGCACGCGGCCTCGCGTGTTCCCCCACGTGTTCCCCGAGAGGCCTGACACGACTAGCATCGCCAGCATGAGCGAGACCCCCAACGTCGTCATCCAGACCAGCGCCGGAGAGATCGAGCTCGAGCTCGACGCGGAGCGCGCGCCGGCGACGGTCGCCAACTTCCTGCGCTATGTCGACGCCGGCCACTACGACGGCACCTTGTTCCACCGCGTGATCGACGGCTTCATGGTCCAGGGTGGCGGCTACGACGGCGCCTTCGAGAAGAAGAAGACGTTCGACCCCGTAAAGAACGAGGGCGACAACGGCGTGAAGAACCTGCGCGGCAGCGTCGCCATGGCGAGGACGAACGACCCGCACTCGGCGACCGCGCAGTTCTTCGTCAACCTGGCCGACAACGCCTTCCTCGATCACACGAAGAAGGACGATCGCGGATGGGGCTACACCGTCTTCGGCCGCGTCGTCCGGGGGATGGACGTGGTCGACGTCATCAAGGCGCTGAAGACCGGCTCCCGCGGCCCCTTCGCCAAGGACGCCCCGCTGGAGGACGTGCTCATCGCCTCCGCCCGCCGGAAGTGAGCGCCACTTCTCGAGGGGCGCAGGGAAGATCCGCCGGGCGCCAGGCGTAGTAGGGTGTCCGTCGGGTTCAGGCGGCCGAGGAGGGACGATGACGGCGAAAGAGAAGATCGAGAAGCTCACCGACAGCTGGTACGGGTTCACGCTCTTTGCGGGCGTCATCACCCTGATCCAGAGCGGGTTCGGGTTCTTCTCGCTGCTGTTCGGCGCGGCGTCGGTGCTCTTCAGCCTCTTCGTCACCTTCATGGTGGGCCGCTGGCTGCTGTCCCGCTCCTCGATCGCGCGGTTCGTCGTGCTGTGTCTCTCGGGCCTGGGCCTGGTGGCCGGCTCCCTCGGCGCCTTCAAGACGGGTGGCGAGCTGCTCTCCGACTGGTCCTTCGGCCTCGTCCTGCAGATGACGGTCGTCCTCGCTGGCGTGCTGATGAACCTCCGCTCGCTCCGGACGCTCACCGACTCCTCGGTGAAGGCCTACTTCAAGAGCTGATCGCCGGGCTCATCAGCTGGCCGCGGGGCTGGGGGTCCCAGCGCCGCGCTCGAGCGGCGCGCCCAGCGCTGCCTCGAAGCGATCCTCCAGCGCAACGAAGTGCTCGGCCGGCACCGTCGCCAGCGCCGCCTGCAGCCGCTGGACGACACCGGCCACCCTCGCCTCCCCTGCCGCGCCCGCCTCGACCGCCGCGTCGACGCTGGCCGGCGTGGGCGCGCCGCCGCCGATGCCGATCCGCTTCAGGAGATCGCGGCCCATCCCTTCCAGCACGCTCCTCGACCCCTGGAAGACGCCGCTGACCGCGCGACCCACCGGTGACACCGAGACCTCGCCGCAGGCCCTGTCCACGGCGGCGCGCACGTCGGCCGGGGCACACGGGCCGAGCGGCGCGACGACGCGCGAGGCCAGCGCCATGTCGAGGAGCAGCCCGCGGTGGTAGCAGCGGCTGGCCTCGTCGCTGGCGCGCTTCACCTCGAGCACGACGAACAGCTTCCGGAAGATCAGCTTGAAGGGAAAGGTCACGATCCCCTTGGCGATGGAGAGGAAGACGCCGTCGCCGGGGTCGTTCGCCAGCGCCTTGATGGCGTCGTCGGACAGGCTCACCCCGTGGATGCGCACCAGCTCGCGCACCAGACGCCGCTCGATCGCACCCTTCACCGCATCGTCGAGCAGCGGGATGGGGATCAGCGGCGTGAGGCCGACCAGCACCGCGTGGGTGAGCAGCACCGTCTGAGCGGCGAGGCGTCGCGGCCGCGCGCGCGGGGTCTGCGAGGCGTCCATGGAGGGGGACGGTAGCGCGTCGTCAGCGGAGGGCGACCCCCTGACCGTGGAAGAGGGCAGTGAAGGCGGAGCGCGGCACGCGCTGCGCCTCGAGGGCGAGCCCCAGCTCCCCCGCCGTTGCCACCGTCCTTCGTCGGAAAGGTCGAAGGTGCACCAGCGCACGCCGATGCTCCGCGTCGCCCGCAGGTCGCGGCGCGCGCGCACCGCCTCGGGCAGGAACAGCGGCTTGGATCCACGTTGTCCCACATGTCGGACAAACTGGATCGATGCGAGACCATACGTGGGGGCAGGCACCCTTCTTTTGCCAGTGATCTCGGCATGTCACCGCGTGGCGCGCCGCGTGCTACGCGATACTGCGTGACGATGTTCCGCACTCTTCTCCCCGCTCTCCTGGCCTCCCTCAGCGTCCTCGCGGCTTCCGGCTGCGCCGAGGAGTCGGACGGCGGCGTCGCGACCTCCGACGAGTCGGACCTGAAGGACGTCGAGAAGAGCGGCGGCAAGAGCCAGAACTGGATTTACCAGGGGCCGCTGCCCGCCATCGAGAAGCCGACGATCGTCGTCTCGCTCAAGGCGCACACCGCGCGCATCACCGGGCTGCTCCCGGCGACCTTCAAGGGCGACCTGCCCTTCTGGGCCGTCCCCGGCACCGAGGCCGACGGGCGCACCCGGGTGACGGTCGTCTACCCGGTCGCCACCGGCGCCATCGACCCCGAGACCGGGACCGCGCCCGCGGGCCCCGGCCACTACAGCGAGCTCTTCGGCATCGCCTTCACGCCGACCAACGAGAAGGCCTCGTGGGGCGGCTTCCCCTTCTTCAAGTACCACATGCGCCGCGGCCTCGCCTTCCACGGCCCGATCACCTCCACCCGCAACGCCGAGACCGGCGACTGGGAGTGGCTGCTGAAGCGCGGGCCCGTCTCCCACGGCTGCGAGCGCATGCAGGGCGAGCACGTGGTGGAGCTGATGCACCTCCTCGGCGTCGACATGAGCAAGCCGCACGCGGCGACGGAGACCTTCACCATCAAGGTGTCGGTCGACATCATCGAGGCGTGGGACACGTTCGAGGGCCAGTCGGTCGACGTCGACTACCCCGCCCTCCCCGCGGTTCAGCGGCCCACCACCAACGTCGCGATGTTCCCCACCTGGGACTCCCGCAACATGCCCCAGCTCGTCTGCGCGTACGACAAGGACGTGCCGCTGGACGGCCACCACTGCGACGCGGTCGGCGAGGTGAAGCAGGACCTCTACACCGGCAAGATGCTGGTCGAAGCCGACGAGTCGCCGTGGATCGGCGCCAGCTGCCAGGCCGACACCGGGTGCGGCTTCGAGGTCGGCGGCGTCAAGGCGCGCTGCCTCACCCAGGGTGAGGTCGGGTACTGCACGGTTCCGTGCGAGGGCTACTGCTCGGATCGCCCGGGCTCGGCGCCGACGTTCTGCGGGGCGGTTCGCACCGAGGGCCCCAGCTCCACCGACTCGGCCCCTGCGCTCGCCGGGACCTGCATGGCCAAGGCGGACCTGAGCAACGGCGGCTGCTTCGACATCGAGGGGACCTCGGCCAGGGTCGTGGAGCGCTTCGTCGGCAAGAGCGGCGCCGAGGCGAGGGTCGCGACCGCCTGCTCGTTCTGATCGCCGCTGCGCACGCGGGCTGGAGCGACGGCACGGACGCTGCCTCCCTGGAGGGCATGCAGCAGCCAATCCAGATCACGTTCCGTGACATGGGCCACTCCGACGCGGCCGAGGCGTACGTTCGCGACCAGGCCGCGAAGCTCGAGCAGGTCGATCGGCGGATCGTCTCCTGCGCCGTCGCGCTGGAGATGCCGCACAAGCGGGCGGGCGGCCAGCACCGCGTGCGCATCGACGTGCGGACCCCGGGCGACGAGATCGTCGTCGACCACTCCCCTCCGGTGGAGGCCGCTGAAGGCGACCTGTTCGCGGCCATCGACGAGGCCTTCGAGAAGGCCGCGCGTCAGCTGGAGAGCCACCTCGCGCGCAGGCGCCACGAGGTGAAGCACCACGAGTCAGCCTACCGCGAGGGTCGGGTGACCAAGCTGTGGAGCTACGACGGCTACGGCTTCCTCGAGAGTTCCGAGGGCTACGAGGTCTATTTCCACAGGAACAGCGTCCTGCACCACGCCTTCGACAAGCTGGAGGTCGGCGCCGCCGTGCGCTTCATCGAGGAGGACGGCGAGAAGGGCCCGCAGGCCAGCACCGTCGCGCTCGTTCACTGATCGGCGGGCCGGCCTCGAGCCGACGAGCAAGCCAGACGAAGCGCCCCGATGCGGGGCGCTTCACCTCAGCTGTGTCCTTCAGCGCGCCTCGATCGCCTCGGCCTTGTGCACGAGGGTGATGAACCCGCGGCGGTGGCCGCCGAGGTCGTCTCCGAGCGCGCCCTCGGCGATGCGGGCGGCGTCGGGGAGGCCGAAGGCACCGCGGTGCTGCGACCCGCGGAGCACCATGCCGAAGCCGGCCACGGCAGCGCCGAAGCGCAGATCGGTCGAGGCGCTCTCGAAGGCGCGGCCCTGATCCTTGACCGCGTAGTCGACCTGCCGGCTCGTCGTGCCGTCGGGCATCTTGAAGCGGAGCGCGACGTCCGCCACGTGCCCCGTCGCGCCTGGCTTCACGGGGACGAGCTCGTAGAGGGCGGTGACCGAGTGACCGGCGCCGATGTCGCCCGCGTCCTTCCGGTCGTCCTTGAAGTCCTGGTGGGCGAGCACCCGGTTGTCGTAGCCGATGAGCCGGAAGCTCTTCACCGCCGACGGGTCGAAGCTCACCTGGATCTTCACGTCCTTGGCGATGGTGAGGAGCGTGCCGGCGGCCTGCTCGACCAGGACCTTCTTCGCCTCGGCCAGGGTGTCGACGTACGCGTAGTGGCCGTTCCCCTTGTCGGCGACCTGCTCGAGCATCCTGTCGTTCAGGTTGCCGGCGCCGAAGCCGAGGACGGTGAGGAACACGCCGGTCTTCGCCTTGGCCTGTGCCAGGGCGATCAGCGCGTCGGTGCTGGAGGTGCCGACGTTGAAGTCGCCGTCGGTCGCCAGGATGACGCGGTTGGAGCCGCCCTGGACGAAGTGGGCCGCGGCCTGCGCGTAGGCGAGCTCGATGCCGGCGCCGCCGTTGGTGCCGCCGCCCGCCTCCAGGCGCTCCAGCGCGTCGAGGATGGTGCGCTTGTCGTTGCCCGGGGTGGGGGGCAGCACCAGGCCGGAGGCGCCCGCGTAGACGACGATCGAGATGCGATCGCGCTCGTCGAGCTGTTGCACCAGCATCGCGAGGCCCTTCTTCACCAGGCCCAGCCGGTCCTCGCCCATCATGGATCCCGACACGTCGAGCAAGAAGACGAGGTTGGAGGCGGGGCGCTGCGCCATCTTCACCTCGCGGCCCTTCAGCCCGATGCGGAGGAGGCGATGATCCTTCGCCCATGGCGCCGCGGCGACGTCGGTGGTGACGCTGAAGGCCTCGTCGGCCGGCGCCGGATCGGCGTACGGGAAGTAGTTGATCATCTCCTCGACACGAACCTCCGACGGCATGGGCAGCGCGCCCACCTCGATGGTTCGCCGCGCCACCGTGTAGCTCGCGCTGTCGACGTCGATGGAGAACGTCGACCTCGGATCGGCCGCGGTCTGGATGAACGCGTTCTCGACAACCGGCGCGCCGGTGGGCTGCGCGACCTGCTGGCCGGGAGACGGCGGACGATCGCTGTCGTGAGGGCTCTTGGCCTCCCCTGCCCGGCCCCCCGGCTTGGCCTTGCCGTCCAGCAGGCCGGGCGCACCGTGCGGGCTGTCCCCGTCCATCGCCCGCATGGGCTGCGGCGGCACCGGCCCTGGCGCCATGGGCGCAGCCGTCGCCGCCGCCTCGCTCTGGGCCAGCGGCATCTCCGCGGTGGACGGCCTGGCGGCACCCTTGCTCGTGGTGACGACGTATCCGTCATGGGGGGACGCCGGCGCCGCCTCGCGGTGGCTCGTCTGCCCGACGAAGAGCAGCGCGGCGGCGGCCGCCACCGCGGGGACGGCGATGAACAGGGCGCGCATCCGCCCCGCGCGGCGCTGCCGCGCAGCGTCGATCGGGACCACCTTCGCGTCGTCCGCTGCTGCGTCGACGTCGGGCGCCTTCGCCGCCTCGGGGGCCACCGGCCCCGGGGGCGCGGCGGCGCGCTCGCGCAGCGCCGCCTCGATGGCGGCGCGCTGCGCCTCGCCGAGCGAGGTGGGCGCCGTGGCGATCTCCCCGCGCAGCAGAACGGCGGCGGCGGCGATGGCCGCGATCTCGCGCGTCGCCTCCTCGTCGCCCGCGATCTCCTCCTCGAAGGCGCGCCGCTCGTCGGCGCTCATCTCCCCCAGCGCGTAGGCGGTGAACCGCGGATCCTCGGACCGGTCATCAGACATGACGGCGCTCACTTCCTGCATCCCGGCGTGCGGCGCGCAACCTCGGCGCGGACCGACTTGATAGCCTGGTGGAGGATCACGCCGACGTGGCTGACGGTGAGGCCCGTCACGTCGGCGATCTCCTTGTAGCTGAGGTCGGCGGCGAACCTCAGGGCGACCACCTCGCGGTCGCGCTCTGCGAGGCCATCCATCGCCGCGACGACGAGCCGGGCCTCGTCCTTCCTCTCGATCGATCGTCCCGGTTCGCTCTCGGCTGCCACGTCCACGGATCCCTCCTCCTCGGGGCGGAGCCGCGCGGTCTTTCGACGCGCGGAGATCGCCCGGTTCCTGCACACCGTGAAGATCCACGCGGCGAGGTGTCCTTCGACCTGCGATCGATCGGCGGTGCAGAGCTCCACGAAGGTGTCCTGCACGACGTCGAACGCGGCCGCTTCGCCGACGATGGTCGTGGCGAAGCGGAGGAGACCCCTCTCGTGCTCGGCGACGGCCGCCTCGACCCATGCGCGGTCGCTCGCTGCGGTCACGTACCCTCCTCGGCGCGCTTCGGGACGTCGACGCGCGAGCGGCATGGTCTCTTACGAAAAATCGTGAGGCCACACCCAACGGGGGGATTCCAGCGCATCAAGCGCTGGAACGAGGGAACGATGCCCCCCGCCGCGTCACCAGTGGCCGGCGAGCGAGGCGCCACCGTCGGCCCCCGGCGCGCCCGGAATCACGCGCACGCGCGTCACGGACGCGCCGCCATCGTCGTGCCAGGGCGGGTCGTAGTGGAGCAGCATCGGCAAGCCGAGCCCCGCCGCGAAGCCGAAGCCGCCGCCCGCGAGCACGTCGGTGAGGTAGTGCCGGTCGGCGACGATCCGCAGCATGCTGCCGGTGGCCGCGAGGCTCGTCGCGACGACACAAGCGCCGACGTCCTGCGCGACGCCGCCGTACAGCGGCAGCTCGAGGTGATGCGCGCACACCAGGCCGGCGCCGACCATCGCGCCGGCGGAGTGCCCGCTGGGGAAAGAGGCGGTGTTCCCGCCGCCGCAGGGCCCGCTGTAGTCCTCGTCCTTGCGGCAGGGCGCCGCGTCGGGTCGCTCGCGGGCGAAGCCGATCTGGCCGGCGCGCGCGAAGAAGCCGGTCGCCACGAAGGCCTCGCCGCTGACCACCGTGGTCTGCCACGCGACGTCCCAGTTGCCGCGATCGGTGAGGAGAGGCACGACGGTGACGTCGGTGCCGGCCCACACCATGGGGCCGATCCACAGGATCTCGCTCCAGAGCGCCGCCGAGTTGCGCCCTGCGGGCGAGGCGGCGACCAGCGCCTCGCGCGTGGAGCGATCGAGCGCCGGCGCGTGCTTCCACCGCGGCTCCTCCGCCAGAGAGACGCCGAGCTGGAGCCCTAGCCACGCGGCGAAGACGGTCGCCGTCACCGCGACGTCGACGGGGCCGACCTCGCGGAACCCGGGTGGCAGCTGGAGGCGATGCGGCGTGGCGGTCGGTGCCAGGACCGGCTCCGCCGGGTCGTCGGCGCGTGCGCTGTCTGCCGTGGCGAGCAGCGCGAGCGCGACCCCTGCGGGCGCGAGGAGGCTCGGCGGCGGGAGCGGCCACGTCATGGTGGGTCGAAGTACGTCGGCGTGCGGAGTGGTGCAAGGAAGGGGTGTCGCGCAGATCTGGACGTGCGTTCAAATTCTGGGACAGCGGACCAGACGGGACGGTCAAGCGTCCTCCAGGCAGGTGAGCAGGTCGCTCCACTCCGCGTCGCAGCCTTCGCACCGAAACTCACCGTCCTCCCCGCAGCTGCAGGTCTCCACCGACATCCCGCCGAGGAGGCACGTGAAGACGTCCACCCACGGCTCGGCGCACGGCGCCATCGCCTCCGCGTAGAGCACGCATCCACCGGCGTCGAAGCTCGGACACGCCTCGATGGTCGCTGCGAGCTCGAGCGCCTCCTGCTCGTACGCGCGGCAAGCCTCGTCGAGGGACGAGGCCTGCCCGCCCTCGCCCCGGTCGTCGACCCCACCCGCGCCGCCCTCGCCGTCGTTCCCGTCCGAACTGCCCTCCCCGTCGTCCCCGCCGCTCCCGTCGCGCTCCGATATCGGACGCGCTGGGGGCGACTCCGCCGCGCCGCCCGAGCCCGAGGCCTCTCTAGATGTGGCCGCCCCCAACCCCCATCCGAGGGCGGGGACTTGTGCGGTCACATCTCGAGCGTCACCGATCGGGGCGGCCCTTGGAGCGCAGCCAGCCGTCGGCGAGGGGGGTCGGGTCGAAGCCCGTCTCCTCCGCGATGGCGGCGATCATGTCGTCGACGCTCGCCGCCTCGCCGCGGTGCGCGACGTAGAAGCCGGCGAGGACGCGATCCATCGCGTCGCGGCCGATCTCCGCCTCCACCGCGCGGAAGAAGAAGGCGCCCTTCACGTAGACGACGTCGTTCCAGAGGTCCTTCAGCACGTCGATCTGGTCGCAGCCCTCGGGGCGACCGAGGCGATCCTCGGATGCGATGACGCCGTCGAGGCGACGGTCGTAGCTCTCCCACACCGCTTCGCCCGCAGCCGCCCCGCGGACGGCCTCCAGCGCGCGCGCCGTCAGGTAGCTGGTCGTGCCCTCGCTGAGCGTCATGTCCTCCCAGCAGCGGATGCGCACGCCGTCGCCGAACCAGCCGTGGACGGCCTCGTGCACGTGGGTCTCGGTGTCGGCCATCGAGTCGCGAGACACGTGCCAGAACGGGTGGTGCTCCATGCCGCCGAAGGCGCCCGGGCCCCAGTCGACGGAGACCGAGGCCACCTCGGTGCCGAAGGTGTAGGCGCCGTAGGTCGTCTCCAGCCACTCGAAGGCGTCGAGCAGCGGCTCCGATCCCTCGCGGGCCTGCGGCTCCTCGTCGGGCCGGTGATAAACGCTCACCCGTGTGCCGTCGGCCGTGGTGCCCAGCACCATCTGCCGGTAATCACCCTCGGCCCAGGCGATCATGTACGACGGCGCGTCGCCGGGGATCGCCGCGGGATAGACCAGCGCCTGCTCCCCGCCGCGCACCTGGAGGGAGAAGCGGAGGCCGTCCGACGGGGTCGACTTGCAGGGGAAGAGGTTCCCGCAGAAGGTCGGCCACACGAACGTGGTGGCCCTGGATGTGAGGCCCTCGAGCCTCGTGTGGGACGTGAAGTCGTAGGCGATGTCGATCGCGATCTCGCGCCGCGCCGGAATCGCCAGATCGAGCTGACCATCGTGGATGCGATGGGGGACGGCCTTGCCGTCGACATCCGTGACGCTCTTCACCTCCAGGCCTTGCACCTCGAAGGAGGCTCCGCGGCGCGAGCTCGCGGCGACGACGAGGCGCGCGGTCGCGCTGTTCGTATCCAGGTCGACGTCGAGCTCGGTGGAGACGATGTCGCGCGCCCAGTTCTCCTGCGGGGTGCTCTCCCTGGCGTCTTCGCTCTGGCTCGAGGTCGACTCGGCGTCGCAGGCGGCAACGACGAGGGACGAGAGGAGCGACGCGAAGAGGAGGGCGGCGCGCGGGGACTTCACCTCTCCCGAGTACCACGAGCCCCGGACCGCCGCGACGGGCGGGTCTCCCGGGTCATGCGGCGGGACGGGCCGAGGACGGCGGGCCGACCGAGATGGGAGCCGTGGCGCGGATGGATCGGCCCCGCGGGCGCGCCGGCTCCGGCGTGATGTCTTCCGCGACCACGGTGCGGAGCGAGCCGTCCGCCGGGCCGAGGAGCTCGTCGGTGGTGCGCGCGCCGAGGACGCGCTGCGCCGCGAGCAACCCCGACATCGAGGCGCCGGCGACGCCCGGCGCGATGGTGCTCGCACCGCACATCGTCAGCCCGGCGACCGGGCTCTTCTGCGCGAAGGAGAAGGGCCCCATCTGCCACGGGGTCTTGGCGGTGCCGTACATCGCGCCCTGGAAGGAGCGGCAGTAGAACCAGTTGGTCAGCGGGGTCGCCACCGACTGGAAGGTGACGTGCCGGCGCATGCCCGGGATCAGCTGCTCCGCGGCCGCCAGCATCCGGTCTGCCAGGTCGTCCTTGAGGCGGACGTAGGCCGGGTCCCGCTCCCCGATCGCGCTGTTCTCCCAGGCGCGGAAGGGCTGCCAGGGGACGAGCGTGAACATCTCCACCGTGTGGGTGCCCGCAGGGGAGTGTCCGGGGCCGGGATCCTTCAGCGACGTGACCGAGAGGAAGAGTGACTCGATGTCGCCCTGGGGAAGCTGCCGCTCGGCGCGGCGGTAGATGCCGTCGACATCGGCGGAGCGGTAGAGCCAGCTGTTCCCCGAGTCCATCCCGAGCGCGCGCAGGTCCATGGCGACGCCGCAGAACACGCTCATCATCCCGACCGAGTAGGCGGTGCGGTCGACCTTCGCGACCTCCCGCCGGCAGTGCTCCGGCGGGAGGAGCTTGCCGTAGGTGACCGCAGGGTCGGCGTTGCAGACGACGTGGCCCGCGCGGATGATCTCTCCCCCCGCGAGCTCGACGCCCACCGCGCGCCCACCCTCGACCACGATGCGCGTCACCTCGGCACGCAGCCGGATGGCGCCGCCGTGGCGGCGGAGGGCCTTGATGTAGGCGGCGGGGATGCGCTTGGCGCCTCCCCGCGGGTAGTACGCGCCGTTCCAGTAGTGCGCCGTCATCGCGGCGTGGAGCGGCAGTGACACCCGCGAGGGCGCGAGACCGTGGTTCCCACACTGTGCTGCGAGGACGCCTCGCAGCAGCGGATCACGGACGCAGGAGTCGATGAGCGTCGACGGGGTCGACAGGCCCCAGCGCACCAGGTTCGGCGCGCGGAACGGGAGCGCGAGGACGCGCGGGAACTCCAGCGACTCATCGCACGACTTGAGCTCGGTCACGACGCGGGACAGCGTCGTGAAGTAGCGGTCGATGCCCGCGACCTCGTGCGGAAAACGGAGCCGAAGGCGGCTCTTCCAGGCCTCGAGCCCGCGCGGCTGATCGAAGCGCTCGCCGGCGATGTGGAAGTGGTCGAACCCGCCCGGCGCCATCTCGGTGAACTCGAGGTCGCGCGCGAGATCGAGGCCCTCGTACAGCCTGCGGAGACCTCCGCCCGGCTGCAGATCCCCCATGTAGTGGACGCCGGGGCTGAAGCGATGGCCCTCCAGCGTGAAGCTGTGGGTCCAGCCGCCGGGCAGATAGTGCTGCTCCAGCACGAGCACCTTCTGGCCTGCGCGAGCAAGGACTACCGCGGCCGTGAGCCCCCCCGGTCCGGACCCGATCACGACGGCGTCGAATGTCATGGGTTGGGTGGAGGGATGCACATGCGTGACCAGCTGGCGATCGGGCCGTTAGGGGACGAATCCGCGGGAATCCTGCCCCGCCGTCGTGGCCAACCGCCACGGTGGCGCGCTCCTCGCCCTCGTCCTTTGGCGCCAGAGCCCCGGTCGAAGCGGAGCATCCGTGAGGTGCCGGCGTGCGCTCGTGCCGCTATCCACTGTCGAGCACCCGGACGGCTCGGTCGTGAAGGCCGGGGCACCAGAGAGCTTCCCCGCCACGTCGCACGGGAGCCGGCCTGACGCCTAGACTGAGGCCATGGCGGCTCTCACCGTGGACGTCTGGTCCGACATCGCGTGCCCCTGGTGCTGGGTCGGCAAGCGTCGGCTGGAGATGGCGCTCACGCGCTTCGCGCACGCGGGCGATGTCGAGGTGCGCTGGCGGGCCTTCGAGCTCGATCCCTCGGCGCCTCGGGTCCGCGACGACGGGCTCTCCTACGCGGAGCGGCTGGGCAAGAAGTACGGCACGTCCACCACCCAGGCCGACCACATGATCCGACGCATGACCGACGCCGCCGCCAAGGACGGGATCACGATGCGCTTCGACCGGGCGCGGCCCGGCAACACCTTCGACGCCCATCGCCTCCTTCACCTCGCGCACGAGCGCGGCAAGCAGGACGCGCTGAAGGAGCGGCTCTTTGAGGCGTACCTGAGCGAGGGCGAGAGCATCGGCGACCCGTCGACGCTGGCGCGGCTCGCCGGCGAGGTCGGCCTCGACGTGGACGAGGCTGCGGCGACCCTCGCCACGGACGCCTACGCCCAGCAAGCGCGGGCCGACGAGCGCGCAGCCGCGGAGATCGGGGTGAGCGGCGTGCCGTTCTTCGTCTTCGGTGGCCGTCACGGGGTGTCGGGCGCGCAGCCCGTGGAAGCGCTGCTCGGAGTGCTGGAGAAGGCCTGGCAGGAGAAGCAGAAGCCCGCGGGGGAGGACGCGCTCGCCGAGGGCGCGGCCTGCGGGCCCGAGGGCTGCTGAGGCCACCATCGCTCGCCGGGTCGCGCACGACCCGCGCAGCCGCAATCCGCGTCGCGTAGCGTGCTCGAGGAGCCATGAGCGCACCGTCTCGAGACCCATCCCTCACCGGCGATCCCCGACGAGCTCCTGGCGGCCGCCATCCCCGACGCCGAGATGCTCGCCCTCGCGCTCGCTCGGGCTGCGGTCGTCGATGTGCGTGCCGCTGGTGGTCCGGGGCAAGGCGATCGGAGCGGTGACGCTGGTGACGGCGGAGTCGGGCAAGGTGTACGCCGCGAGGGATCTCGACTTCGCCACCGAGCTGGCCCGCCGCGTCGCCACCGGCGTCGACAACGCCCGCCTCTACGGCGCGGCGGGAGCTCCCGAGGGCGGCTGACGTCGATCCTTGTCGCGCCGCTCGCGCCGGTGATCGACCAGGCTCCAGGAGCGCCAGTTCGTGACGGTCGGGCGCGCTCTCGCCGGCTCGAAATGCTCGCTGTTCCAGAGCGCAGCGTGCCGCACGGCGTAGACTGCAGCATGGCTCTTCACGACGTGCTTGCCGAGAGACGTGACGCGGTGCTCCTCCGGTGGCGGGAAGACGTGCGGGGGACCCTCGCTCCCGAGGCCATGCCCACCGTCGAGCTGGTGGATCACCTCCCGCAGTTCCTCGGAGAGATCGTGGCGGCCCTGCGGCGGGACGCCGGCCTCTCGTCCATCGGCCTGCCCCCGGAGGAGACCTCGACCGCTGCCGTGCACGGGAGCCAACGCCTCCGTCTGGGCTTCAGCCTCGACGCCGTGGTGCGCGAGTACGGCGCGCTGAGGAACGCCATCGTCGCGGTCGCCCTGGCCGCGGGAGAGGGCCTCACCTTCGCGGAGACGCAGATCCTGTTCGACTGCATGATCGTGGGCATCGCGGACGCGGTGTCGGCGTACACCCGGCAGCGGGACGCCGAGCTCCTCCGGCAGGCCAACGAGCACTTCGCGTTCATCGCCCACGAGCTCCGGAACCCCCTCTCCACCGCGACGATGGCCTTCCACCAGCTGAAGACGAAGCAGCTCTTGCCGGCCGACGTCCGCGCCGTCGGAGCGCTCGCGCGGGGCCTCCAGCGGACGAGCGAGCTCGTCGATCAGACGCTCCAGATCGCGCGCATCTCGGCGGGCATCACGCTGAATCTGCAGCCGACCACGCTCCTCGCGCTCTTCGAGGACGTCGAGCTCGGCGCGATGGCGGAGGCCGAGTCGAAGGGTGTCGAGATCCGCGTGGTCGTCGAGAAGGACCAGTCCATCGACCTCGACGTGCGGCTGATCCGGTCCGCCGTGGGGAACCTCCTCCGCAACGCGGTCAAGTACTCGCACGAGGGAAGCATGGTGGAGCTGCGCGGGGTGATCGAGAACGGCCACGTCCGGATCGAGATCGAGGACCGCTGCGGTGGTCTGGAGCCAGGAAAGGTGGAGGCGGCGTTCGCTCCGTTCGTGCGGCTCGACGACCGGCAGAGCGGCTTCGGGCTGGGGCTCGCCATCGCGAAG
>JBKJLX010000462.1:0-5581 GCA_046596645.1 Polyangiaceae bacterium
CCACGTACCACAAGCAGGTGAGCTCGAGCGGTGACGACCTGCTCGCGTTCTTCGGCGGCTTCGCCGACGACACCCGGCTGCGCGGTGCCGGGGGCACCTTCGACCAGGGCCAGGCCACACCTCCCAACGAGGGCACCGCGCGTGCCGCCGACGCCGCGCCGTTCAGCGCGGTGGGGGCGGTCGCGGCGACCTCGGGGACCGGCCGCAACCTCGAGGTCAGCCAGAGCATCCCCGAGTACCTCGGCTGGCGCGACCACACCGACGGGCACCGCATCACCACCACGCGCGGCGACAAGATCGAGATCATCGGCGGCAACTACAAGCTGGTGAGCCTGGGCCGGGGCACCGGCGTGGCGACCTACGAGATGTCGGGCGGCATCATCCTCGACGGCGACGAGCCGCCGGGCGGTGTCTCCAGCGTGACCTGGCGCCCGTGCCCGACCGAGGCCGCCGGAGGCTCCGGCTGGAAGGTCGTGGAGCAGGTCGCCAAGGGGCACGTGGTCGAGCGCTTCCACGGCACCAAGCGCGAGGAGTTCTACGGCAACTCGCTGATCTCGGTCATCGGCTCGCCTGGCGACGTCGCCACCGGCACCGGGCTGGGCACCACCCGGGACGACGTCAGCAAGAACGGCGTCGACGAGTTCGTCGCCATCACGACCGACGGCATCTTCCCGCCGACGGAGGCCAGGCCGACCAGGTGGGACGAGGACGGCAACGACATCCCCACGCTCCAGAGGCCCACCATCTTCGACTCGATCTGGGCGCGGGGGATCACCGAGTACAAGTACGCCGACGCGATCACCGAGCGGCTGCACTGCGTCGGCCAGCACAACATCAGGGCCCAGTACGACTCCGACGTCGACAGCACCGTCGTCATGAACACCCTCGGCAAGAAGTACGTCGAGACCTGGAAGATGACGGGTAGCGCGGGCTTCTACGAGTTCTTTCAGGGCGCCATGACGCAGTTCTTCCTGGGCGCCAGCACCACCATCGGCCTCGCCAATCGGTTCGAGATCTTCCTGGGCATCGAGGAGCAGATCAACGTGGGCGGATTTTTCGAGCTCAAGGCGGGCGCGGCGGTGGAGATCAGCATCGGACCCAAGGCCGAGATCGACACCGACGCCATCAGGCTCTGGCTCTCGAACAGGTCCGGGGGCGTGGCCACCAGCCAGGCGACCGTGTCCGCCACGACGGCGGCGGTCACCACGGCGACCACCGCCGTGGTCACGAGCCAGACGGCCGTCTCCACGAACATCACGGCGGTCCGCGTCATCATCTGATGACCATTCGAATCCAGACCAAGACCGGTCTGCTGTGCGGCTACAAGCTGGCGTTGCGCCAGCCTGGCGTGCCGGAGATGGCGTTCGTGGTGCGCGGCCGCTACCGGCTCGCGCCGGGCGCGCCGCTGACGCTGGTGCGGAGCGACGTCATTTCCGACGAGATGATCGCGACCACGCGCAAGGACAGCGCCACGGCGGCCGACGAGCTGGAGGAGACGCGCCTGGCGCTGGGTCAGGAGAGCGTCTCCGGCGACCGCTACGCCGAGGCGGACGAGGACCAGGTCGGCGAGCTCCTCTACCCGAGCGACTTCGCCGACCACAAGCCGCGGGCGGACCTGCTGCTGCGCGGGACGTGCCACCCGCCGCGCCGCACCGACATCGAGTGCGACGTCACCTTCCGGGTCGGCGACTGGAAGAAGACGCTCAAGGTGATGGGCCACCGGGTGTGGATCGATCGCGGCGTGGGGGGCAAGCACACCGATTCCACTCCCATCGGCTCCATCGCCGTCGATTACGCGCACGCCTATGGCGGGCCGGGGTTCGCGAACAATCCGGTCGGCAAGGGGCACGTCGAGGCGCTGGAGGGCGCCCCGGAGGACCTCTACCAGCCGCCGCGCTCCGAGCGCTCGGCGGTGATGCCGAGCCAGCAGCTGGCCAACGTGCTCCACGCGGACGGCAGGCCCCACAAGGACGGGGTGCCCGCGGGGTTCGGGCCGCTCAGCCCGGGCTGGAAGCTGCGGCGGGGGAAGCTCGGCAAGAAGTACGACCAGCAGTGGCTCGACACCCGGGCGCCGTACTTCGCGACCGACATGGATCCGACCTACTTCAACGCCGCTCCTCCGGATCAGCAGCTGCCCGGCTACCTGCGGGGCGACGAGGAGATCGCCTTCGAGAACCTGCACCCGGGGCGCTCGAAGGTCACGGCGCGCTTGCCCGGCCTGCTGGTGCGCGTGTTCGTGCGCGACGCCAGGGCGAACGCGCGCGAGATCCCGATGAAGCTCGACACCCTGTTCGCCGATCTCGAGGACGGGTCGCTCTACCTGACCTGGCGTGGCATCACCAAGGTCGAGGAGGAGGACCTCACCGACGTCGAGTACGCCCTGGTGGTCACCGAGCCGCTGGCCGACGCGCGGCGCCCGACCAGCGAGCACCTCGCCGCGCTCGAGGCCTTCGCCGCCGACCCGGTCGGTTTGAAGGAGGCCTTCCCCGCCGGCTTCATGGAGTTCGCCGATCGCGCGAAGAAACTCGAGAACGCGACGGACGCAGAGCTCGAGGCGATGCTCGAGAACGCCGGGGGCAACAGCCCGCCGGTGGCGATGACGAAGAACCTCTTCGGACCGATCCTGCCGCCGGGGGCGGACAAGGACCTGGGGAAGATGGACGCCCCGTGGGCCAAGGGCATGGCGCAGGAGGGGGCCGACCCGGCGACGGCCAGGGCGCAGCTCCTCGACGGCTTGAAGCGGAGCACACGAGGTGGCGTCGGGGATGGTGGTGCGGCCGTCGCCGTCGGAGCCCCCGCCCCGAGCGCAAGCGCGAGCGCGGGCGCGGTCGGCATGCGGATCCCGGTCCGCGGGGGCGAGAGCGTCGTCTTCCCGATCGGCAACATCATCCGGGAGCAGGAGAAGAACCTGCTCGCGATGAAGAAGAAGCTTCCGCCGGAGGCCGGCCCCGAGGAGGGAGCGAAGATCGACGCCGCTCTCGTGAAGATCCGGACCCACCCGCAGCTGCTCGCCGCGGACCTCCACTACCGCCCGTACAGCGAGACCGACCCCCCGCCCGACCAGCCCGGCCCGGGCGCGGACCTGCAAGGACACGATCTCAGCGACCTCGATCTGAGCGGGATGGACCTCTCGGGCGCCGACATCCAGTGCGCGATCCTGAGCCGGACGAACCTGCGCGGCGCCAACCTGAAGGGGGCCAAGCTGGGCGGCGCCCGATTCGAGCAAGCGGACCTGACCGGGGCCGACCTGACCGGCGTCGATCTGACGTCGACCTCGTTCGAGCGGGTCAGCGCGAAGGGCACCCGGTTCATCGGCGCCCGGCTCGACATGCTGCGGGCGACGAAGTGCGACTTCGAGGGTGCCTCGTTCGCGCGGGCCGAGGGCCAGCTGGGCACGTTCAGCACGTCGAGCCTCGCCCGCGCCGACTTCACCGGCGCGAAGCTCGAGCTGTGCAGCTTCGAGGCCTGCGACCTCCAGGCCACGCGCTTCGCAGCAAGGCTCGAGCACGTCCGCTTCGACCGCTGCGAGGGCCGCGGCATCATCCTGGAGAAGGCGGAGCTCATCGGGGCGAGCTTCAACGAATGCCAGCTCGAAGGGGCCGCCGCCTCTGGCGTGCGGGGAGATGGCGCCATCTGGTTTCGCTCGAGCCTGCGCAAGGCCGTCTTTCACCGCGCCGATCTCACCGCGGCGCACTTCCACGGGGTCGACGCGCTGGAGGCGATCTTCAGCCACGCCAACCTGCCCGACGTGCGCTTCGATCGCGCCATCCTCCGGCAGGCCAATTTCGAGCGGGCCAACCTCCTGAACGCGGACCTGCGCAAGGCGGTGCTCACCAAGACGAGCTTCCGGCGGGCCAGCCTGCACGACGCCAAGCTCACCGAGACGGCGGGGGCGGACGTCGACTTCGCGGGCGCCGATCTGAAGGGCCTCGACCTGCAGCGCTCCAAGATCACGTTCGTCGGAGCCGGTCCCCGGTGAGCCCCGCCGACGCGCTGGTGGCCCGGGTCCGGGCGGGTCAGCCGCTCGACGGCGCGCGGATCGAATCGCTCGACCTGCGCGGGCGCAACCTCGCCGGCGCGAAGCTCGCGGGTGCGAGGCTCCTGCAGGTGCGCCTGGATGGCGCCGATCTCAGCGGCGCCGTTCTGACCGACGCCGAGATCGTCGAGTGCACCTTCGACGAGGCGATGCTGGACGACGCCGACCTGACCGGCGCCCGGATCGCCATGGCCACCTTCGACGGGGCAGACCTTCGCCGTTGCAAGCTGGACGACGCCAGGCTCGTCCTCTGCAGGCTGCAAAAGGCGCGGTTCGACGGCGCGAGCCTGGTCGAGAGCACCCTCGCGAAGTGCGATCTCACGGAGGCGACCTTCGCCGGTGCGCGCCTCACGCGGGTGCACCTCGACACGTCCGTCCTGCGCGAGGTGAGCTTCTCGGGGGCGGTGGTGCTCGAGTCGACGTTCAGCCGGGCCGACCTGACGGGCGCGAGCTTCGCGGGCGCCTCGCTCGACCGCAGCCTGCTCCCCGCCGCGAACCTGACCCGCGCAACCTTCGAGGGGGCGTCGCTCGAGAACGTCCTGTTCATGGCGGCGAACCTCACCGGCACCTTCCTGAGCAGGACCATGGTGGCCTGCAACTTCAGCCTGGCCTTCGTCCTGCCGCCGGGGGCGCCGGCCGACGTCGAGATCGAAGCGGGGGACTTTCCCCTCGACCTCAGCGGCATCGACCTGCGCGGCGCCACGCTCACCGGGTGCACCTTCACGAACGCGATCCTGCGCGGGGCCGACCTGCGGGAGGCGAACCTGGAGGGTGCGCAGCTCGACGGGTGCGACCTCACCGGGGCCCGGCTCGACGGGGCCAAGCTGTTTCGCAGCGGCCTCTCGCGCGCGAAGCTTCCGGGGGCCGACCTGCGCGGTCAGCGGCTGCTGCTCTGCGCGTGGATGGGAGCCGACCTGAGCGGCGCCGATCTGAGCGGCGCGCACTTGAACCTGATGATGTTGCAGGGGGCCGATCTCCGCTCCGCCAACCTGAGGCAGACCGTGATCGAGAGCTCCATCCTCGATGGGGCGAAGCTCGAGGGCATCGTGGTCGAACGGACCCGCTTCGAGAAGGTGGGCTTCGAGAAGCTCGACATGCGCCGGTTCCCCTTCGACGGGATGACCATGCGCTCGTGCGACTTCAGCAAGTGCGACATGTCCGGCATGCGCATCGCCGACTGCGATCTGTCGAAGAGCAACTTCACCGAGGCCAACCTGAGCCGGACCACGCTCGAGCGCTGCTCGATCAAGATGGGCACCTTCCGGAAAACGGACCTGACGTCTGCCAACCTGCGCGGGGTGAGCGCCAAGGGCGCCTTCTTCGGCGAGGCCACGCTCACCGGGGCGAGCCTGCGCCAGGCGTCGCTCCGCTACGCGTCGTTCACGGGCGCCAAGCTGGACGGGGCCATGCTGCTCGACGCCGATCTGCGGGACGCGATGATCAACGAGGTGTCCGCCCACAAGGCGACCTTCCAGGCGTGCCGGCTCGTCTACGCCGATCTCTCTCACACCGACGCCACCGGCGCCGACTTCAGCATGGCGAACA
>JBKJLX010000574.1:0-3010 GCA_046596645.1 Polyangiaceae bacterium
CGAGGAGCTCCGGGCGCTGGCGGCGGCCACGCGGGCGGTGCTCGCGGCGCGGTCGATCGGCGACCTCACCCTCGCTCTGCAGGACGGCGATCTGCCGGAGGTCGAGCGCTGCGTGGAGGCGCCGCGCCTGCCTCGCGCGGTGCCGATGCGCTCTGTCGCCGGGTGGCTGCACGCGTCGGTCGAGCCCTTCGACGCTGCCTGGTTCGAGGCCACGTGGGCGCGCGACGCGCCCGAGGTGGCGGCGCGCATCCTGGAGGAGGCGACCGAGCACCCGCGCCCCGCCGACGCCGTCGGCGCCTGGGCCGAGGCGCGTGTCACGCGCGCGGCCGGGGAGGTCGGCGCCGCTCGCGCCGACGCCGCGATCGCTCGCCTCGCCGTGGCCTGCGTCGATCGCGCGCTCGCCGCCGGGGACGCCGACCGCGCGGAGGCGCTGGCCGCGGTGCTGCCCCCGGCGATCGCGCTGGGGGTGGGCGCGGTGGCCGCCTTCGTCCGCGGCGACCTGCGCGCCGCGGTGCAGCGCCTGGAGGACCTCCGCCGCCGCGCCCGCACCGGGGGCGATGGCCCGCGCGGCGTGATGACCCCGGTCCTCTCGCTCCTGCTCCTCCGCGATCGCGATGCGGTCGCGATCGCGGAGGCCAAGCGCTGGCTCGGTGGGTCCCCCACCGAGGGCCGTCGCGGCGCACAGCGCGCGTTCCGGGCGGTGCTGCGCGCTCTCGAGGCGCCGGAGGTCGAGGAGGAGCGCAGGCTCCACGTCCATCGGCTGCCCGCCGCGGCCTCCGCCTGGGAGGTGCTGCTGACCGGGCACGCCGCGCACCTCGTGCTCGAGGACGCCGTGGCGCGGGCGAGCTGGGCCGAGCACCTCGCGCAGCGTGCAGCCTCGTGGCGCGCGGCCGGCGCGTCGTGGATGGCGAGGCTGGCCGTCGCGCTCGGCGACGAGCTCGACGCCACCACCTGCCGTCGCGTCCTCGCCCGACAGGCGGAGCGGCCGCTATCGCTCGCCGGCCCCTCGCCGTGGGAGCTGGTCGTCCGCGCCCCGGAGTGGACGCGCACCCTGCGCGCCCTGGCTGCGGTCGCGCGCCTCGACCCCGCCGCGGGGGAGGCGCCGGTCCGGGTGGCGTGGCTGATCGACCCCGCGCGGCCGGAGGCGCTGCGAGCCGCGCTCCAGACATTGCTTCCGTCGCCTCGCAATCCGTCCGAAGTCGCAGGCGACTTCGGCCGTGAGAGGCGATTGCGCGAGGGGAGCGGCTGGAGCCGCGGCGATCGCGTCCCGGTCGAGCGGCTGGTCGAGCTTGCGCCGCGACTCCCGCCTGAGGACGTCGCGGTGCTGCGCCACGTGCGCCCAGCCCCGGCAGGTGGCCTGGAGCTCGCCCCCGAGGCGCACGAGGCGCTGATCGGCCATCCGCGGGTGTGCGATCCCTCGCGGGGGATGGCCGCGCTGGAGGTGGTGCGCGGCGCATGCCGCGTCGAGACCTCGGAGAACGAAGGCGCGATCCGCATCGACGTGACGCGTCGGTTCGCAGCGGCGGGCGTGCACGCGGTGGCGGAGGGCGAGGGGCGCATCGCCGTCCACCGGGTGACCGAGGCGCTGCGCAAGGTGATGGAGCTGCTGCCGCGGCCGCTCGTCATCCCCCGGGCGCACGAGGCCGAGGTGGTGTCGGTGCTCGCCGAGCTGGCGAACACGATCGACGTGCGCAGCCCGTACCTCGGAGCCGAGCGCGACGTCGCCGCCGACGCCACGCCCTGCCTCCGCATCAAGCCCCACGTCGGCGCGTTCGCGGTGCAGCTGGGCGTGCGGCCTTTCGGCGAGAACGGTCGCTTCTTCGTCGCCGGCACCGGCCGCGCCAGCGTCACCCAGGAGCAGGGCGGCCGCCGACTGCGGTGCGTCCGCGACCTGGGTCTGGAGCGAGCGCGGGTCGAACGGGTGCTGGCCGCATGCCCGACCCTGGCGCTCGCCGAGCGCACCCCGGGCGAGCCGGTCGCCGAGGACGGCGAGGGCGAGGACGATCTCTGGATCCTGGGCGAGGAGGCGCTCCTCACGCTGCTCCGCGAGCTGCGGGACGCCGGCGAGCCGTGCGCGCTGGAGTGGTCGGGCACGACGCCGATGCGCCACCGCGGCCTGGTGCGCAGCTCCGACCTCTCGCTCCACCTCCGCAGCAAGAAGGGCTGGTACCTGGCGACCGGCAGCGTCCGCCTCGATGCGGTCACCGCCGTGTCGCTCCAGGAGCTGGTGCGCGCGCCGTTCGTCGGCAGCGGACGATACGTGCGCCTCCCCGGTGGCGACGTGCTGGAGGTCGAGGAGCGCGTGCGCCGGGTGCTCGCCGCGCTCTCCACATCGCCCGCCGGGCGTGGCGCGACCGAGCTCATGGTCCACCGTGGCGTGGTCTCTGCCCTCGCCGGGCTCGCCGAGGGGTCGACGTCGCTGCGGCTGGATGGCGACGCCGATGCGTGGCTTGCGCGCGTGGAGCGCTCTGCAACCCGCGATTTCGACCTGCCGCCGGGTCTGCGCGCAGTGCTCCGCCCCTACCAGATCGAGGGCTTCCGCTGGCTGATGCGCCTGGCCGAGCTGGGGCTGGGGTCGTGCCTCGCCGACGACATGGGCCTCGGCAAGACGGTCCAGATCCTCGCCTTCCTCCTCGCGCACGCCGGCGACGGTCCGGCGCTGGTCGTCGCGCCCACGTCGGTGTGCGGCAACTGGCTCGCCGAGATGCGCCGCTTCGCGCCCGACCTGTCGCCGGTCGAGCTCCTGGGGCCTGATCGCGGTCCCCGCCTCGACGCCCTGGCCGGCGGTGCCAGCGCGGGCTGCGTCGCCATCACCAGCTACGCCACGCTGCAGCACGACGTGGAGAAGCTCGCTGGGGTCGGCTGGGGCACCGTGGTCCTCGACGAGGCGCAGCTGGTGAAGAACGCGGGTTCGATCCGCGCTCGCGCCGCGCGCCGGTTGACGGCGAAGCGCCGCATCGCCGCCACCGGCACGCCGGTGGAGAACCACCTCGGCGATCTATGGAGCATC
>JBKJLX010000606.1:0-10835 GCA_046596645.1 Polyangiaceae bacterium
GCATCTCACCGCCTCTCGCACCCCTCCTGCCCCACCAGGCGGCGTCGACATGGCGCGAAACCGATCAACGACCGGCGCCGGCAAAGACGAAGGCCGGCGAGCTCTCGCTCCCCGGCCATCCATCTCACCCTCGGGTCACCGGCTCGCGCCGGCGGCCTCACGCGCGCGGCGTGAGGACTCGGGGCAGAGGCGCGGACGAGGGAGCGCGTGAGCATCGCCGGCGAGCGTGCACGCGGGAGAGCGCCGCCACCGCCAGCAGCCACGCGAACGGCTGCGGCGCGGAGGCCGACCCTTTGGCGAGCTGACAGCCGGACGACTTCGTGTCCTCGACCGCGTCGCCTCCGCCTTGGGCTGCGCCGTCGTCACCGCCCGGAGAAGCGCCGCCGGCGTGGGTGCCCCCGCCGCCGCCGGAGGTCGAGCCTCCCCCGCCGGCGCCGACCGTGGTGCTGGGCCCGCCAGGGGGCGACGCATCGGGCAGCTCGTCGTCGACGAGCCACAGCCCGCCGCGGATGAAGAGGAGAGGGCGCGCGCGCAGCGGCGGCCCCTCCACCAGCGCCTCGAACGCGTCGCCCGGCAGGATCTCCACGCTCGAGAGATCGACGCGCCAGCTCGCCACCAGCTCCGCCGTCAGCTGACGTCGGACGCCGCGGTCGACCAACCACACGTCGCCGGGCGTCGAGGCGAGGTTGACGAGCTCCGGCTCCTCCGGGAAGGCGGGGCCCTCGGGCATGGCATCTGCGCTCGCCGCGTCGAGCGGCAGCACGTCCCAGAAGGAGTCGAAATGCCACCTGTCGAAGCTGCCCGACGAGGGCACCTTGCGACGGAAGCCGGAGGCGACGGGCGCGCAGACCAGATCGCGTGGGCTGTTCGACAGCTGGGGGTTATTGCCGCCGCCGCTGTCGATTCCATACGCGTGGACGGGATGCGGCTGCCCGTCGTGCAGGCTGTACGGCGAGCGCATGCCGTAGCCGTGCGCGCAGGATCCGATGGCAGCACAGAGGTCGTCGCGGTGGACCTCGGCGCGCGTCGCGATCGACGGGGCGCCGGGCGTCCCGGCGGGCCCACCGAAGTAGAGGTGAACGTCGATCGGCGCATCCGGCGCGTCTGGGTCTTGGGCCCAGCCGACCATCCCGTCGCAGGAGGCGCTGTCGAGGTAGCCGATGGGATCGGCGGCTCGCGCCATCGCGGGGACGAGGCCGAACGCCAGGGCAAACATCGCTGTCGTCACAGCGCGGGAAGACATCGACGAGACCGGTAGCAAGGATCGGGCGCAGGCCTTGCTGTAGCGATCTCCCGTGCCCACGACGAACCTTCCCCCTGCAGCTTCCCCGCAAGATTCGGGCGAGAACGTCGGGTGCGATGCGGTGCGAGAACCGCGCCAACCGCCCATGAAACGATCCATGGACCCTCAGGACATCATGTCGCGCCGAGATCTCCCTCGCTGGCCAGCCTCTCTTCTATGCGCGCTCGCGGTCGCGATCTCGGCAGGCGCAGCGCAGCTGGGCTGCATCGGTCAGCTCGGCGCGCCCGGCGCGGACGAGCGGTCCGCATCGGGCGATGAGGACGACGGCGGTGCCGGCGACGGCGACACCGTGGATCCCGATGCCGAGCCGGAGGGCGAGCCGCCGCTCGAGCTGGTCGCCGTCGCGCCGGTGCTGCCGCGGCTGACGAGCCTGCAGTACCGCAGCGCGCTCGTCGATCTCCTGGGTCCCAACCTGCCGGCGACGCAGGTGGAGCCGGACACCAACCCGTATCTCTTCGACGGAATCGGCGCCTCGACCACGACGCTCTCCGAGCTCGGCGCGCAGCAGTACGAGGAGGCGGCGGACGTGGTGACCCGCGCCGTGTTCGCCGACCCGGCGCGACGCGCGGCGCTGGTTGGATGCGAGGTCGCGGCGCCTGGCGACGCGTGCGTCGTCGACTTCCTCACCACCTTCGGTCGTCGGGTGGCGCGGAGGCCTCTGACGGCGGTGGAGCTGAGCCGCTGGGTGGGCGTCGCCACCACGCTCGGCGAGGAGAACGCCTGGGAAGGGCTGCGGCTCTCGGTCGCCGGCCTCCTCCAGTCGGCGAGCTTCCTCTACCGCGTGGAGGTCGGAGAGCCCGACCCCGACGCGCCGGGCGAGAGCCGCCTCACCGGCTGGGAGATGGCGACGCGCCTCTCGTTCCTGCTGTGGAACACCATCCCCAGCGACGCGCTGCTCGACGCGGCCGAGGCGGGCGATCTCGATCACGCCGAGGGCGTCGCGGCGGCCGCGCAGTCGCTGCTCGGCCACGACCGCGCCCGCGAAGCGCTGCAGGCGTTCTTCGCCCAGTACCTCGATCTGCGTCGGCTGGAGGGCATCGACCGCAACCCGGAGACCTACCCTGCGTTCGTCCCCGGCATGACCACGGCCATGCGCACCGAGGTCGAGCTCCTGGTCGACGACGTGGTCTTCGGCGAGGCCGAGGCCGACGCGCGCAGCATCTTCAGCACGCGCCGCACCTTCGTGAACTCCGAGCTGGCCGCCCTCTACGGGGTGGACGCGCCCGACGCCGATGCGACCACCTTCGTGCCGGTCGAGCACCCCGCCCAGGGCCCGCGCGCCGGCATCCTCACCTCGGCGGCGTTCCTCACCATGAACGCTCACGAGACGCAGACGTCCCCC
Source organism: Polyangiaceae bacterium (assembly GCA_046596645.1). GTDB lineage: Bacteria > Myxococcota_A > Polyangia > Polyangiales > Polyangiaceae > JBKJLX01. The sequence goes on from JBKJLX010000606.1 coordinate 2,646, forward strand.
ACCGCGCGCGGCAAGTACATCCGCGAGCGCGTCCTCTGTCAGACGGTGCCGCCGCCGCCGGACGACGTCGACACCAGCCTCGACCCGCCGGATGGCGACCAGCCGCAGACGGTGCGCGAGCAGCTGGCGGAGCACCGCGAGAACCCGCAGTGCGCCGGCTGCCACGCCTTCACCGACCCGCCGGGCCTGGTGTTCGAGGGCTTCGACTCGATAGGCGCCCACCGGACGATGGAGGCCGGCGCGCCGGTCGACACCTCGGGCGACCTCGACGGCGAGCCGCTGGCCGATGCCCGCGCGCTGGCGGCGATGCTGGAGGACGAGCCGATGGTCGGGCACTGCATGGTGACCCAGCTCTTCCGCCACGCGCAGAGCCGCCTCGACACCGAGGACGAGGCCGACCTCATCGACGACCTCGACGCGCGGTTCGCCGCCGCCGACTACGACTTCCAGTCGCTGGTCGTCGCGATCGTCACCCACCCCGGCTTCCGCATGATCGCCACCACGGGAGACAGCCAGTGATGCCGCGCAAGATGGATCGTCGAAGCGTCCTTCGCGGCATGCTCGGCGGCGCCGGCGTGGCGCTCGCCCTGCCCGCCCTCGAGTCCCTGGTCGGTGAGCGCCAGGTGATCGCCGCCGGCGAGGCGCCGATCTTCGGCGTCTTCTTCTGGGGCGGCGGCATGCCCTGGCACGCAGGGCACGGCGAGGTTCAGGGAGCCACCGGCGGCGTCGACCTCTGGACGCCCGCCGCCACCGGCGAGGGCTACCTCCCCAGCGAGCTCCTGTCGCCGCTCGCCGCGCACCAGCCGAGCGTCGTCACCGGCCTCACGCCGCACACCGAGGTGCCGCCCAGCCCGCCCGGCCAGGAAGACGGTCACATGCGCGGCTTCATGGTCGCGCTCACCGGTGACCGCATCCGCCCCGAAGGCTTCGACCACCCCTCGCACACGCTCACCGCGCTGCGCCCCAGCATCGACCAGGTGGTGGCGAGGCACCCCGAGTTCTACGCGTCGAATCCGGCGCGCTACCAGTCGCTGGCCATCGGCGTCAGCACTGCGCGCTTCCACGACTACGGCCACTGGAACGGCATCTCCTACAACGGGCCGGACTCGATCAACGCGCCCATCCAGGACCCGGCGCAGCTCTATTCGCTGCTGTTCGCAGCGCCGCCCGACACAGGTGCGCTCACCAGGCGCGCCAGCCTGCTCGACGCTGTGCTCGCCGACGCCGCCGACGTCCGCAAGAAGCTGGGCGCCGCCGACAAGCAGCGGCTCGACGCCCACCTGGAGCACCTCGACAGCATCCAGACACGCCTCCAGTTCAGCGTCGCCGCCTGCAGCGCGCCCGAAGCGCCGGGCAACAGCGGCGACCTGATCGAGAAGACCGGCATCATGGCCGAGCTGCTCGCGATGGCGCTCGCCTGCAACGTGACCCGGTCGTTCTCGTTCATGCTCACGTCGCCGGCCACCACCCACGTGTTCAACAACCTGGGCATCGCCAACGACTTTCACGCCACCTGCCACGCCGGCGCGTGGGAGTCGGTGCGCGCCGGGACCGCCTACCAGATGCAGGCGTTCGGTGCCTTCCTCGACAAGCTGCAGGCGACCCCCGACGCCGGCGGCGGCTCGGTGCTCGACCGCTCGCTGATCTTCGGTACCTCCGAGTACGGCGAGGGCTACCAGCACAGCGTGAGCGAGATGGCGTGCGTCCTCGCCGGCGGCGCGGCGGGCGCCATCCGCCGCGGGGTGCACGTGCGCGAACCGGGCGGGAACTTCAGCAAGGCTCACGTGACCATGCTGCGCGCCCTGGGTCTGGAGACGCCGAGCTTCGGGTTCAACGGCGGGGAGACCAGCGAGGACTTCGGCGACATCCTGGTGGGCTGACGCCTCCTCGGCCGGCCAGCGCGAACCCGTGGGCGAGAACGGTCACCGAGACCTCCCGCATTTCAGCCCGATGCTGTCCCATCAGCGCGCCGAGCGACGCCCGGCGGTCTAGCGGAAGCTCTCGTGATAGCCCGCGTCCTCCATCGCGAGCGCGGCCTCGGTGGCCTCGAGGGGGAGGTAGCAGTCGAGCATGACGGCGAGCTCGTTCGTGGTCTTGCTGCCGATGCTCCCCTCGTACGACCCGGGGTGAGGGCCGTGGGCGATGCCCGCCGGGTGGTGCGAGGCGCTGCCGGGGCCGACGCCCTTGCGCGATGTGAACTGGCCGTCGCAGTAGAAGAGGAACTCGTCCACCTCCACCGACGAGTGCGGGTACGGGCAGGGGATCGCCTCCGGGTGCCAGTCAACCACGCGGGGGACGAAGCTGCATACGAGCGCGCCGCGGGCGGCGAAGTTGCCGTGCCAGGTCGGCGGAAGGTGGACCTGCCCAGCGCGCGGCTGGAAATTGAGGATGGGGAACGCCCACGGGTAGACGGTGCCGTCCCACCCCACCACGTCGAGAGGCGACGTGTCGTGGGCGAAGCCGGTGAAGGCGTCGCCGCGCTTCACCACCACCTCGCGGATGTCCTCGTCGAGCGGGCCGACGAACATCGGTCGCCGGAAGTCGCGATGCGAGAACGGCGCGTCCATGCGCAGCTGGCCCACCGGGTTGCGCCACTGCTTGGGGATGCCGACGCCGCCGCGGCACTCCATGTTCAGCCAGTGCTGCTTCACGCCCACGTCGGGGATGAAGCGGTGGATGGTCCCGCGGGGGACACAGACGTAGTCGTTCTTCTCGAAGCGCAGATCGCCGAACAGGCTGCGGAGGAGGCCGCCGCCCTCGAAGCAGAAGAGGAGATCGTCGCCGTCGGCGTTGGCGAAGTAGACCGGGTCCTCGCGGTCGGGCTGGAGCACCGAAAGGACGACGTCGGAGTTCATCAGCAGCGCCTGGCGCGCGTCGATCGGCGCCCCGCCGACCTTGCTCTTGCCGGTCCTGTAGTGGCGGCGCCGCAGCGGGCCGCGCGGCGCCACCAACGGCGCCGGGAAACTGTGCGAGGCGTCGATCTGGCGGCCGGTGTGGGGCCGCCCCGCGTGGTACGCGATCGTGTACGGCCCCTCGAAGCCGTCACGGGTGATGCAGTGCTCGAACCTCAGCGCGCCGTCGGCACCCCGGAGCTGGATGTGATGCTTGCGCGGGATCTCCCCCACGGCCACGCGGTCGAGCATCAGGCCCTGCCCTCCACCTTGGTGGCTCCCTCGGTCTCCGACCTCGCGTCGCCTGGGCCTTCGGCGCCGGACTCCGCGCTGTGCGCGGGCTCCTGCGCGTGCCGGTTCTGCTGCCGCTCGATGCTCTCGAAGAGGGCGCGGAAGTTGCCGCCACCGAAGCCGAGGTCGCCCTTGCGCTGGATGATCTCGTAGAAGAACGGGCCTGCCTCCTTGTCGTGGTAGAGGCCGGCCGCGTCCTTGAGGAAGATCTGGAGGAGGTAGCTCTTCTCCCGCCCGCCATCGACGAGGATCTGCAGCTCGCGGAGGATGTCGATGTCCTCCTCGATCTTCTTCACGCCCAGCTGGTCCAGCCGGTCGGGTAGCGCGTCGTAGTAGCTGCCGGGGGTCGGCATGAACGCGATGCCGTTGATCCTCATGGCGCGCACCGCGGTGACGATGTCCGCCACCGTCATCGCCACGTGCTGCAGGCCGTCGCCGCGGTGGTCCTCGTTGAAGATGTTGATCTGGGAGGACTTGAAGAAGGGGCGCCAGGGCTCGTTGTTGGCGAACTTCACCCCGCTGTAGGGGTCGTGCATCACCTGCGAGCGCAGGCCGGAGCCGCCGGTGCCTCCCTTCTGGACCTCCTCGGTGTGGAAGGAGATCTCCCAGTAGGGGTCGAAGCCCATGACGTGCTCCATCCACAGGAGGGCCGGCTTCATCGTCTGGAAGTTCGAGGTCACGTGGTCGAACTGCTGGAGACCGAACTTGTTGTTGCCGCCGAGGGGCGTGGGGTGGTCGACCATGCCGGGAAAGAACGAGCGGAAGCCCTTGCGCTCGACGAAGCGGAAGGTGGTGTCGCCGAAGGGCGTCGTGATGCTGAAGGTCTTCAGCGTGCCGCCCTCGTCCTGGTCGGTGCGCACCTCCTCGATGAGGGTGCCGCCGCGCTCCTCCAGCAGGCGGAAGGTCCTGTCGATGTCCTCCACCTCGAAGACCAGGGTGCCGACGCCGTCCGGGTGCTTGCGGAGGAAGCGCCATGCGCGCCCGCCCTCGCCCACCGGCGCCGAGCAGAGGACGTTGCAGTCCCCCGCGCGGAAGAGGACGCTCTTCTGCTTGCCGCGCGCCTCCAGCGCGGGGCTGCAGGCGCCGACCTCCTGGAAGTCCATCAGATCGCAGTAGAAGCGGCGCGTGCGCTCGAGGTCGTGCACATACCAGTGGATCGACTCCAGGCGGCGGATTCCCAGGGACTCGAGCTTGCTCATGGGTCTCTCTTCTTCTGGCGACAGGGGTCGCTGCGATCAGGGCGTGGCGTCGGGCTGGCGATCGGGGTGCGCGGCGGCAAACGCGTCGATGGCGGCGCAGCGCTCCTCCACCGAGAGGAGCCGGGGGAACGCGGAGACGTCGACGCCGAAGCGCCGCGCGCTGAACAGCTGCGGGACCAGGCACACGTCGGCGAGGCTCGGCGCGCCGCCCACCAGGAAGGCGCCTCCGACGCGGGAGGCGACGTGCTCCAGCGCGCCGAGGCCGCGCTGGTTGGCCTCGCGGCCGAAGGCCTGCTCGTCCCCGCCCAGCTTCTTGATGAAGCGGAGCACCGACAGGTTCTGCAGCGGCTGGATGCCGGCGTTGCAGATCTCCACCGCACGCCGCACCTCGGCGCGCATCGCGTGGCCGCCCGGCGCCCCGGGCGCCGGCAGCAGCGGCGGCGCGGGGAACCTCTCCTCCAGGTACTCGAGGATCGCGACCGACTGGGTGAGGAGGAAGGTCGTCCCGTCCTCCTCGCACTCCAGCAGCGGCACCTGGCCCATCGGGTTTCGCGCCACGTGCTCGGGCGCGGCCTGCTGCCCCTCGAGGAGGTGCACCCCGACGTGCTCCCACGCGACGCTCTTGAGCCCCAGCGCGATGCGCACCCGGTAGCTGGAGCTGGAGCGCCAGTACCCGTGGAGCTTCATCGGGCTCGTGGGCTGGCTCACGAGGGCTTACTCCAGCGGCCGCGGTCCGCGCCCTCCACCACGGTGTTCTCGATGCGCCCGAACACCTCGCGGCCGTCTCCGTCGCGCATGCGGATCGACACCACGTCCCCGACGGAGAGGAAGGGCGTCGCCGGCTTGCCGTCGTCGATGGTCTCGATCATCCGCCGCTCCGCCAGGCAGGAGATGCCGCGCGCGCGGTCCTGGTTGGACACGGTGCCGCTGCCGAGGATCGTGCCGGCCTGGAAGCGCCGCGTCCTCGCGATGTGGGCGATCAGCTGGTGAAAGGAGAAGTGCATCTCCGGGCCAGCCTGGGGGTCGCCGACCAGCTCGCCGTTCAGCGTCGTCTCCAGCGCGAGGTGCAGGCGGCCGTCCTTCCAGGCGGCGCCCAGCTCGTCGGGGGTGACCGCGAGCGGCGAGAACGCGGTGGCCGGCTTGCTCTGGAAGAAGCCGAAGCCCTTCTCCAGCTCCGGCGGGACCAGGTTGCGGTACGTCCAGTCGTTGAGGAGGACCAGCAGGCGGATGTGCTGTCCCGCCTCCTCCACCGTGGTGCCGCGCGGCACGTCCCCGAGGATGACCCCGATCTCCGCCTCGAAATCGAGGCCCCACGCCGCGTCGGGCAGGTCCATCGACGAGCGCGCGCCCAGCAGGTCGCTGGAGCCCCCCTGGTAGACGAGGGGATCGGTGCGCAGCGTCTTCGGTGGCTCGGCGCCGCGCGCCTTGCGCACCAGGACGATGTGGTTGATGTACGCGCTGCCGTCGACCCACTCCGCCGCGCGGGGGAGCGGCGCCGCGCAGCGCTCGGGGTCGAAGTTCTCGACGGGGTGGCGGTGGCCATCGAGATCGACGTCGCCGGGAGTGTTTGCGTCGAGCAGCCGGGCCAGCTCGCGCAGCCGCGGCAGCGCCTCGTCCCAGCCGTCGAGCGCCGACTGCATCGTCGGCCAGAAGGAGCCGGCCGCGCTGCAGCGCGCCCCATCGCGCGAGACGACGACCAGTCGGCCGTCGCGCGTGCCGTCGTCCAGCGTGGCGAGCCTCATGTGTCGTGACCTTCCATCAGTCCCACCCGTGCTGTCGGTACCACTTCGCGGTGCGCTTCGCACCCTCTCCGAACGTCACCGTGGGCGCCCAGCCGAGGTCCTTCCGCGTGGCGGAGGAGTCGACGGTGAAGTGCTCCATGAGCAGCTCGTTCAGCTTGTCGCGGCTGAACATCACCGCGCGATCCGTGGCCTTACCGAAGGCCTCGGAGGCCAGGGCGGCGACCGCCAGGATCGACCTCGGCACGCTGGCGGTGGTGAGCAGGCGGATGCCGTAGGCGTCGGCGATGTGCCCCGCCATCTGCTCGTAGGAGTACACCTCGCCGTCGTCGACGAAGTAGGTGCTGCCGGTCGGCACGTCGGCAAAGGCGGCACGCGCGCAGGCGTCGGCGGCGTCCTCCGCGTAGACCAGCGCCATCGACTTCATGCTGTTGCCGAGGCGGAAGGCGGAACGGGTGCGGCGCACCGACTGGAAGAACGCCAGGATCTCCTGGTCGCGCGGGCCGTAGATCGCCGGCGGGCGGATGATGGTCAGGGGGACGCGGTCCTGGAGCCGGCGCACCGCGAGCTCGCCGGCGAGCTTGCTCTTGCCGTACAGGGTGACCGGGTTGGTCGCGTGGTCCGGCGCGTGCGGCTTGCCCTCGCTCGCCGGCCCCATCACCGCGGCGCTGGAGACGAGCACGAAGCGGCGGAGGCCAGGGGCATGGTCGATCGCTGCCTGCGCCAGGTCGACCGCGCCGCGCTCGTTGACGCAGAGAAAGTCGTCCCAGGACCGCGCCTTGACCACGCCCGCGCAGTGGATGATGGCGTCGACCCCCTTCACCGCCGAGGGCAGCGAGGGCGCATCGTCGATGGCGCCCTCGTGGAGCTCGACGCCCTCCCCCCGCGCTTCCATCGCGCGGAGGTGATCGACCTTGCTGCTCCTGCGGACGAGGCAGCGGACGGTGTGGCCGTCCTTCGCCAGCCGCTCCGCCACGTGAGAGCCGAGGAACCCGGAGGCACCGGTGACGAGGACGCGCATCGGATCCCGTCTCTAGCCTCGTTTTCGCGGCGCGTGCAGCCTCCCGCCGCGCTACTGTCCTCCGATGCGTTGCGTCGTGACCGGCGTCGCCGGCTTCGTGGGGTCGAGCCTGGCCGAGCGCCTCCTGGGTGAGGGGCACGACGTGGTCGGGGTGGACTGCTTCACCGATTACTATCCGCGGCCCATCAAGGAGAGAAATCTCGCTGTTTCCAGGGAGAGCTCCCGCTTCACCTTCCGGGAAGAGGACCTGGCCGAGGTCGACCTCGACGCCCTCCTCGACGGGGTGGATGTGGTCTTTCACCAGGCCGCGCAGGCCGGCGTCCGGGCCAGCTGGGGGGAGACGTTCTCCAGCTACACGAGCCACAATGTCCTCGCGACCCAGCGCCTCCTGGAGGCGGCGAAGCGGCGGATGGGCCGCGGCGGCCCGAGGCGGATCGTCTACGCCTCCTCGTCCAGCATCTTCGGCGAGGGCGCCGAGCTGCCGATGACGGAGACGACGTTCTGTCGCCCCTACTCCCCCTACGGCGTCACCAAGCTCGCCGCCGAGCACCTGTGCGAGCTCTACCGGAACAACTTCGGCCTCTCCACGGTGTCGCTGCGCTACTTCACGGTGTACGGGCCGCGGCAGCGGCCGGACATGGGGTTCAACAAGTTCATCGCTGCGGCGATGAAGGGCGAGCCCATCGTCGTCTACGGCGACGGCCAGCAGACGCGCGACTTCACGTTCATCGCCGACGTGGTGCAGGCCAACGTGCTCGCCGCGACCTCGGCGGCCGACGGCGTGTTCAACATCGGGGGAGGGTCGCGGGTGACACTGACGCACGTGCTCGACACGCTGGGTCAGGTGATGGGCGCGCCCATCGCGACGACGCGGACCGACAAGCAGGCGGGCGACGTCAGCCACACGTTCGCCGACGCCTCCCGCGCGCGGACCCAGCTCGGGTGGAAGCCGACCGTGGCCCTCGCCGAGGGCCTGGCGCGGCAGGCGGAGTGGCAGCGCAGCCTGGCGGAATAGGCGACGTCGATGGCGGCGGCCGCGCTCGCGAGGC
>JBKJLX010000610.1:0-4363 GCA_046596645.1 Polyangiaceae bacterium
CGTCGGCCGAGAAGCCGGACCCGCGATACTTCATCACCCGGAGGTTGCGGAAGGCCGATCCGTTCACCACCTGGTGGCGCAGGACGAGCGCGCAGTCGACCATGAACTGGAGGAAGCCGAAGCGATCGTCGCGCTCGCTGGCTCCGACCTTCTGGGTGATGATCCCGGTGATGCCGGTCCGCGCGAGCCAGTCGCGGATCCGGTGCACCTCGCGCCGCTCCGACGCCGGGTCGTCGAGGAGGGTGAGCAGGACGTCGATGCCATCGAAGACGATCCTCGTCGCGCCGAGCGCCTTGGCCTTGGCCTCGAGGAGCGAGAGCATGCCCACCAGATCGAAGTCGCCGGCCTGCACGTCCTCTGGGGAGACGCGCGCGTCGAGGAAGAACAGCTGCTTTTTCGTCAGCGCCGGCAGGTTCCACCCGAACGTCGCGGCATTGGCGACGATCTGGCGCGTGCTCTCCTCGAAGGCGACGAAGATTCCAGCCTCGCCGTCCCGGGTTGCGCCGTTGACCAGGGTCTGCAGCGCGAAGACCGTCTTGCCGCAGCCTGGGCCACCGAGCACCAGCGAGGTGCGGCCGCGAGGCAGGCCTCCGTTGGTGATCTCGTCGAACCCCTGGATGCCCGTCAGCATCTTGCTGACGCTGGGATGAGCGGTTCGGTTGTGCACTTCGCTGGCCTCTCCGGCGTCGAGCGACGCTCTGAACGTGGGCACGGGACTGCGCTCCGGTCGTCGAGAGCCCCGGACCACAAACGCCGGCGCTCCTCGCCTGAAACGCACTTGCATGCTACGCGCCGCCGCGCGCCACCGAGCCAGAATTCGGCGGTGGGGTAAGGGCATTCCGATCTGTCAACGCACCAGGTCTCAGGCTCTCACGCCGGCTGGACGGGGACGGCCGCGGGCGCCGAGGAGGCCTCCGCCAGGCCGAGGCCAGGCGCCGAGGCCGAAGTGAGCGGGCCCGTGATGACGTAGGCGCGGCCTGCGCGGCTCTCGCCGCCATCGCAGAAAGCGCGCCGACGTGGGGCCAGTCTCCCGCGGCCGCGTCTTGCGCCGTCCGGCGGCGGGGCAAGGTGTGCCAACGGCGACCTGCGTGATCGTCGCGACCTACGCTGGCCGAACGGTCGACGGCGAGGCCTCGGCCAGGCGCGAGGGCCAGAGGAGCACCACGGCCATCGGCGCGCACGCAGCGAGCGCGAGCGCGGTGGCGAAGTGCGCCGAGTACCCGGCGCGCGCCGCGAGGAAGCCGGAGAAGCCGCCGCCCACCCCCTGCACCACGACCACGACGCAGGCCTGCACGGTGTAGTCGGTCGCGCGGGACGCATCGCGGCAGAAGCCCATCATCGCCGCGAACAGCGCCGCGGTCGCAGCGCCACCGAGGAAGTGCTCGATCGCGGCGGCCGCGTAGATCGCGGAGAGCGGGGTGGGCCCGGCGGCGACGCCGACGTAGACGAGGATGGCCGCGGCCTGCACCGCGCCGAACATCACGAGGCCGCGACGCTCGCCCAGCCGCCGCAGGGACAGGCCCCCGACCAGCGCCCCCGCCACCGCCGCCACCGAGCCGATGGCGCCCAGCGCCTGGCCGATCTCGCGCAGGGACAGGCCTCGATCGACGAGGAACGGGCGAACGATGCCGCCGGAGAGCGCGTCGCCCGCCTTGTAGATCACCAGGAGCGCGATCAGCTTGCCGGCGTCGGGCTGCGCCAGGAACGAGCGGATGGGGGCGAGGAAGGCGCGGCCCTCGCGCGGGGGCGCCGACGAGGGCAGCGGTGGCGGCTCCCTGAAGAGCAGCACCGGCACCGAGGCGGCGACGACCAGCCCCGCCATGGCGAGGAAGCAGGTCCTCCAGCCGAGGTCCGCGATCACCATGAGAACCACGCCGCCGCCTACGATCATCCCCAGGCGGTAGCCACCGACCTGTACCCCGGTGCCGAGGCCGCGATCGTTCGCCGCCAGCAGGTCGACCGCCAGCGCGTCGGTCGCCACGTCCTGCGCAGCGCTGGCCAGGCTGACCAAGAGGAACGCCGCGCAGAGCGGTACCGGACCGATGTCGGCGGGCGAGAGGAACGCGAGGACGACCAGGGTGACCGCGACCAGGGCCTGCGCCGGGAGGATGAAGCGGCGCCGGCGACCCCAGCCGCCGGCGGCGGCGCGGTCGACCACCGGCGCCCAGAGGAACTTCAGCCCCCAGGGAAACGCGAGGAGCGTGGCCAGCGTGCTCACCTCCAGGCTGGCCCCGGTGCTGCGGAGAAGGACCGGCACCGCCTGGATGAAGAACCCGAACGGCAGCCCCTGCGCGAAGTAAAGCGCCGCGAGGAGCGGAACGCTGCGCTTCGCCGGGATCGGAGCCACGCCGGGCGCCAACGTTACACGGACGAAACCTGGCTCGTCTAACCTCCCTGCCCGATGGCGACTGGTCTCCTCGACGGCTACGCGCCGCCGCCCGGAACCTTCGACGAGCTCGTCGGTGCGGACGGGAGCGCGCGACCGGAGCACCAGCGGGTGGTGGATCTGCTCACCGACTGCAGCCCCGAGGTGATCGCACGCGCTCACGGCCGCGCCGAGCAGTCGCTGCGCAGCCAGGGCGTCACCTTCGGCGTGTACGCCGACCAGTCGGGCACCGAGAAGATCTTCCCCTTCTGCCCGGTTCCGCGCCCGGTCTCGGCGCCCGATTTCGAGCGGCTGGAGCGGGGCCTCGCCCAGCGCCTGCGCGCGCTCTCCGCCTTTCTCGACGACGTCTACGGCGCGCAGAAGTGCCTGGAGCAGGGCGTCGTGCCGAAGGAGCTGGTCCTCGGCTCGCGCCACTACCTGCCGACGCTCCGAGGGATCACGCCCTCCGGCGGCGTGCGGATCCACATCGCCGGGATCGATCTCGTCCGGGACGGGGACGGCGCCTTTCGCGTCCTGGAGGACAACCTCCGCACGCCGAGCGGCGTCTCCTACGTGCTGGTGAACCGGGCGCTCACCAAGCGCATCCTCCCCCGCCTGTTCGACCAGGCGCGCATCCGCCGCGTCGACCACTACCCACAGCAGCTCGCCGACACGCTGCGCAGCGTGTCGCCGGTCGCGGCGGAGGACACCACCACCGTCGTCCTCACCCCGGGCCCGTTCAACTCGGCGTACTTCGAGCACGGCTTCCTGGCGCTGCGCATGGGCGTCGAGCTGGCGCACCCCGGCGACCTCTTCGTCGACGGCGACCTCGTCTACATGCGCACCACGCGCGGGCCGCGGCGCGTGCACGTCATCTACCGCCGGGTGGACGACGAGTACCTCGACCCCGAGGCGTTCCGCCCCGACACGCTGCTCGGCGTGAAGGGCCTCGCCCGCGCCTACGCCGCAGGCAACGTCGCGCTCGCCAACGCCCTCGGCAACGGCGTCGCCGACGACAAGGCGCTCTACGCCTTCGTGCCCGAGCTGGTGAAGTACTACCTGGGAGAGGAGATCATCCTTCCCCAGGTGCCGACCTATGTCTGCCTGCGCGCTGCCGACCGTCGCTACGTGACGGAGAACCTGGAGTCGCTGGTGGTCAAGGCGGTGGACGAGGCGGGCGGCTACGGCATGCTGCTGGGCCCACAGTCGACCGCGGCCCAGCGCGAGGACTTCAAGCGCCGCATCGAGGCCGAGCCGCGCAAGTACGTCGCGCAGCCGCTGGTCGAGCTGTCGACGTGCCCGACCTGGGACCCGGCCACCGGGCGCCTGGGCCCGCGGCGCGTCGATCTCCGGCCGTACGTGGTCACCGGGCGCGACGGGCCGTGGGTGCTCCCCGGAGGTCTGACCCGGGTCGCGCTGGTGCGCGGCAGCTACGTCGTCAACTCGAGCCAGGGCGGCGGCTCGAAGGACACATGGGTCGAACGAGCATGAGCGTGGACCGGGCATGATCTCGCGCGTCGCCGACAGCTGCTTCTGGCTGGGCCGCTACCTGGAGCGCGCCGAGAGCATGGCGCGCCTCCTCGCCACCTCGCGCACACTGGCGCTCGACGGCGAGCTGGCGCCCGAGCAGGTGTGGTCCAGCGTCGTCGTGGTCGCGGAGGAGCTGGAGGACTTCCTCACCCGCCACGGCCCCGGCTCGGAGGCGAACGGCGAGCTGGTCCAGGCGACCATGACCTGGCACGCCGAGACAGGCACCAGCATCCACTGGTCGACGCGGGCCGCCCGCGACAACGCGCGCAGCATCCGCGAGGTGCTGTCGGGCGACGTGTGGGAGGCGGTCAACGAGGCGTGGTTGTGGATCGACGGCCCCGGCGCGCGCGCCGAGTTCGAGGAGTCGCGGGAGACGTTCTACCGCCGCGTCCGCGATGAGGTGCAGCTCACGCTCGGGCTCATGCGTGAGCAGGCCCAGCCAGAGGATGTCGAGCGGGTCAACCAGAC
>JBKJLX010000145.1:0-8630 GCA_046596645.1 Polyangiaceae bacterium
GGCAGCTGGCCGTCGAGCAACGCGCGGCCGATCACCTTGTCCATGGCGTTGTGTCGCCCCACGTCCTCGCGCGCGGCGAGCAGCGCGCCCGCGGCGTCGAAGCGCGCCGTGGCGTGCAGGCCACCGGTCAGGTCGAACGTAGGCTGCGCGGAGCGGAGCGCCTCGCCCATCGCGAGGAGCGTCGCCGCGGTGACGCGGGGCCCCGCGGCCAGCGGCGCCGCTGCCACCTCGACGAAGTCGAGCGCGGCCTTGCCGCAGACGCCGCAGCTCGAGGTCGCGTAAAAATTCCGCGACAGGAGGCGGCGATCGAAGGCGCGCGAGAGCCGCACCGTCACCACCTGATCCGGATCCGCCACCGCGCGCACCACCACCGGTCCGCCGATCGCGAGGTCCTCGCGCCCATCGATCAGCCCCTCCCCGCGCAGGAACCCCACCGCGAGCTCGTCGTCGTGCCCCGGCGTGCGCATGGTCACCGCGACCCGCGCCGCCACCCCGTCCGGCCCCGCCACGCGGATCTCCAGCGGCTCCTCCACCGCCACCGCGTCGACCCCCGCGACACCCACGCCCCCCGCGACGCGGAGCACTTCCACCCGCGTCGCCGTCACCATCCGCAACTCACCGAGGTCCGCGCAGCGAAGCTCCGCGGAGCGCAGCGCAGCACCCGCAGGCGACAGGCCCGGATGCGGATCAGTGCAAGGTCACCAGCCTCGGCAACCATGCTGCAGCCGCATCCGGGACTCTCGCCGGAGCGAGCGTAGGGGGTGGGGCCCCGCCGCGGAGCGGTGGGGCGGGGGACCGAAGGGCCCCCGAGATACAAGGGTGAAGGAAGTGCGCCGCGCGCGTACGGAAACCTCAATTAGGAACGGGATCGTCCTGTGCACAGCGACCATTGATGCAGTCCATCGACGGATCGCAGCAGTCGGCGGCGGTCTCGCAGGCCTCGAACTCGTCGGAGCAAGTGCCGTCGGGCTGGCCGCACTCGAAGACGTTCGGGTCATCCGCCGAGGGGTTGCAGAAGCCGTTGCAGCACTGATCGCCAGACTCACAGCCGTCGCCGTCCTGCCGGCAGGGGTCGAGCGCCCAGAACCCGCGGCTGTTGCCGGACGCGATCTCCTGCCCCTCGATGTAGAAGGCGGCGTGGCTCGGGTCCGTCCCTGCGGGGGCGTTGAGATCGTAGGCGGAGACCCAGAGGCGCTTGGTCAGGCCGCGGTCCTCCAGGAGCGTGTTGCCGTAGGTGCGGCGCGACGTGAACATGACCCAGAAGTAGCCGCCCGAGGCGATGGGAAGGATGGTCGGCTCGTAGTTGAGGTTCTGATCGCGCGTGCCCTGCGGCAGGTAGGCGTCGCCGTTCAGGTTCTCGAGCGCCTTGGGCTCGAGCGTCTCGACGTTCACGCCGCGGAGGACGCCGGTGTTGCTGAACCACGTCGCGAGGTCGTCGCCGGCGCCATCCTGGTAGATGACCGTCTGGCCGTCGGGGGTGAAGGCCGGCCAGGAGTAGTGGCGCCCCGAGGGAGGCGTGGCGATGACGCGGCGGTTGGTGAACGTCTTGGTGGCGTAGTCGAAGTCCATCACCACCAGGGCGCCGGTGCCGCCGCCCGCGGGTCGGTCGTAGAACGCGAGTCGCGTCCCGTCGTGCGAGAACACCGGCGTCTGAGCGTAGTAGGGCTCGATGCCGCTGTTCGGGATCACGGTGCCGTTGCGCATGCGGAGGGTGCTGAGGAACGGGCCGCCGCTGCCCGGCGTGTTGGGCGGGTAGCCCTCGCCCGGAGTGCCGTTGGTGACCAGCAGCTCGCCCCCGATCGGGTACAGGCCGGCGAAGGTCGCGATCTCGGGGCTGCTCGACACGTCGGTCCACCCGGACGGCGGCGCGTCCGGGTTGAGCCCCAGGTCGAAGGTGCCGCCCTGCGATGCCGCGATGGTCGAGCCGTCGGAGGCGACGCTGTGGCAGACGACGCAGTTGCCGAGGAGGACTTCGGGCGTTGTCGAGTTGCCTCGGATTCGCATGATGGCGCCGGTGCCGCCGGCCAGCTGCGAGTCGTAGGTGTTGTAGTAGATGGTCCCCTTCAGGCTGCCACGGGCGACGCGGATGGCGCTGGTCACCGGGCCGTACTTCACCCCACCCACCAGCTTGGCGATCTCGACCGTCATGTCGCCGCCGTCGGTGGCGCTGCCGATCGCGTCCCACGCGGCCTGGCCGGGGCGCGCGTTCTGCCCGCTGGCCGCGAGGAAGCCCTCGTACGCGACGTGGGTGCCGGTGATCTTCAGGTACCAGGCGCTCGGCATCTGCGCGCCGGTCGCCGACTGCCAGGAGGGCGCCGGGATGCCGCGCGGGAAGACGGTGTTCGCGTACGGGTACCAGAGGGACCACGACGGATCGACCTGACCCGGTGCCGGGTTGGTGAGCGTGTCCTGATCGGCCTGGCTGAGGCCGGCGGGGTTCTCCACCGCGTGGAGGTTCAGCGTCATCAGCGTGGTCGCGCTGTCGCCATCGAGCTTCGCGCCGACGGTGATCTGCCCGCCCGCCTGTCCGTTCGAGGTGAAGAGCCCCTCCGCCGAGATGGTCCCGGCCTCGGGCGTCGACAGGAACCAGGCGACGCCGTGGACCGGACCGCTGGCGCCCACGGCGCTGAACTGAACCGTCTGCCCCGGCGTCCCCAGCTCGATGTCGAGCGACGGGTTCTGCGGCTCGACGACGAACGCGCCCTGCTGCTGGCCGCCGCCTACCCCGGGTCCGACGCCCACCGACACGTTGGCGGCCGCGCCACCGTCCCCCGAGCTGCCGCCGCCCTGCCCGGGCCCACTGGCACCGTTGCCGTTCGAGTCCGACGAGCCCGACGAGGCCGCGGTGCCCGCGGGATCGGGGCTGCAGCCGATGGCGCAGGCAGCGACGACCACGGCGGCGGACGTCCAGATCGAGCGGTTGTGGTGGCGCATGGGATCTCGGTCGAGGAGGAAGGAAGCGGTGCCGGGGCGCGCGGGGGCGCGCCACGGCGGGGGTACTACGTCACTGCGGCGGAGGCGGATCGTCCTGGGCGCAGCGCCCGTTGATGCAATCCATCTCGGGGTCGCAGCAGTCGGCGGCGGTCTCGCACGACTCGAACTCGTCCGAGCACGAGCCGTCCGGCTGGCCGCACACGAAGACGTTCGGATCGGCTGCCGAGGGGTTGCAGAAGCCGTTGCAGCACTGGTCGCCGGACTCGCAGCCCTCGCCGTCCTGCCGGCACGGGTCGAGCGCCCAGAACCCGCGGCTGTTGCCCGCGTTCTCCTGACCCTCGACGAAGAACCCGGGGAACGACGGATCCTGCCCCGGCTCGGGGCTCAGGCTGAAGGCGGAGACCCACAGGCGCTTGGTCGACTCTCGGCCGCTGGTGAGCATGTTCCCGTGCGTGCGGCGCGACGTGTACATGACCCAGTAGTAACCGCCGGAGGCGAGCGGCAGCAGCGTCGGCTCGAAGTGCAGGTTGCGATCGCGCTCGCCCTGCGGGACGTAGGCGTCGCCGTTGAGAGCGGGGAGCTGGCTGACCTCGTTGGTCTCCAGGTTCACCGCGCGCAGCGAGCCGTGATTCTGGTTCCAGGTCGCGAGGTCACCGGCGTCACCCTCCTGGTAGAGGACCCACTTGCCGTCGGGCGTGAAGGCCGGCCACGAGAGGTGCATGCCGGGCGTCGGCGTCCCGATGACGATGTAGTTGCTGAAGGTCTTGGTCGCGATGTCGAAGTCCATCACCGCGAGGACGCCGCTGCCGCCGCCCTGCGGCCGGTCGTAGAACGCGAGCCTCGTCCCGTCGTGCGAGAACATCGGGGTCTGCGCGTAGTAGCCCTCGATGCCGCTGTTGGGGATGGGCGTGCCGTCGCGGTAGCGCAGCATGCTGGTCGCCATGCCCTCGCTGCCCGGCGTGTTGCCCGCGTTGCCGAACCAGGAGTCGGTCGGCCGCCCCTGCTGCACGAACACCTCGCCGCCCTGCGGGTAGAGGCCGGCGAACGCTGCCTCCTCCTCGGGGCTGACCCACACGTTGGGCGGAGTGTCGGGGTTGGCGAGCACGTCGAAGGTGCCGCCGTTGACGAACTGCTCGTTGGAGGCGGCGATGGTCGAGCCGTCGGCGGAGACGCTGTGGCACACGCGGCAGCCGCCGAGCAGCACCTCGGGGGTCGTCAGGTCCCCGCGGATGCGCATGATGGCGGCGTCACCGGCGAGGGGAGAGTCGTAGGTGTTGTAGTAGATCGTGCCCTTCAGCTTGCCGCGCGCGATGCGGATGGTCTGCGTGATCGGGCCGTACTTCACGCCACCCACCAGCTTGGCCATGGTGACGGTCATGTCGGCGCCGTCGGTCGCGGTACCGATCGCGTCCCACGCCGCGCGCGACGGGCGCGCGCGCGGTGCTCCACCCTCCGGCGCGAGGAAGCCCTCGTAGACGACGTTGGCGCCTTCGATGCGGAGGTAATAGGTGGTGGGCGTCAGCGCCGAGGTCGCCGACTGCCACGCCGGCGCCGGCACGCCACGCGGGAACACCGTCCCGTTGTACGGGTACCAGATGTTCCACGCCGGATCGGCCTGGCCGCCGGGCGCGGTGAGGAGATCCTGGTCCGTCTGCGAGACGCCGCCGGGGTTCTCCAGCGCGTGGAGGTTCAGTGTCAGCGTGGTGGTCGCGGTCTCGTCGTCGAGCCGGGCCCCGACGGTGATCTCGCCGCCGGCCTGCCCGTTGGAGGTGAACAGCCCGTCCGCCGAGATCGTGCCCGCCTCCGGGGTGGAGAGGAACCAGGCGACGCCGTTCACCGGGCTGTCGCCGCGGGTCGCCGAGAACTGCACCGTCTGCCCCGGCACGCCGAGCTCGACGTCGAGCGCGGGGTCCTGGGGGGCGACGACCAGCGCGCCCTGCTCCTCGCCCCCGCTGCCGTTGCCGACCGAGACCGACACCTGCGCGAGGCCGCCCCCCTGATCGGTGCCGGTGCCGCTCGAGCCGCCCTCGCCAGAGCTGCCGCCCTGCGCGCCCGAGCCCGACGTCGCCGCGGAATCGGGGGAGCTGCCTGCGCTGCAGGCGGTGGCGAGGGCTCCGCACAGGAGGAGCGCGGTGACCAGAGACGTGCGGCTGCGTGTCGGCATCGACGAGATCCTCCAGCGGGGCGGTCGGCTTCGAGGCCCATGGTACGCCGTTTCTCGCTGATCTTCGCGGTGAAATGGGGTCGCGTGGCCGAGCACCGTCGACCCGGACGGCGCGGCGCGGCATGCTTCAGCGCGTGTTCCGCCAGTTCCACTTCGAGGCCGAGACTTACGTGTCCCTCGGGTGCGTTCCGCTCGCCGTCCGCCGCAAGCTCGACCTGGCACGGCTCAAGATCTCCCTGACTGGATGGCAGTCGCTTCCCTTCCCCGACCGGCTCGCACTTTGCCATCTCCCGGTGGACGGCAAGGGCGATCTCGAGGTCTACCGCGAAGTGCTCCGCGCCTTCGCGGCGCGGGCGGGAGCCGAGGTGAAAGACCTCCCGGAGCTGACCCCCGCAGCCTGGTCGGGGGACGCCGTGCCGCCGCGGGTGGAGGAGAAGGTCTCTGTCCTCGGCCGGCTGATCACCCTGGTGAAGTGGCGCTCGCTCGACGAGGAGACGCGCTACTGCCTGTGGAAGTACGCCACGACCAGGGACGACCCGGCGAAGATCGCGACGCTCTTCGCCGAGGCCCTGGACGAGTGAGGATCAGGAGCGCGGTCAGGGCGCGACCGCCGCCCGGCCACCCTCGGTGATCGTCCAGCGGTAGTTGCCCTGCAGGTGGTGCGTCTGCGTGGTGTGCGCGGCGTCGGGCCAGCGCACGGTGACATCGACCTCGCAAGCATCGCCCAGGCCGAAGAACACCGCGAGATCGTCCTGGGCGCCGAAGTGGCCGTGGCCGCCGTCGACGTCGCGCGTCTGCGTGACGCCGTTGGCGGTGACGGTCACGCGGGCTCCGATGGCGGCCGTGTTCGAGGTCACGCCCTTCAGCGAGATCGCGATGTGGTTGCCGCCCTGCCCGATCACGTTGCGGAAGAAGCGCACCTGCTGCGTCGGATAGCAGGGCGTCATGTCGTCGCCCTCGCAGCGCGCGGTGGAGTGGCCGACCACGATGTCGAGATCGCCGTCGTGGTCGAAGTCGGCGACCGCCGAGCCATGGCTGCGGTGGTGGTCGATGCCGTCCTCGATGGGGACAGCGGCGAAGTGCGCCGGCCCGTCCTGGCGGTAGAGCAGCCCGCGCTGGCCCGGGTAGTCGCTCCCGCCCCAGTACACGTCGAGGCTGCCGTCGTTGTCGAAGTCGAAGAGGGACCCGCTCATGATCCCCTCGTTCCAGTCGATGAAGTCGTACTCGCGGGAGAGGCCGGTGACCTCGGGCCCCGGGCGATCGAAGCGGATCGCGGGGTCGCCGGTGTTGATCAGAAGCTCGGCGGGGTCGGAGGAGCTGCCGACGTCCCAGTGGACGATCGCGGTGGTGAGAAGATCGACGTCGCCGTCGTTGTCGACGTCACCGCAGATGGTGGCGCCGCTGTTGCCGCCCAGGCGGAACGGCTCGCGGTCGCTGTCGTGGCTCCAGCGGAAGGCGTCCTCGTCGCTGTCGCAAGCGATGTACTGGGGCTCGGGCACGCCCTCGCACTCGTCGTCGGTCGGGTGGAGGGTGCACCAGCAGCGCGCCGACTCGTTGTCGGTCCAGTCCGTCCGGTCGTCGTAGGCGTAGCCCGAGTCGAGGCCGATGTTCTGGAAGGCGTGGTTGCCGGCCGCGCCCAGCGCCTTCCACAGGTGGCTGGGGGCGCGCCCGTAGGAGGCGGTCAGCAGCTCGAGGTTGCCGTCCCCGTCGAGGTCGCAGGCCGCGCCCGACCATGAGTTGGCGTGCGCGCGCCCCTCGTTGATGGCGTCGAGATCGGTCCAGCCGCTGGTGAAGAGGCCCGAGGCCTCGGTCTGGTCGACGAACGTGCCGTCGCCGACGCCATGGAAGAGGCGAGCCTGCTGCAGGCCGCCGTTGTAGGCGTTGCGCGGCATCCAGACGTCGACGATCCCGTCGCCGTTCACGTCGACGAACACGACCGCGGCTGGCGCCTCGCCGCCGGCGGGGAAGGACAGGCCGTTGACCTGTGAGGCGAGCGAGAAGTGGCCGGTGCCGTCGTTGAGGAGGACCTCGGTGGTCCCGCCGACGCCCGGCTTCTCCACCGGCGCAGTGATGGCGTCGACGTCGCCGTCCTGATCGACGTCGGCGAAGGCCATGGTGTCGCCGGGCTGGCCCAGGGCGCCGCCGTCGCGCGGCGTGCGGATGCCGCTCGACTCGGTGACGTCCTCGAAGGTCCCGTCGCCGCGGTTGCGGAGGAGCCAGCTGGCGCGGACGCCGCCCTCCGCGAAGTCGTCGCGCAGGTCGGCGCCGGTTCGGACGAAGAGATCGGTCCAGCCGTCGCCGTCGAAGTCGACCGCGTTCAGGCGGGTGCCGGCGGCGCCGATGGCGTCGAGCTGCCAGTCGCTCGTCGCGTCCTCGAAGGCCTGGTTGCCCTCGCTCCACGCCGTCGCGCCGCGACAGATGGGGTCGGGCACGTCGTCCGCCCCTCCGGAGCCACCGCCCTGGCCGGCGCCTCCCCCTCCCTCGGCGGGGCCGGTCGTCGTCGACGGGGAGGCGGAGCCGCCGCTCCCGTCGGCCGCGTCGTCCCCGCAGCCGGTGGTGAGGGCGGTCGAGGGCAGCGCCAGCGCGCCCAGGAGTACGAGAAACGAAGGGGAAGAGCGACGCAGCGACATGACGACCTCCGATTGCCGGTCGATTGTCCGAATCCACCAGGGGGCGGCCCGCGTCAAGACGCCCGCGCTTGACGCCAGGGGCGCCTCGCAGCACTCGCCTGCCGTGCCGAAGAACGTCCTCATCGCCAACCGGGGCGAGATTGCGTGCCGCATCGAGCGCACGTGCAAGCGCCTGGGCATCCAGACCGTCGCCGTCTACTCCGACGCCGACGAGGCTGCTCCCCACGTCCACGACGCCGACCGCTCGGTCCGCCTGGGTCCGCCGCCGGTCAAGGAGAGCTACCTGAACGTGGCGGCCATCCTGGAGGCCGCGCGCACCACCGGGGCGGACGCGGTGCACCCCGGGTACGGCCTGCTCAGCGAGAACGCAGCGTTCGCCCAGGCGGTGCGCGACGCGGGGATGATCTTCATCGGCCCGCCGGCGAGCGCGCTCGAGGCCTTCGGTGACAAGATCAAGGCCCGCTCCGTTGCGCGCTCGGTCGACGTCGCGCCCCCGCCCGGCACCGACGGGCCGATCGCCCCCGACGACGCGGCGGCCATCGCCGCCGAGGCGGAGCGCATCGGCTACCCGATCCTGGTCAAGGCGGCCGGCGGCGGCGGCGGCATCGGCATGCAGGTCGTGGAGGACCCGGCGAAGCTCGCGCGCGCCGTCCAGGCCTGCAGCGATCGCGGCCGCAGCGCGTTCGCCGACGAGCGCGTCTACATGGAGCGCTACGTCGCGACGCCCAAGCACATCGAGGTGCAGATCGTCGCCGACGATCACGGCCACACCATCGCCCTCGGCGAGCGCGAGTGCAGCCTGCAGCGCCGCCACCAGAAGATCGTGGAGGAGGCACCGTCGCCGGCGTCCTTCTTCGCCGGCGGCGAGGGCGACGCTCGGCGCGAGTCGTTGCTCGCCGCCG
>JBKJLX010000798.1:0-5775 GCA_046596645.1 Polyangiaceae bacterium
TGCCCACCGTCACGCTCGCCGAGATCTACGCCGCGCAGGGTCACCTCGAGCGCGCGGTGCAGGTGCTGGACGAGGTGCTCGCCAAGGATCCCCCGCACGCGGAGGCGGCGCGCCTGCGCGGCGAGTACCGCGGGCGCATCGACCGCACCGTCGTCCGGGGGGAGCCGGCGACCAGCGCGACGTCCGCAAAGGCGGTGGCGACGGGCGACGGCGAGCCGTCGATGGCCGCCGAGTCCGACGCCGAGCTCCCGGAGGACCTCGCGGTGACCGAGGACGACGCGGTGGACGAGATCGTCGCTGTCGCCGTCGATCCCACCACGATCTACCTCTACTGGGAGGTCCGACCGGAGACGGCGGCGCGCGCGCGCATCGACGCGCCGGACGGTGCGCTCACCATCCGCGCGGTGACGGTCACTGCCGGCAACGACGCGCCGCTGGCGGACGTGCGCGACGCGCGCGTCGACACCCTCGACGGCGAGCTCTTCGTGCGCGACCTGGCGGACGGTGCTCACGTCCGGGTGTGCGTGGGCTGGCGCAGCGCCTCCGGCTTCGTGCCCCTCGCCGTCGCAGCGGAGGTGGTGACGCCGAGGAGGACGGCGTCCTCAGCGGTCGCGACGGAGCTGGCCGCGTGGTCCCCGCCGACGGCCTCCATCGCGACCACGCCGCGTCGCCGCTTCACCGGCACGTCGGGCGGCGCGTTGCCGGTCAGCCCCTCGCCGGCCCCCGCGCGCCCCGGTGATCCCGGGGTCGCGTCGACGTCGGCGACCCCGGCACGTCGCACCGTGCTCCTGCAGCCGGCGGAGGTCTTCCAGATCCCCGCCGGCGGCCGGGTCCCGATCGGCGTGGTGCGCCCGCCGGGCTCGAGTGAGCTGGTCACCCTGTGGGGCGACCGCCCGGGCGGCGTCGCGGTGCGCGGCGCGCGCTGGGGCCTGATGCGCGGCGGTGCCAGCGATCTGCTGGTGGGCGGCGCCAGCGATCTGGCACTGCGCTGAGCTCACGCGAGCCAGGGAAGCGCGCAGGCCGTCTCTTTCCAGGCAACTGAAGGCGACCCGCGCCGATTCACGGGGCATGCAGACCTCCGAACTCCGTCCGCGCCGGCACGCCGCGGCGGGCGCGCTCGCGCTCGTCTTCCTCCTCGCCCCTCTGGTGGCCCTGGCCCCGCGCCCCGCCCGGGCGCAGCCGCTCGCGGAGGAGGAGGTACTCCCTCCCGAACGCCTCGACCGGCACGCGGAGGCGTCGGACCCTTCGCGCTCGGACCTGTGGTTCGCGACGACCGGCCAGGCGCGCCTGGGCGCCGCGGGGAACGCCTTCGGCGCCGGGGTGGTGATCGGCGCCAGCCTGGACGGGTTCGCGTCGCCGCGCGCCGAGGGCACACCGGTCGCGGAAGGCACGGCCACCGTCACCGAGCCGCCGGTGCGCATCGACGCGCGCCTCGCCCGCGGGGCGGTCGCGGCCGCGCTGCAGCGGGCCAGGGTGCGGGAAGCCGACGAACGCCTCGGCTCGCTCGCCGCGCGCAGCCGCTCCTCGGCGACGCTGCCCGAGCTGCGGGTGCGTGCGATGCGGGTCGTCGACGAGGACGAGGCGCTGGCGCCTACCGAGTACGATCCCTCGCGGGTCACCGCCAAGGGCGGCTCGAGCACGTGGCTCGAGGCGCGCGCGACCTGGAAGCTCGACCGGTTGGTCTTCGCCAGGGACGAGATCGCGGTCGAGCGCCTGCGCATCGGCCAGGCGCGGGCGATCCGCGCCATCGAGCAGGACGTGCTCGACGGGCTGGCGCGCTGGCACCGCGCGCGCTGGCGGTCGCTCGATCCCGAGGCGCCAGCGGAGCGGCGCATCGAGGCCGAGCTGGAGGCCGCCCACATCGAGGCCAGCCTGGACGTGTGGACCGACGGGTGGTTCTCGCGCGAGCTGGCGCGGCGCAGCCGCAGGTAGGGGGGTCCACGGGGGCGGAGCCCCCGTGTGTCAGTTGATGTCGGAGAGGGCGGCCAGGAAGTTCTTGGCGTCGACAAAATCGTTGAAGCGCTTCCGCTCCTTGCCCTCGGAGTCGTAGACGACGACCGTCGGCAGGCCGACGACCTTGTACTTCTCCATCATCTTCTGCACGGCGGGATCCTCGTCGTTCGTCGCGTCGATCTTCACGGCGACGAAGTTCCCGCAGCGCTTCATGACCTCGGCGTCGGCGAACGTCTCCTTCGCCATCTTCTTGCAGGCGCCACACCAGTCGGCGGTGAAGTCGACGATCAGCGGGCGCTTCTCGGTCTGTGCCGCGGTCGCCGCCTGGGCCTCGTCGTGCCCCCACTCCAGCAGCGTCGCCGGCTTGCCCTCGCGCGCCGCCTCCTCCTTCAGCGCTGCGAGATCCAGCTCCTTCGGCTTCTCGACCCCGGCCCACAGATGGTAGCCAGCGACGACGGTCAGCCCGACGCCGAGGACCTTGCGGATCTTGGGGACCACGCCGCCGTCGTCCCACTGCACGTGCACGGCGCCGATCGCGAGGCCGAGCGCGGCGAGGCCCGCGCAGATCATGAGGAAGCGGGGCTCGTTCCTGGCGTAGGTCGCGAGGAAGGGAAAGGCGTTCTTCAGGTAGTAGAGCGCCATCACCAGCATCACGATCCCGAAGAACGACTTGACCCACACCATCCACCGGCCGCCCTTGGGCAGGCCGACGGCGAACGTCCCTACCAGCCAGAACGGCACCCCGAGCCCGAGCGCGAACGACGCGCCGACCAGGCTCCCCAGGGCGACGTTCTGCGTCTTGGCGATCCAGAGAATGATGCTGGTGAGCACCGGGCCGGTGCAGGGCGACGCGACCAGGCCCATCACCAGGCCGAGCATGAAGGCGCCGCCGTAGCCCATGCCGCCGACCGACGAGAGCCGCTGCATGACCGACTCGGGCAGGGCCATCTCGAAGGCGCCGAACATGGACGCTGCCAGCAGCAGGAAGATCACTGCGAGGCCGACGATCACCCACTTGTTCGCGAGCAGCGCTCCGAACACCCCCCCTGCCAGCGCCGAGGCCATGAGCAGCGCGGTGAAGAGGACGACGATGCCGCCCACGAACGCCGTCGACAGCAGCATCGCCTGCTTGCGGCTCTTGGCCTCGCGCGCCCCGAAGATGCTCACCGTGATGGCGATCATCGGGTAGACGCACGGGGTGAGGCTCACCAGGAAGCCTCCTGCGAACGCCGCGAGCCCCGCGTAGAGCGGGCCTTGCTCGAGCGCCTTGGTGAACGCGTCCGCCTCCTGTGCCGCGGCGGAGGATGGCCACAGCGCCGTCAGCAGCGCCGCGGCGAGCGCGACGAGCAACGTCAACACCAGGGAGCGTGTCCCCGCGACCTGGGCCTGGACAGGGGTGGCGGCGCCAGGCGGCGAGGCTTGCTTCGTCATGCGATCTCCACGAGTTCGGTCCGCATCTCGAGCGCCGGGAGGCGGCGAAGGCGTCGCGCATGGGCGACTGGCCACCCGGGGTGCCCTGTCGGTGTCTGGCGAGTCTACCAGGTCACCGCTCGGGATCTTCGATCGCGGAGAGCGTCCGTTTCGCAATGAATAGCTCCGCTGCGAGCGCGATCGCCATGGCCGCACCGCCCGACGCGGTGCGGTCGACGAACGCACGCAGGTGCCGCTGGGCCTCGCCGTGGGAGCCGAGGTGGTAGGCGAGCTGCCCGAGGACGAACCGGCCGTACCCCTGCCCCGCCGGCACGGCCTCCAGCCGCTCGAAGACGTCGGCCAGGCCGACCACCCGGGCGCCGCTGGCGCAGCGCGCGATGGCCAGGTGCCCCTGGTAGAGAGGCTTGGCGCGCGTCCCCCAGCGCGATGCCCGGGAGAGGGCGGCGATCGCATCGGCGTGCCGCTCGGCGTTGAAGTATAGGCTCCCCAGCGTCCACCAGTGAAAGGCGCGGCGGCTCGCCGGTCCGTGCCGTGCCGCCAGGCGGAGATGGCCGGCGGCCCCGTCCACGTCGCCGAGGGCGGCGCAGGCACGCGCGGCGTCGTGGTGGACGACGTCCCTCATCACCCCCAGCTCGAGCGACTGCTGCGCGACCTCCTGGGCCTCGTCGAAGCGCCGCTGCTCGAAGTGGGAGAGATAGAGCTGCCGGAGCAGCATCGCGTGGGTGGTGCGGTCGATCGCGGACCTCGAAGCGAGCCCCCGCAGCGCCCAGAAGGACTTGCCCCTCGGCGTCTTCGCCGCCATCGCGCGGGAGAGGTGATCCTCCGGCGAGAGGGGAGCGCGCCCGCCAGCAGGCGATGTAGCAGGGGCCGGGGCGCTGGCACGCAGGCGAGGGGTGGCGCGTGATCCGGTCCGCCGTGACCCGGTGACACGCGTCCCGCTGGGGGCGGGACGCTCGACCGTCGAACGGGACCCACCTGCTGGCCGCGCAGCGGCGGCGCCGCGGCCGCCTCGCGCGTCGCTCTGAGCTCGCCGGCTCTTGGCCCTGGGCACGTCCAGGAGACTAGCAGTTGCTGCACAACCGTCCAGAAACGGTCGGGGCCGCAGCGGTGGGTTGGGCGCCTACCCGCCTCGGCGGCCGGGGGGCGCGGCGGCGTTGCACCGACGGCGGCATACGTCCACCCTGGCGGCTCGATGGGTGTCTGGTCTCGATGGTCCGCCGCGCCGGTCGCCCTCCCCATCGCGCTGCTCGCGACGCCTGGGTGCGGGCATCCCGCCACGCGCGACGAGTGCCAGACGATCTTCGACAAGAGCGCCGAGCTGGAGCTGCGCGAGCAGAACGTCATCGATCCCGTGATCATCGAGGAGCGCGTGGCTGCGGTGCGCTCCGCCCGGGGCGAGGAGCTGGTCGGCAAGTGCGTGGGTCGCCGCGTCACCGACCGCGCGGTGGCGTGCGTTCGCGCCGCGGAGACTGGCGAGCAGCTCGATCGCTGCCTCCAGTAGCGCCCACGCCGAGCCAGCTGCGATGACCATGGACCAAGGCCCGGCGGAGCTCCAGCGGCGACACGTGCCGGAGATGGTGGGGGTTCTGGCGGTCGTGGTCGCATGCGTGGGTGGCGTCGCGCTGACGCTGGTTCGACCGGGGGAGGCGACGGCCGCGCCGGAGGCGTGTGAGGAGATCCTGCGTCGGTACGCCGAGGCACGGCTGCGCCAGGCGGACCCGAAACCGAGCACCTCCGCGCTCGTCGAGCAGCGCGCCGCGGCCCAGCGCCGCGCCGAGCAATCAGCGCGCTTCGCGCGCTGCCCGAGGGCGATCCCCGCGACCGACGCCGCGTGCGCGCTCGCGGCCGGCGACGCCGACCAGATCGAGCGTTGCTTGCAATGATGTCGTGTTAGCCTCGCGCGACGGGGTCGACCCGCCGCGAGAGCCGAGTGAGACGGAGCCGTTCGAGTCGAGAGCCCGTGAGCCAGCCCGCGGCTCCCCTGCGCGCTTTTACCTGGAGCTGGCTTCCCCAGAGCCGGCTTCGCCAGTGGGGAGGCGCGTCGTGAAGTCGCCGCTTCTCGGCTTCAACAACAACGTCAAGCACAAGGGCAAGGTCTTCCACATCCAGACGGAAGACTCGGGGGTCAAGCACCCGCACGTCATCACGCACCTGTTCGTCGACGGCGGCCGCATCCTCAAGTCGGTCAAGACGTCGTACGCCGAGTTCCTGGAGGACGAGCAGATCAACGTTCGCGTGCGGCAGCTGATGCAGGAGCAGCACAAGGCGATGTTCATCGCCCTGCGCGCCGGCAAGTTCGACCACATGATGCCAGAGGCGCCGCCAGCGGCGGCAGCCCCGGAGTCGCTCAGCGACACGGGCTCGCTGCGAGCCGCGAACGGCGCAGCGGCG
>JBKJLX010000185.1:0-9976 GCA_046596645.1 Polyangiaceae bacterium
CCCGCATCATCAACGAGGTGCGCGGCGTGAACCGCGTCGTCTACGACATCTCGTCCAAGCCTCCGGCCACCATCGAATGGGAGTGAGCGCCACGCTCCGACGCCCCGCCGCCGCCCGGCTGGCCGCCGTGCTGAGCCTCTGCGGCGCACTGGGCGTCACCGGCGCCGGCTGCCAGGTGCACTCTGCGCCGGTCACCACCAGCCTGCGTATGGATGGCGCCCCGCGCGACGCGCGCGTCACCGTCGACGATCAGCACCTCGGGGCGCTGGCCTTCGTCGCGCGGCGCGGCGTGGCCCTGCCGCCGGGCCGCCACCGGGTCACCGTCGAGAAGGCGGGCTATTTCCCCTTCGACCAGGTCGTGGTGGCGGAGGAGGGCGACCCGCCCGTCCAGCTGCGGGTCGTCCTCGAGAAGATCCCGGACTAGCGGCCCCAGCGCGCGCCGCTCGAGCTCACTCGACGGCGCCACCGCAGGAGAACGCGGTGCCGGGATCGGTGGCAGGCACGTCGGGCGTGTCGACGCCGCAGTGGTCGATCGGGTCGCGCCCCCCGGCGCCCGGCTCCTCGGCGTAGCCGACGCACAGGCCCTCCTCGCAGAGGACCTCGACGTAGGTGGCCACGCAGTCGACGCACTCATTCGCGTCGCTGCACTCGTTCCAGGTCGAGCCCACGTCGGCGTCGGCCGCGGAGACGACGACCGACTCGGCGGTGCAGCCGTTGACGACCACGCAGCAGTCGCTGTTCTGCTCGCAGGCGACGTCGCCCTCCGGCAGCTGGAAGCTGGTGCAGATGCCGCCGCCCCCGCCCTGGTCCTCGCCCCCGGTCCCGCTGGCCGTCGACGACGCGTCGGTGGTGGTCGTGGTGGCCGTTCCGCCGCCGGTCGCCGCGGTGGACCCGCCGGAGCCGCCGCCCCCGCCGGTGTCGTCGCCGCAGGCGACCAGGATCCCGAGACAACCGGCGAGCAGCGCGACCGTGGAAGCTGTTCGATGCATCGCGCGATGCTACCGGGGCCTCGAACGCGCGGGCGAGATCCGCACGTTCTCGACCGCCGCCCCGCCGAACGTGGTTCTCAGTGACATGTGGCGAACGGCTCGTCCCACGCCGAGGCGGTGAGCGTGTCGTCCGCCCACGCATTCTCGTCCCAGCCGGCGACCTCGCCGCAGTTGCCCGAGTTCCACGAGGCGTTGCTGGCGCCCTCGTCGTTGACGAAGACCACGCGGTTGCCGCGCACCTCGTGGCCCTCGCAGGCCAGCTCGTCGGTCTGGTTTCCACACGTACACGCCGACGTTGCTCCAGTCGAACCCCTCGGGCGCGTACACGACGTTGCCGACGAGGCGGATGCTCTCGCCGCCGGCGATCGCGATGCCGTACTGGCCAGGCGAGACCAGGACGTTGCCCCGGACCTCGACGTGCTTGGAGCCGTTGTCGCCGGTCATGATGCCGCCCCCCGAGTCGCTGGGCCCGCCGCCGCGGAGGCGGTTGTTGGCGATGAGGATGGGGCTCTCCACCGTCCCCTCGGACCGGTACACGCTGATGTGGTCCTCCGGCCCCTCGAGGTAGCCGGGCAGCGTCTGGTCGCTGACATTGCAGACGATGCGGATGCCCCTGCCCACCACGGTGTTCAGCTGCACCAGCTGCCCGCGCGGGCCGGGCCCGCGGATGCGCGTCGCCACGTTGTGATCGAACTCGATGGCCTCGCCGCCGCCACCGTTGCCGTTCACGTAGAGGGCGCTCGCCACATCGTCGAACGCGTTGTTCCGGACCCGCACGTCGCTCGCGCCGGCGAGCCCCACCCCGACGCCCTGGGCGGTGGGCCCACAGGGGCCGATGAGGTTGTTCTCGATCGTGACGTCGCTCACGCCGTCGCCGGTGATGCACGGTCCGTCAGGGTTGGTGATGCGCAGGCCGGAGACGGTCATCCCGCTCTCCAGCACGATCGGGCCGGAGTCGCGGAGCTCGTCGAGGCTGGGACCGATCGCACCGCAGCACGCATCCCCGCCGCCACTGCTCCCACCCGAGCCCTCGCCCCCGGCGCCTCCGCCCGTGGTGCTCCCGCTGCCGCCAGGTCCGTCGCCGCCGCTGGCTCCGGCGCCGGTGCTCGACGCGTCAGCGCCGTCGTCGCCGCCCGTGGTGGTGGTGGTGGCGGCGGCCGATCCGACCGAGGTGGTGGCGGTGGTCGTGCCCGCGGTGGCGCCTCCCGAACCGGTGGCCGTCGTGTCGTCGGAGCACGCGGCGAGCGCGCCCAGCGCGGCGAGCACCGGGAAGAGACGGAGAGTCGAAGATCGGAGGCGGGTTCGACGCACAGCGCTCATGGCGCGACAGGGTAGTCCGTCCGCAGCTACCGGGAGAGCTCGCGCAGCAGGCCGGGGAGCAGGCCCAGCTGTGCGCAGTGCGCCTCCGGCGTCTCGCCCTCGTATCCGCGGACGACGAGCTTCCCCTTCAGCGCCTGCGACGTCTGCTTGGGGCCGCCCTCGCCCGCCCACCCGACCTGGCTCTCCGAAAGGCCGAGCGAGCGCAGGAGGGCGCGGCTCGTCGCCGTGGTCGAGGCGTAGGCGCCGGGGTCGATCGCGGTGTGGCTGATGCCCATGAAGAGCTTGCCGTCTCGCGCCGCCGCAGCCGTGTCGACGAACGGCTTCAGCGCGCCGGGATCGGGCAGGCCAATCTTACGGTCCTCCCCCGCGGCGAAGGGGGCGTGGAGCGAGTCGAGGAGCACCACGCCGTCGACGCGCGCCATGTGCGCCGGCGAGGCGAGCACCGTCGCCAGCGCGCCGTAGCCAGCGCTGAACGAGGTGAGGATGAGCCGGTCAGCCTGTGCCGGTCGACCGACGTGCTTGCTCACCGCACGGTCGGCGCTGGCCACGAACGCATCGAAGATGGTCGTGCTGGACACCATGTTGCGGTACGCCGCCGAGCCGTCGCCGCCGTCGATCAGGAGAAGGTCGAAGTCCCAGGCGTCGGGCGTGAGCAGTCGCTGCACCGCCGTGCCGCCGTGGAAGTGGACGAGCAGGCGGTACGACCCGCTCTCCTGCACCGCCGCCTTGCGCACCCAGAGCCGCCCCTCGGCGACGCCCACGCTCTGGTAGTCGCCGGTGCCGCGGTCGGCGTAGCCGCACCCCTGGGCCTGCGACGGCGAGGGCGCCGGCGGCACCGAACCCGCCGGGAGCGGAGCGCTCGACGCCGCCACGGCCGGCGTGGGCGCCTGCGCCTCGGCGGCGAGGGGGGCTTGCGAGGCCGGTCGCGTCAGGCCCCACCCCACCCCGGCGGCGGCGAGAGCGACGACGCCGGCCTCGATCCAGGGAAGACGCTTCTTGCGGGCGACCGAGGGCATGTCCCGCCCCTCAACAGCAAGACCCCTGCCGCAAACGGCTCGCAGCGAGCGTCGACGGAGGGGTCGTGGCGAGCTGGCCTGGGCCGCGAGGCGATGCGCGCGCCGGCGAGGGACTCACGGATTCAGGCGCCGGTCGGAGGCACCGGCCCGAACAGGCGCTCGTGGATGAGGCGCAGGGTGTTCGAGGACTCCGGCGTCAGGCCGTTCTGGTCGTGGGGCCAGCGGAAGCCGTTCCCCATGGCCTGGTTGCACGAGAAGCTCACCATGACCTCGACGTTCGGCATCGACGGGTCCTGGAAGACGACGCCGAGACCGGGGAAGAAGCACTGCCCGCGGTTGGCGGAGAAGCTGTCCTCGTCGCCGAAGAGATCGAGCAGCTCGTCCTTCATGTCCTCGTCCATCAGCGGCTGCTGAGCGAGGATGACGAAGCCGTTGAAGCGCGGCGCGGCCGCGGGCGCCATCGGCGCGCCGCCGGGCGCCGGGATCAGACCGGGGGGGAGCAGCCCGGGCGGGAAGATGCCGCCGAGCCCTTGGCCGAGCGCACCGAGACCCTGCTGCATCTGCTGCTGCATCTCCGGCGTGAGACCGGGGATGGGAAGCGGGAAGCCGCCGAACCCGCCGGCTCCTCCGGGCATCACCGGCGTCGGCGCGACCTCCTGTCCCTGGAGCTTGAGGATGGTGACGGACGAGTCGTCGAGGTCGCCGAAGGGCGACGCGCGCGACACGCAGCCGGTCAGCGCGAGACTGAGGGAGCCGATTGCGGCGAGGGCGAGCGCGGCGCGTGCCTGGTCTGTGGGGACAAGTGTGCTCATGGCGTCACGTCAGACGTAGCACGTGTCGGCTCGCATCAAAACAAACGAACCCCGGCACGATCACGGCGAGGGCCGCTTCGAGCCGGGGTGGAACGCGGGCCTGCTCCCTGTGCTCGCTGCAGGAGCAATGAGCTCAATCTGCAGGAGCAACGAGGCGGACCGCGGAGGGTCAGCGGGCAGAGGTCAGCCGTTCGTCGGCTCGTCCGGCTTCTTGTTGCGGGCGGCCTTGCGCGCCTCGGCCGCGTCGAGGCCGCAGCGGGCCTTCTCCGAGTTCTTCATGCGCTTCTTGGGGAGGGGCGTGGCGAGCCACTCGTGACGGAGACGGACGTTCCACTTCGACGTATTCGCCATGATCTGAATGCTCCGGAGCCCTCTGCGATCCCAGCTGGAGAGCCACCTGATGAATCTGTGATGAGGGGCGGCGGAACCTTCCACGTGCCCGACCCGGGGTCAAGGCCGGGGGCCTCAGCCGCGTGGACGGGGCCGCGCCAGTTGACCTACGCTCGAGCCCAGTGTCCCTCGACGCGATCACGTCACGCATCCGCGAAGACTCGGGGGCGGACTTCGCGTTCATCCTGACCCGCAAGGGCCGCCTCCTCACGCGGGAGGCGCCCCCGCAGATGCCGGAGGTCGGTCGCGCCACCTGCGTCGCCGCCGCGCGCGAGGCGGTGGCGATCGGCGCCGGGATGGTCGAGAGGACGCTCCCCCGCGAGCAGCTGGTGCCGTTCGGGGGCGCCGCGCCGGTGGACGTGTTCATCAGCCCCTGCGGCGAGGCCATCGTCTGTGTCGTGCTGGCGACGTGGGCAGACGCGGGCGCCGTCGGCCCCGCCCTCGAGGCGCACATTCCCGAGCTGGAGGCGCTGCTCCGCGACGGTCGGGCCCAGCGCTCGGATCGCAAGCCGACCGGGCGGACCATCGCGCCGCCGGCGCCCGCCCCCCCGCCGGACGCCATCCCCCCCCCGCGCGCGGCGTCGCGACCAGGCGCGACGCCTGTGCGCAGCGCGCGGGAGCGGGCGTCGTCCCGCCCCGGGGGGGCCTCGCCCTCCGCGATGCCGCCGCCGGCGCGCACCCCGGGGTCGCGACCGCGGGCGCCGCGGTCCGAAGCCCCGGCGTCGACGCCGGGGACCGGCAAGCCGCCCAGCGCTCGTCCCCGACCCCTCTCGGGCCTGGTCGAGATGTCGAAGAGCGGCATCCGCGCCAGCGACCGCATGCAGGACGGGCCGACCATCAAGGTGGCCCCGCAGGCGCCCCGCACGCCGACGCCCCTCCCCCGCCAGCGCGCGCGCGGGCCGCACTCCTCCGAGGTGCCGCTCGGTGGCCGCGGCTCGCTCCCGCACATCGAGGTGCAGGAGGTCGCCCTGGGCCGCGAGACGATGGCCGCCATCGAGGCCGATGGCCGCGCGCGCGGCTCGCTTCCGCACATCGAGGTGAAAGAGGCGTTCCTCGGCCGCGACACGATGGCCGCCATCGACGACGACATCGACGCCGAGGTCCGGCGCGCGCTCCCGTCCTTCGAGGTCGGGGAAGAGGAGATGGACGCAGAGGCGCTCGCGGCCCTCGAGCAGAGCGACGATGGCGGCCTCGCCCCGTCGGCGCGCCGCCGCTCGAGCACGCCCGAGATCGTCGTCGGCAGCGCCATCCTGGGTCGCGAGTCGCTGGCCGAGATCGACGTCGAGCGGAGGCTTCGCCTGGCGGAGGAGTCGGGGCAGCCGCACGCCGACCTGCGATCGACCATGCCCTGGGCCGAGGACTCGGGTCGGCCCAGCGCGCCGCCGGCGCCGGGCCACGTCGGCGTAGCGCGGACCGCGCCGGCCATGCCGCCACGCCCCGAGGCGGCGCCGCCCTCGACGAAGAAGCGCAAGCCGGACAACTCGAACGTCAACATGTGGCGCGACGCCCTCGGCGACATGCTCGACGGCAAGGCGCCGCGCGATCCACGGAAGCCCTGATCCTTGTGGACGTGAAGTAGGCTCCAGCGCAGGGGGGTGGCTCATGGATCGCGTCGTCGAGCAGCTCGGCGTGCTCAGCGAGACGGCGGTGCACTTCGGCCGATGCACCTCGGCCGCGGAGGTGTACGACCGCGCGCTCGACGCGGTCATCGCCCTCTCTGGAGCGACGCGAGCGTCCCTGCTCCTCTTCGATCCCGACGGCGTGCTGCGCTTCAAGGCGTGGCGAGGCCTGTCGGACGGCTACCGCGCCGCCGTGGAGGGCCACACGCCCTGGGCTCCGGGGCAGCGTGAGCCCGAGCCCATCCTGATCCCGGACGTCTCGAAGGACGACTCCCTGGGTCGGTACCGCGACGCCATCCTGGGCGAGGGGATCCGCGCGCTCACCTTCCTCCCGCTCGCGACCGCGAGCGGGACCATGGGCAAGGTGATGATTTACTGGGGTGAGCTCCACACGTCGGACCAGGCCGAGCTCGGTCTGCTGCGGACGGTCGCGGGGCTGACGGCCTTCGCGCTCGATCGTCAGCGCGCCATGGACCTCCTCGAGGCGGAGCGGGGCCTGTTCGTCGGCGGCCCCTCGGTGGTCTTCAAGTGGCAGAACCGCCCGAACTGGCCGGTCGAGTACGTGTCGCCGAACGTCGAGCAGGTCTTCGGCTACACGCCCGAGCTCATCCTGAGCCCGGACACGCGGTACACCGACTTCCTCCACCCCGACGATCTGGCGCGCCTCGGCGCCGAGATCGAGGCGCACCTCGCCGAAGACCGACCCTGGTTCGAGCAGGAGTACCGCGTGCGCCGGGCCGACGGGCAGTGGCGGTGGATCTACGACTTCACCGTGCCCGTCCGATCGGCCAGCGGCGAGGTCACCCATTTCCTGGGCTACCTCATCGACCACACCGAACGTCGCGCCGCCGCGGACGAGCTCGGGCAGCAGCAGCGCATCGAGAGCCTGGGGATCATGGCGGGGGGGGTCGCGCACGACTTCAACAATCTCCTGGTCGGCGTCCTCGGCAACGCGGAGCTCGCGATCGCGTCGCTCCCGTCCGACTGCGCCGCCGCCGGCTACCTGCGCGACGTGACGACCGCCGCGCGGCACGCGTCCGATCTCACCAGGCAGCTGCTCGCCTACAGCGGCAAGGGCAGCTCGACCATCCAGTCGCTGGAGCTCCTGGGGCTGGTCGAGGAGTGTGTGCGCCTCCTCGGGTCGGTCATCTCCCAACGCGCGCAGGTGTCGGTCGACATCGCCCCTCGCCTCGGCGTCCGGGCCGACGCGACGCAGCTTCGCCAGATCGTCATCAATCTGCTCACCAACGCCTCCGACGCCCTGGTCGACGCCGCCGGGACCATCCGGGTGAGCGCGGCGGGGGTGGTCATCGACGCCGGCCAGCCGACGCTGTCGCCCGCGCGGCAGGTCCTCGCCCCCGGACGGTACGTCGTGCTTCGCGTGGTGGACGACGGCGCCGGCATGGACGAGGCGACGCTGGCGCACGTCTTCGATCCGTTCTTCACCACCAAGGGGCAGGGTCGGGGCCTCGGCCTCTCGGCCATCCTCGGCATCGTCCGCTCCCACCACGGCGCGATCCACGTCGAGAGCGAGCCGGGGCGCGGCTCGAGCTTCGCGCTCTACCTCCCGGCCGCGCCGACCAGCGACCTTCGCGAAGCGCCCCCGGAGCAGCTCATCGAGGCGCCCTGCCGGGCCCACATCCTGGTGGTGGATGACAGCGAGATGGTGCGCACCGTGGTCGCGAAGGTCCTCGAGCTCGACCACCACACCGTGGAGACGGTCGACCACGCCGAGCGCGCCCTCGAGATGATGAACGAGCGGCCCACCGCGTGGGACGCCGTGATCATGGACCTCACGATGCCTAGGATGAGCGGGCTCGAGGCGCTCGCCATCCTGCGACGGCGCTGGCCCGAGCTCCCGGTTGTGATCATGTCCGGTTTCAGCCAGACCGGCGTGCCGACGTTGCAGGACGATCCCGCGACGGCGTTCCTGCAGAAGCCCTTCAGCACCGAGCAGCTGCTCGCCGTCCTGTCGGCGGCGATGGGAGGCGCCTCGAGCATCACGCACCGGTGACTCTCCGGCGGGCGAGCGTGCACCGAAGCGACGCCGGAGCGTCGGCTCACGCGTCGCGCAGCACGACGCGCGACGCGTTCCACCCGCACATGCCGTGCACGCCGGCGCCGGGGTGGGCGTAGCTGGAGCCCAGGTAGAGACCGCGCACCGGCGTGCGGTAGCCGAACCAGGGAAAGAGCGGACGGAAGAACAGCTGGTTGGTGATGGCCGCGCTGCCGCCACCGAGGTCGCCGCCGATCAGGTTCTCGTCCAGCGCCTCCAGATCCTCCGGCGAGACGATCGAGCGCGCCAGGATGCGCTCCTTGAAGCCCGGAGCCAGCTCCTCGATCCGGTCCTCGATGGCGGCGGCGAAGGTCCGCTTGCGTGCCTCCGGCCAGCCGCCGGCGATGCGGAAGGGGACGCGCGAGTAGCCGTAGAGCACGTGCTGGCCGGCGGGCGCGCGCGACGGGTCGGCGATCGTCGGCTGCCCCAGGACCAGGTACGGGCGCTCCGGCACCCGCCCCTCGCGCACCTCGCGCGTGAAGCGCGAGAGGTCGTCGAGATCGTCACCGGTGTGCACCACCGCCGAGCGCCGCGCGTCCTCGCTGGTCCAGGGGACGGCGCCGCCCAGGGCCCAGTCCATCTTGAAGGTGCCGAACCCGTGAGGGAACGATCGCATCGCCTCGGAGATGCTGCCGGGGACGTCGCGCGAGTCGAGGAGGCGGTGGTAGAGCGTCGGCGCGGCCACGTCGGCGACCACGGCCCGGCGGACGCGGATCGAGTCGCCGCGCTCGGTCTCCACCGCGATCGCGCGCCCGCCCTCCACCACGATGCGCTTCACGCGCGCGCCGCAGCGCAGCGTGCCGCCCGCCTCCTCCAGCCGCTCCACCAGGGCGTCGGTGAAGACGCCGGAGCCCCCCTTCGGCACCGCATAGCCACCCTGCACGCCGGTGAGCGCGAGCATGAAGCCGACCACCGCGCCCATGGGGTCGTCGGGGCCGACGTCGGTGTGGAGCGCGAGCGCGGGGATGATGCGCCGCGCGGCCTCGGTCTCGAAGGTCGACTCCGCCCAGGCGCGCCCGCTGAGGAGCCCCGCCTTGCCGAGCTGCAGGAGCGTCGCCGGCCCCAGGGTGAGCACCTTCCACGGAGGCAGCTCCCCCAGCAGCGCCCCCAGGATCGCGTCGCGCGAGCCGGCAAACCACTCGTGAAGGCGTCGCCACCGGGGGCCGTCCACGGGGCCCAGGCGAGAGGCCGTGAGCTCGACGTCGCGCGCGAGGACGCCGCAGCTCCCGTCGGGCGCGGGGTGCGCGGTGTCGATCGGCGCGTGCTTCCACTGCAGTCCGGCCGCCGGCAGGTCCATGGCCTTCCACGCCGGGCTGTGCTGGCCGAAGGGGAAAAATGCCGCGCCGAGGTCGTGCTTGAAGCCGGGGAGCGTGCTCTGCACCGTGCGAACGGCGCCCCCGGGCACGTTCTGCGCCTCGAGCAGCACCGTCTTCATCCCGGCGCGGGCCAGCTCGATCGCGGCGACAAGCCCGTTCGGTCCGGCGCCGATGACCGCCGCGTCGACGTCTGCCATCGCCGCGGCTCTACCATGCGTCCTCCTCGACGGCGATCGTCGGGGCCCGGTCGGGCGCTCGTCCGCTGCCCCGTCCGTCGCCGTGATAAGGAGCGCCGCGATGGGCGACGAGAAGCAGGAGCAAAAGGGCGGCGGCGGCAAGGGCGGCGGCGGCGGCAAGGGCCAGCAGCAGCAGAAGGGCGGCGGCGGGGGCGGCAAGGCGCCCGAGACGGCGATCAAGCCGACCCGCGCCGAGGACGACCTGCTGGTACCACTCGGCGT
>JBKJLX010000198.1:0-8196 GCA_046596645.1 Polyangiaceae bacterium
GACTTCGACGGCGCCACCTGCGACACGCTCGGCTACGACGGAGGGACCATCGACTGCACCTCGCAGTGCACGCTCGACGTCGGTGGCTGCGGCGAGCTCCTCCTCTTCCTCCCGCTGGAGGGCTTCGAGACCTGCCCGCCCGCAGGGTGGACGGTCGCCGGCGCCTTCGAGTGCGGGGCGCCCACCAGCGGCCCCGGCTCCGCCTACGCCGGCTCCAGCGTCGTGGCCACCAACCTCGAGGGCGACTACGACGCGAGCCTCGCCTGGGCCTCCAACTACGTGCAGACGCCGGAGTTCACGGTGGCCGGCCCCAGCCCGTCGCTGGCGTTCTGGGCGTGGATCCAGAGCGAGAACAGCTACGACGGGCTGCGCGCCGAGGTCAGCACCGACGGCTCCAGCTGGTCGATCCTCACCGACGTCGTCCCCGCCTACACCGACGACAGCGTGGTCAACAGCGTCGCCTGGGACGGCCCGCTCACCGCGTGGGCGCTCTATACGGCCGACCTCTCCGAGTACACGGGCGAAGCGGTTCGCGTCCGGCTGTCCTTCGCCTCCGACAGCGCGTTCCAGCAGCCCGGCGCGTACATCGACGAGGTCGTCGGCGTCCCCGACACCGGGTACCTCCCGTTCACCATCACGCCTCCGCCGTCGCTGCCGTTCGTCGACACCATCAGCGGGCTGCAGGCCGACCTCGCCACCACGCCGCCCGGCATCAACGTGACCTATTCGATCAGCGCGCAGACCAACGGCGAGTGGGCCTCGATCAACGCGCAGACCGGCGAGCTCTCCGGCACGCCACTGGTGGCTGACGTCGGCGCCGCGTCGATCACGGTGCGCGCCACCAGCGTGGTGGTGCCGGCGAATTTCGACGAGGTGACCATCGCCACCACCGTGGTGCGCGCCGTCTACTCCGAGGACTTCGACCCGTGCCCGGCCGACTTCACCTACACCACCGAGTGGGAGTGCGGCGACCCCACCAGCGGCCCGGCCGACGCCCACAGCGGCGCGAACTGCATCGGAACCAACACCTACACCGACGGCATCGGCTGGGGCACCGCCAACGCCACCTCGCCGGTGATCTCGCTGGCGGGCACCACCAACCCGCGCGTCTCCTTCTGGATGTACTCCGACTTCGAGACCTGCTGCGACGGGGTGCACCTCGAGGTCAGCGTCGCCGGCGGCGCCTGGCAGCTCGTCACCAACCCCGTGCCCGCCTACAGCTCGACCAGCATCGGGGCCGAGCCCGCGTGGGGCGATTTCCTCGACTGGACGCGGTTCTCGGCGGATCTCGGCGCCTTCGTCGGGCAGGACATCCAGCTCCGCTGGACCATGCGCAGCGACGGCTCGGTCATCGCGCCCGGCCCCTTCGTCGACGACGTGGCCGTCACCAGCGAGTGATCGAGAGTGTCAGCGCGCGCGGGGGGTCGTCTTCCGCGCCGCACCGGTGCGCAGCCGGGTGGCGCCGGCCGACCTCACGTCGACCCGCCTTCCTGGCGACCGCGCTCGCCGCGGTCCATGGCGCCGCGAGTCGCGGGCCGCCGATGCCACGTGCGCGCCGCGCCGGGATCGGGCAGCATCCCGGGCCGCATGCGGACACTCCCCGCGGTCCTCGCCTCGGCGTTGCTCCTCGCTGGCTGCGCACCGCGCCCGGCGGAGCCGGAGCGTCCGCACCCCGACCTGGCGGCCGCGGTGGCCGCCGCGATGGACGCCGAGGCGCGCGACGACGGTGCCATCCAGCCGTGGCTCGACGCGCTGGCGTTCGCCGCCGAGAACACCGTCTCGCCGACCAGCGTCGGCGCCACCGCGGTCGCGCTCGACGCGCTGGTGCATCGCACCGACCCCGACGCCCTCGTGTACCGCCGGCGCGAGGCGTTCGCGCGCGGCGTCCTCCGCATGCGGGAGATCTGGGAGAGCATCCAGCCCAGCTCCGGCGCCTACGCGCCCCTGGTCGCCGGGCTCATCGCGCGATCGATGCACACCCTGACCCTGATCACCGGCGAGGTGCGCGGGGCCGACGTGTGGGGCAGCCGCCGCGGCTGCGTGCGCGTCGCGCGCGCCTTTGGCCCGACCGACGCCGCGGCCCTGGGCGCGCTGGAGCGGCCGAGCATGGTGCCCGCGCGCGGCCCCATGACGGCGTCGGTCCCCGGCCTCCTCCCGTTCACGCGCGCCGCGCCGTCGGCCATCCTCCGCGCCGACGCCTGCGCGCTCGATGCGCGCGCCTCCAGCCCCGTCCGCGGCCTGCGCGAGGTCGTGGTCGACGTCGCCGTGGACCGCGATCAGGACGTGACCTTCGCCCTGGTGACGGAGACCGCGGCGGTGCTCGAGGTCGGCGGCCAGCCGGCGCTGGTCCGCGAGGCGGACGCGGGAGACGGCGCCATCATGGGCTTCTCGCGCGTCCGCGCGACCGAGGGCGTGCTGCGGGTCGTGGTGCGCCTCGCCGATCGCGGCAGCGGCGGCAGCTTCGAGCTCGACGTGTGGGGGGCCGACGGCAGCCGCCTCCCCTCCTCCGCGCCGGAGACCGGCGACATCGCCAGCTCCACCGCCAGGGTGATCGAGACGCTGCAACCCACCCACTGGGGCTGGGACCTCGCGCCGCTCGACGCGGACGAGCGAGACGCGGCGGTCGCCTTTGCCGCCGCCAGCGAGCTCGCCCTCGGTGAGGACCGCGCCGCCTTCCGTCGCCTCGACGGGGAGCTCGACCGCGAGCGCGCGCAGGACGCGCCGTTCGCGCCGCGTCTCCACATCCTCTACCAGCGCGCGCTGGAGGCGTCGGACGAGATCAGCGACCTGCGTCGCTCCGAGCGCTCGCGCGACGCTGCCCGCCAGGTGCTCGCGGTCTGGCCCGACGCGTGGGAGGCGAAGCTCGCCGACGCGCGGCTCGCCGGCGAGCGCCGCGGCCCCGACGAGGGGCCCTTCGCCGCTCTGGCGCGCCTGGGCGTGCCGGTGGAGGACGCGACCGCGTCGGCGATGGCCGGCCTGTCGCCGCCCGAGCTCGCCTACGTCGCCCGCGTGGCTGACGGCGCGAGCTTGCGCGACCTCGCGGAGCGCGCCTTCGCCGCGCTGGTCCAGCGCGCACCAGGGTCGATGCTGGTGGCGGAGGCCGACGCCGTGGTGCACGACCGCGCCGGTCCCGAGGCGGTGCAGGCGGCGTGCAGCGGCGGTCTCTCGCGGGCCACCACGGGCTGTCTCAACGCCAGGCGCGCAGTGGGTGACCTCGACGGTGCCCTCGACGAGATCACCCGCCTGCGCGACCTGCGCGATGCACCGCAGGCGCTGCGCGAGGTGGAGCTGGCGCTGCGCATCGACAAGGGCGACCTGGCCGGCGTGCTCGCCGTCTACGACGAGATGTCGCCGGCGCAGCGCCCGATGATGCCGGCGCTGGGCTTCGCCATCGCCCGTGGCGACGCGGAGGCGGCGCGGTCGCGACTGGTGCGCGACGAGGCGACCGCGTCGGACGCACCCACCGCCATCCCATCGCTGGTGCAGCTGCTGGAGGGCGGGTCCCCCGAGGCGAAGGACCTGGAGCGGGAGGGCGCGGAGCTGGTCGCCAAGGACCGCAAGCAGCCGGCGATGCCGGGCGCGGCGACCGCGGTGCTGCGCCGGGTGGAGCACTACGGCCTCGACGCCAGCGGCATGCTTCGCTTCATCGTCTACGATCTTCGCCGCGTCGGCGGCACCACCGACGTCGATCAGAACGCGGCCTCGGCGCTGCCCTTCGTCGAGGGGCGCGGCACGTCGCGCCTGCTCCGGCGTCGCGTGCTCAAGAAGGACGGGCGCGTCCTCCACCCCGAGGGCGCCAGCATGGCGGCGCAGGGCAACACCGATCTGTCCCAGCTGGAGACGGGCGACTACGTCGAGCAGATCGTGCACGGCTTCTACCTGCCGAACGATCAGGGGCACCTGGTGCTCGACACGCCCGATCTCCTCCCCGAGCGCACCAGCGTGCGCGAGGCGGAGATCGTCATCCGCCACCCGGAGGCGATCCCGATGGCGCTGTGGGCGCACCCCCGCCTCGGCCCCGCCCAGGTGGAGAAGCGCGGCGGCTACGCATTTCTCACCTTCCGTCTCCAGAACGCCGCACCCCGCCGGCTGGAGGACGACGTCCCCCAGCTGGAGCGCGGCGTGCGCGTGAGCCTGGGAACCCAGCGCTGGGAGGACGTGGCGCGCAACGTCGCGGAGACCGTCCGCGCGATGGACGTGAAGGACCCGTTCGTCGAGCGCTTCGCGCGACAGGCCGCCGGCCTGAAGGACGGCGAGCAGGCGCTCAAGAACAAGGAGACGATCGCACGGGTGGTCGACCACGTGGGCGACGTGATCAAGGAGCCGCGCGCCTGGGAGCTCACCGACATGGGCTCACTCGGCGGCGCCACCAGCATCCGCGCGTCGATCGAGGACCGCGAGGGGAGCCGCAGCTGGATCGTGGCCCAGGCTCTGTCGTCGCTCGGCTTCGACGCGGAGATCGCGATCGCCGAGCCGGAGCCGTTCGCCACGTCGGAGGCGGTGCCCCCCCACACCGGTCGCTTCCGTCACCCGCTGGTGGTGGTGCGCACGCCCGAGGGTCAGGTGTGGATCGACGCCGACCTGCAGGGCGCGCCCCTGCCTCCCGGTCAGGTGAGCCCCGAGCTGCGCGGGCGGAGCGCTCTGCTCGCCTCGGGTCAGGTGGTGCCGGT
The DNA here is from genome assembly GCA_046596645.1 of Polyangiaceae bacterium. GTDB lineage: Bacteria > Myxococcota_A > Polyangia > Polyangiales > Polyangiaceae > JBKJLX01. Next base: position 4,671 of record JBKJLX010000198.1, read on the forward strand.
GCAGGGCGCCAGCGAGAGCGGCGGCGATCAGATCGACCTGCAGCTGAAGGTCGACGCCAGCGGTGACGCGCGCGGCACCCTGGTGGCGGTGGTGCGCGGCCGCTCCGCCCAGGCGATCGCCGACGCGTTCCAGCTCGTCGTCGGCTCGGAGCGGACGCAGATGCTCCGCAACATCGTCCTCGGCTGGGTCCCCTGGGCCGACGTGGAGGACGTCGTGCTCGACGCCGAGGGCGGCGCCTGGCAGGTGCGGCTGCGCGCGACCATCGCCATCAGCGGCTTCGCGCGGCCGGAGGGCAAGAACGGCGAGACCTGGGTGCTCCCCGGCGTCGAGCCAGTGCACTACGTCTTCCCGCGCGCCTTCGCGACGACGCTCGGCACGACGTACACCGCGCAGCGCGCCCGCGCGACCGCGCTGTCGATCGAGAGCCCCATCGCGTTCCGCATGACCCGCCGCATCGAGCTCCCGCCGGGCGCGGTGGTCGAGCGCGGCGCCCCCGCGGTCACGGTGGAGGCGCCGTCGCTCGCCGCCATCCGCACCGCGCGCTACGAGGGCTCCGTCATCTCGGAGGAGTTCGTGCTCAGCCTGCCCACCGGGACCATCCCGGTGGCCGAGTACCCCGCCTTCGTCGAGCGCGTGCAGACCGTCGACTCCGGCTTCCTCGCCGGCATGCGCATCCGCGTGAAGCGCTGAGCGAGCGGACGGAGCGCGCACGCCAGGTGGCCCTGCTCCACGTCGCCGAGCACGTAGCACTCGCGCCGCTGATCACCTTCGAGGTCGGCGGCGCGGCACGCTTCGTCGCCGAGGTGGAGGACGAGGTGGAGCTGGCCGCCGCTTTCGTGTGGGCGCGCGCGCGGTCGTTGCCGGTGTTCGTGCTCGGCGGCGGGTCGAACCTGGTGGTCGCCGATCGCGGGCTCGAAGCGGTGGTGGTCCGCCTGCGCGGGCGCGGCGCCCGCTTCACGGCGGGGGAGGGCGACCAGGTGCTGGTGCGCGCCGCCGCCGGCGAGCCGTGGGACGCGCTGGTCGATCGCTGCGTCGCCCGCGGCCTCGCCGGCCTGGAGTGCCTGTCCGGTATCCCCGGGCAGGTCGGTGCCACCCCCATCCAGAACGTCGGCGCCTACGGGCAGGAGGTCGCCGACACGGTGCGCGAGGTGGAGGTGTTCCACCCGGAGACGGGCACCATCGAGGTGTGGTCGGCGGCGCGGTGCGACTTCGCGTACCGCGACAGCCACTTCAAGCGCGCTCCGCGCGGCGAGCACGTCGTCCTCGCGGTGACCTTCGCGCTCGTGGCCGGCGGCGTGCCGGCGGTGCGCTACGCCGAGCTGGAGCGGCACCTCGCCACGACCGGGACGGCGCCGACCGTGGCCTCGGTGCGCGACGCGGTGATCACGCTACGTCGCGCCAAGTCGATGGTGGTCGACCCTGCCGACGACAACCGGCGCAGCGCCGGCTCGTTCTTCACCAACCCCATCGTCGCTGCCTCGGAGGTGGACGCCGTGCGCGATCGAGCACGCGCGCGCGGCGCGCTGCGCGCGGACGAGTCGATGCCCGCCTTCGCTCACGGGGAGGGTCGGGTGAAGCTCTCCGCCGGCTGGCTCATCGAGCGCGCCGGCTTTCCCCGGGGGACGAGCCGCGGCGCGGTCGGCCTCTCCACCCGGCACGCGCTGGCGCTGGTGAACCGCGGCGGCGCCACCGCCGCCGACGTGGTCGCGTTCGCGCGCGAGATCCGCGACGGCGTGCGCGCGAACCTCGGCGTGCGGCTTGTGGTCGAGCCGGAGCTGCTCGGGTTCGCGCCCGACGAGCTCGACGGCCTCTCGACCGTCTCCGAGGGCCGGGCCTGCCGAGGGTAGCCCCTCGAGCCGTGTCCTCGCGCGGAGCTACTTGATGCTCACCGACTTGGAGACGGTGACCGGACTGCCCGAGAAGGCAGGCACGCTGAGCCCCTTGAAGGCGCCGGCGATGCAGCTGCCGACCGGCGTCCCGGCGAAGGGCGACCCCACGTTGACGGTGGTGACGCGACCGCTGGGGGCGAAGGTGACCTGCACCTTGGTCGAGCCGGTGGGGCCGCCGTCCTTCTTGCAGCCCTTTGCGCCGCCAGCGGCGCTGCCGAGAGCGGCCTGCGCCGCGCCGCGGTCGAACTGACCGGTCGCGCTCGCTGCCGGGTCCTCCTTCGGCTCCTCCTTCTTGGGGTCCTCCTTCTTGGGGTCCTCCTTCTTCGCCGTCGAAGGCGGGAGCGGGCCGCCGACCGGGGGCGTGGTGGGAGCCGTCTTCGAGGTGTCGGCCGTCGTCGAGGTGTCGGCGGGCTTTCCGTCGGCGGTCTTGCCGTCGTCGATCGGTGTCTTGCCCTCCTCGGGCTTGGCGTCGGCGCCCGCGGTGTCGTCCGCCTTCGGCGTCTCGTCGGTCTTGGGGGCGTCGTCCTTCTTCGGCGCCTCCTCGACCGGCTTGCTCTTGGAGGCGGTGTCGTTCGCGGCGACCGTCTTGTCCTTTTCGGCGTCGCCGCCGCCGCGGCCGAGGAAGAACGCGCCGCCGGCGAGCACGATGACCCCGAGGATGCCGCCGACGATGAGGCCGATGGGCGCCTTCTTCGGCGGCTGCTCGTAGCCCATCGGCTGCATCGCCTGCATGCCCGGGTGCATCGACGCCGGCCCGCCCGGACCCATGGCTGCGGGGTGGTAGCTCTGGAGCGGCGGCGGCGGGGGCGGCGGCTCGATGTACGGCGCGTTCATGGGAGGCGGCGCCAGCGAGGCGCTGGTCGCGACGCTCCCGCTGCCCAGGTTCATGATGTGGTCCATGGCGGAGCTGTTGCTGCTGCCACCACCGCCGCCCGCGTCGTAGCCGCCGCGGCCGCCGGGGGCCTTCGCCGCCGGAGCGCTCTTCTTCGCCGCCGTCTCCGCCGCGGTCAGCGCGGAAAGAGAGAAGAGGACGGAGTTCTCGTTGCGCTCGCCGATGTGCGCCGCGCTGCTCGAGGCCGGCGCCGCGTCCGCCGCGCCGCCGCCGCCACCACCGCCGAAGAGGTCGACCTGCTCGCGCTTCTTGGTGCGGGCGGCCGCAGGCGCCGCGGCTGCCGCGGCGCCGCCGCTGTAGCCGTAGCCGCCGGCGCCGCCGGTGGGCGTCCTCGGAGCGTTGTGGGTGGGCGGCTCGGCAGCGCCGCCGACGGCTGCGCCGAGGGCGCCCGACAGCTCGGAGACCTGGGACAGGGGCAGCCACTCCGCCATGCCTTCGCGCCACACGAAGGTGTCGCCGTTGATCGTGCCCCGCTGGTACTCGGCCACGATCTGCGGCGCGGAGAGCGTCCTCTGGTCGTCGTCCGAGACGCTGACCGTCCAGTCCTCGCCGCCGGCGCCGCCGCCTACCTCCGCTCCCATGGCCTCAGGGTGCTGCGAGTGGCCATCGACCACGACGGTCGCGCCACACTTCTTGCACTTGATCTTGACGGTCTTGCCCGAGACCTTTTCGTCCGCGATCGTGTACTTCGCGCCGCAGGACTGGCATGCAATCTTCAACGCGAGCCTCCCGAACGAGCCGGCC
>JBKJLX010000237.1:0-4436 GCA_046596645.1 Polyangiaceae bacterium
CCAGGTCGGGCACGCCGGCGCCGCCGGGGACGCCGGGCTGCACCGGCGCGCCGAACGCGTCCCGACCGCGGGCGCCGGGGCGGTGGGGGGAGAGCGACGGATCCATCGGGGTGCCGCCCCTCTCCCGGTGGGCCAGGTCCCGGTGAGACAGCGCAGGCTCGCGCCGCGCCAGGCTGGCGCTGGTCAGGCCTAGCTCACGCGCGACGCTGGGGGCCGCTGCCGCGGTGACGACGCCGATCGAGACGGCGACGAACGCGAGCGCCAGCAGGTCGGAGGCGCGGCGGCCCATGGTGTGGGCTGGGTTGGGCGAGTGCGGCGGAGCCGGGGCCTCCGACATGGTCTGGAAGATAGACGAAACCGGGGGTCCACGCCGCAAGGTCGGCGCCGATCGCGGCGGACTCGCTCAGCCGCCGCCTTCGGGCGCATCCGCGGGGGCGGCGGGCGCCCACGAGTCGATGGGGGGTACGTCGATGGCGCCGCTGTCGAAGGGCGGCATCAGCCCGCCCAGCGGGGTGGGCGGCGTGACGATCGCCGCCTCGTTCGTGGACGGCGCGTCGCCGCAGCAGCGGAAGGACTGCTGGTAGAATACGTGGCTCTCGTCGTGCGAGCGGGTCGAGGGCCGGCAGCGCGTGCGCACCGGGCCCCAGTAGCCGCCCTTGAGGATGCTGGGGCGCTCACCGGCACGCGAGCTCCGCGTCCACTCGTCGACGTTGCCGGTCATGTCGTAGACGCCGAACACGCTCTTGCAGCGCGACATGGCGCCGCTGGGGTGGCCTTGCCAGAGGCGATCCATCTCCGCCATGGCCTCGTAGCCGTCGCGCGGCTGCATCGCCCGCTCGTTGAACGGGCGCCACCTGGCGTCGATCGCGCACGCTGTGGGATCGCGATCGTAGCCGTAGGGGTACGGCGTCGCTTCCTCACCCTCGCAGGCGAAGGTCCACTCGTCCTCCGTGCAGAGCCGCTTGCCCTGCTCCTCGCAGAGGTTCTTCGCCTCGGGCCACGCGACGTAGATCATCGGGTGCTGGCCCTTCTTGTTGGGGTACTCGAAGCGGTCCATGCAGTAGTGCATCGGCGCCGTCTCGAGCTTCGCGCTGATGGCGAGCCACCTGTCGCGATCGAAGGCGGCGCAGCGCTCCGGGTACTCCTTGTTGATCCACTTGGTGCAGGTGAGCTTCTGCAGGTCCTCGAGGGTGGCGCCGCGGCTCGCGTCGCGCGGCGGGTCCTGCTTCATGCGGCCGCGCACCTCGACCATGCCGGCGCCACACGCGCCCGAGGTCTTCTCGCGCGCGTCGGTGACCTCGGGGGGCTCCCACGCGGTGGGCTCGATCTGCCAGTGCTTGCCGGCGACGAGGCGCCACGTGTTGGTGAGCGGGCGCGGGCCCGGCGTGATCGCGCCGAGCGCCATGCGAGGGTCGACGTCCTCACGCGCGAGGCGGACGACGAGCGCACCCAGCCCGGTGAGCCCGAGGGTGAAGGCGACGGCGGCGAGGACGCGGAAGGACACGGCGTGCTGCATGGATCGTGAAGGTTCGGAGCGCCTCCGGTCAAAAGAACGGCGAGTCACCCGCGAACGTGAGGCGTGTTGGATCGTACGCTCGGCCCGCGACGAACGCCCCTGCGTACCTTCGTACGCGGAGCGACGGCAGCCGGTGATCGCGCGGTCAGGCCCGGCTCAGGGCGCTCGCCCGCCGGCGCCGTCGCCGCCGTCCTCGGCCGCCTGCGCCGAGAACCTCTCGTGGAGCGTGATCAGCCGCTGGAGGTCGTCCTTCCGCTCCGCGGAGAGGTCCTTTTCCTCCCCGGGGTCGGCGGCCAGGTCGAAGAGGATGTGGCGGTCCTTCCCCTTCCGGTCGTGGACCAGGAGCTTCAACGGCCAGTCGACGACCACCGCGCGGCGGCGGGCCCGGGCATGAACCGGCTCGGCGGCCTGCTCCAGGTCGCCTCGCGCGATCGCCGCCAGCGACCGTCCCTCGACCCCCTCGGCGGGCGCCCCGCCGAGCTCGAGGACCGTCGCCGCCACGTCGGCGGTGCTGACGGCGCCGCGCCGGTAGCGGCCGCTGGGGCCGCCGGGCAGGGCCACGACGAGCGGCACGCGGATCTGCGGCTCCCACAGGTCGGCCCCATGGCCCTCCACCCCGTGCTCACCCCACCCCTCCCCGTGCGAGCCATGGACGACGAACGCGGTCGAGGCCGCCCGGGTCGAGGCGGCGACCGCTTCCATCAGGCCCGCCAGCTGGCGGTCGACGAACGCGATCTCCCCGTCGTAAAGGCCGCTGCCGGTGCCGCCGAAGTCGAGGCCGGGGTGGGCCAGGTACCGCTCGTGGGCGTCGAAGAGGTGAACCCACAGGAAGAGGGGCTTCGCGTCCTTCTCGCGCTTCGCGAGGATCCCGCGCGCCGCCGCAAGGGCGTGGGGCCCGGTGATGCCGCGCTCGGGGTGGTCCTTCTCGTAGACACCCTCGAAGTCGTCGAAGCCCTGGTCGAACCCGCGCTCGCGGCTCATCCACGTGAAGGACGTCACGGCCGCGGTGACATATCCGGCGCGCCTCATCCGCTCGGCCAGGGTGTCGACCGCGGGGCGCAGGGTCGGCCACTCGCGGGAGTCGCGGGCAGTGCGCGAGAGGCGTCGGCCGCTGAGAAGCGGGGTGATCGCGCGCTGGGTGTCGCTGGCGACCGCGTACGCGTGCTCGAACACCACGCCACGCGCCGCGAGAGCCTCCAGGGCTGGCGTGGTCTTCTTCGCGTAGCCGTAGGCGCTCGTGCGGTCGGCGCGCACCGTGTCCAGGGTGACGAGGATGACGCTGGGAGGGCCCGCCGCAGCGCCGGTGCGCAGCACGGCGGTCGTGTCCCGCGGCACGTCGCCCGCTGGCGCCCGCGGCGAGGGCGGCGCCGGCGCCGCGGCGGCCATCACGGCCGGCGCCGGGCCCACCGGTTTGGCGGCATCGCGACCGTCGCAGTCGGCGTCGAGGGCGTCGCCGTCGATGTCGGCGGCGGCGGTGTGGCGGCGCGGATCGCCGTCGTCGCAGTCGAAGCCGCCGAACCGCGCTCCCGCGCCGTCGCCGTCGCGGTCGGTCCAGCCCTCGAGGGCGCGGAGGAGCGCCGGACCGAGGCCGCCACGCGCCTGCACCGCCCGCGACAGGCCCGGCGATCGCTCCACCCAGGACAGGCCGACGACGACCACCACGAGCAAGACCGGCAGCCCCGCGCGCGCCGCCGCCGCGCGGACGCGCGGCGGCGGATCCAGGCTCCCCGCGAGCACGGTGGCGACGAACGCCAGGGCACCGTCGACGATCGCGGCGACGACGCGCGACGAGGCCTCGCCGCCGTCGGAGGTGGTGATGCCGAAGACGGCGGACGCCATCACCGGCGCCAGGGCGACCCCGAACGCGACGCGCTCGACGGTCGTCTGCGAGGCCACGCCTCGATCGGTGACGCGGTCGCCCACGACGACCAGCCGGCGTGCGATCAGCGCAGTGACGACGACCACCCCGAGGGCGAGCGCGCCGAAGGTCGCCCCGCCGAGTCCGCGGTGGTTGGTCCCCGATTTGAGCGCCGACGCGAGGAGGAGCAGCACCGGCGCCGACAGCCCTGCCCACATGGCGAGGCCGACCGTGGTGCTGCGCCCGGCGCCGCGGCCGGTGACCATGCGGAAGGCGCGCCCGGCGGCGCGGCTCGCGTAGACGATGATCGCCAGCGGCACCGCCAGCACCGCGGCCGAGGCGAAGATCGCGCCGATCGGGCTCCCACCCTGCCCCGCGGCGCGCATGGCCACGGTCAGAGAGGCGACGACGGCCGCGGCCAGGCCCACGGCGGACGCCTCCCCCAGCCGGAGCCACATGGGCTCGGGCGGCGGCGGGGGCATCGACGCCACCAGCACGCGCGACGGGCGCGCGTCGTCGGGTCGGGCCTCGGCGGAATCGGGCATGAGCGGGGCGACGCGCCTACCACCGAAGGCGGCCGGGGGCGAGGCGGAGCCGGCAGCGGGGCGACGCGCGGCTCAGGGACCGCAGCGGCCGCGCTCGGCGATCGCGCGCGCCGCGCGTTCGCGCACCTCGCGCGGAGCGTCCTTCGAGGCGAGCGGCGCGAGGCGCGCCGCGAGGTCCGGCGGATGCAGCGCCGCGAGGGCGTCGATCGCCGCGCTGCCCAGCTTCCGGTCGGCCTCGCTGAGCGGCGCCGCCGCGCGAGCCGCCCACTCGGTCAGCCCCCCGACCGAGGCGCGATCGCAGAGGTGACCGAGGGTCCGGATCGCCTCGGCGCGGACGTCGAGGTCCTCCCTGGCGGCGGACGCGCGCTCGCGGACGAGCGGCAGGTGCCGCACCGCCCGCCGGGCCCCGAGGGCGCGCAGGGCGGTGCGGCGCACCGTCGGGTGCGCGTCGGCGACGGCCGCCTGCGCGAGCGCGGCGTCGGCGCGGGGCTCCGACGGCCACGCTGCAGCCGCCGTG
>JBKJLX010000463.1:0-4231 GCA_046596645.1 Polyangiaceae bacterium
GTCGGCGCAGATCTGCGTCCCGTCGGCGCACGCCCCGACGCCTTGCGACCGCGAGGGGCCGGTCCAGCAGCTCTGCACCTCGCCGTCGACGCAGTCGCAGTCGTTGTCGACGGCACCGTCGCAGTCGTTGTCGAGGCCGTCGCACGTCTCCGCGGTGGGATCGAGAGGCGTGCACTCGACCGGCCGGCCGTCGTCGTCGCATGGCTCCTCGACGACGACCTGGCAAGCTCCGAGACCGCACATCACGGGGGCGACGTCGTCGACCGTGGAGTTGCAGTCGTCGTCGAGGCCGTTGCACGCCTCTTCGGAGGGGACGATCTCGCCCTCGCACGACCCGGGGCCGCCGCCCTCGACACAGGTGAAGATGCCTTCGACGCACACGCCGACGTTCTGGGTGCCTCGCTCGCCCGAGTAACAAGAAACGGGCTCGCATCCGCCGGCGCCGCCGTGACCGCCGTCACCGGACTTCCCGCCCTCGCCGGGAGTGCCGCCCTCGCCGGGCCTGCCGCCGTCTCCCGCCGTGCCACCCTCGCCGGACGCTGCTCCGTCACCGCCGGCGCCCGCCGGAGTGGTCCCGTCCGCCGGGACGTCGAAGACCTCTCCGCCTGCGCAGCCTGCGTGTACTGCAAGGAGCGAGACCAGCAGAGCGAGCGAGCTCCCGAGCGTGACGCGACGAAGCATGCGTGTACTCCTCGGGCGCGGTCAGCAGCGCCATCGATTCAGTAATCTCTCACGGCCGGCTCCCGGGTGAAAGACGCGCGACGGCGTGTTCGCGAAGATAGTATCCCCGGTCGTGATGCGACACGCCGTGCGTCGATGGTGGGTGTCCTCGTGTGCGGCAGCGGCGCTCCTCGGCGCCACCCCGGCGGCGTACCCGCAGGAAGCCGTCGCCCGACCGACGTTTGCCCTGAACCAGCTCGAGCCTTCTGTTCCGGGTGACCGCTTCTTCGGTGTGCCGTCCGCCACCACGACGGGGCACCTCGAGCTCCGTGGGACGTTGATGTTCGACCTCGCCTACCAGCCGCTCGTGCTCCGCGGACCAGGGGGCGAGGAGCGCGGCGGCGTCGTGTCGCACCAGGCGTTCTTGCGTGGCGATGTCTCTCTCGCCGTCGCCGATCGCTTTCTCTTCTGGATCGGCCTTCCCGTCGCAGTCACCCAGGGGGGAGACGATCCGGTGACCGCGAGCGGCGCGACGCTGGCATCACCGCAGACGGCCGAGCTCGGCGACATCCGCGTCGGCGGCCGAGCGCGCATCGTCGGCGGCGTCGACGACCCCTTGCAGCTCGCAGCAGGCCTGCACGCGCTCTTCCCGTCGGCGGGCACCGGCAGCTGGGCGGGCGAAGGCGCGGTTCGCTTCGTCCCCCACGCCGTGCTCGGCGGCCGCTACGAGCTCTTCGCCTACTCCGTCACGGTGGGCGGCGCGTTCACCACGGCGGACAACGCGCAGAGGGTCACGTACGGCGCTGGCGTGGCGGCCGTCCTCGGCGAAGACGAGCTACTGCAGATCGGGCCGGAATTCTACGCGGCCACGGGGGTCGGTGATGACGGCGTCCTCCTCGAGTCGCCGGATGGCGCCGTCGCCTATGACGGCTCCACGAACGCGGAGGTCCTGTTCGGCGCGAAGCTTCGAGCGCTGCGCTTCCTGGTGTTCGGTCTCGCCGGCGGCCCCGGCCTCACCAGCGTGCCCGGCACGCCCGTGTTCCGTACGGTGGCCAGCGTCTCGTACGATCCGCTGCCCGAAGCGAAGGGGACGGAGCCGACGGAGGCGAGCCCGTCCGGTGACGCGGATGGCGACGGCATCGTCGACGACGCGGACGCGTGCCCGGAGGAGCGGGGAATCTCGACCGGGGATGCGGCGACGAACGGCTGCCCGCTCCCAGACGCCGACGACGACGGCGTGCCCGACTCGAGCGACGCGTGCCCCCAGGTCAGCGGTGTCGCCTCCACCGACCCGAAGCGCAATGGCTGCCCGCGCGACGGCGACGGCGACAGTGTGGCCGACGTGGTCGACGCCTGCCCGGACGAGAGGGGAAGCCCCAGTCCCGACGCGAACAGGAACGGCTGCCCGGTGGGAGAAGACGGCGACGCCGACGGGGTCTCCGACGCCGTCGACGCGTGCCCGAAGGAGAAGGGATCGGCGGACGAGAAGCGCGAGCTGAACGGCTGCCCGCACGTCAAGCTCACCGACAAAGAAATCGTTATCCTGAAGCAGATCCAGTTCCACTTCGGTCGCGCGCAGATCTCGCAGACGGTCGATCCGGTCTCGAACGATCTGCTCACCGAGGTGCGCGACGTCATCGAGAAGCACCCGGAGATCGAAGAGATCGAGGTCCAGGGTCACACCGACAACGTCGGCCCGGAGCCGTACAACCGCCGCCTCTCGCAGGAGCGCGCCGAGGCGGTGCGGATGTGGCTCATCAACAACGGCATCGGGTCGCACAAGCTGCGACCGAAGGGCTACGGCCCCGCGCAACCCGTCGCGCCCAACGCCACCGCCGAGGGTCGCCAGAGGAACCGGCGCGTGCAGTTCCTGATCATTCGCCGGAGCACAGTGGCGCCGCGGCGCTGACCTTGGTCCGCACCTCCGACGTTTGCGAGCCGTCGGAGTGGGTGGCCTCGGTCGTCGACGGACGCCTCCAACGCATGGGTATACGCGCTCCCGTCGGCAGCGCCCGTCGCGAGGTCGATGAGCCCCAGGACGTCGATCCAGCTCTGGGGCGACGTGCCACGCAGACGGCGAGTCCCGTCAAGTCGCTCGCCAGGGTTAACCCGGATCACCGGGTGGTCCGATTTTCACCTCGGCGCGAAAGTGCGGTAGCTCATCCCTCCGGTGCCGGTGCCGGCTCCGGCTCCGGTGCCGGCTCCGCCTCGTCGATGCAGGCCGCCTCGCCGTCGACCATGCCGCAGACCTGATCGAGGCCGGCGCAATCGAGCTTCGTGATCTTCTGCGGGCCCTCGTCCTCCGAAACGCAGCGCACCGCGATCGTCTCCAGCTCGCAGCGGCCCTCGACGGGCACGCCCTCGCAGGGGCCGGCGGCGCTCTTCAGCATCGGCTGCACCTTCTCGCCGAGCGTGGCGTACGCCTCGCCGACCGTGCTGCACGGGTAGCTGCGCCCCTTGAAGGATCCGGAGACGACGGCGACGACCGTCAGCTTGCCGTCGATCTTCTGCACGAGCGGGCCGCCCGAGTCGCCGCTGCAGGGCTGCGCGTCATCCTTGCCCATGCCGAGGTACGCCTCGTGACCGGGGAGCAAGGTCAGCTCGTAGAAGGTGTCGAGACGCTCGGTGGCGCTCTTCATCCACGACTCGCCCTCGTGCTTCGTCATGTGCGCGAGAAACTCCTCCTTGGTGGGGAAGAGCTTCTTGATGGGCTGGCCGTCGACCGCCTGCAACGTCACCGCGCCGGCCTTGCGGGTGCCGGAAGTGCGCTCGCGGTCCTGCACGCCGTAGCCGACGGCGGTCAGGATCTGCCCGACCTGCGAGGCGTCGATGTGCTGGCCCAAGTAGGGCATCGGGGTGACGCCCTCCACCTCCTTCTCGAGGATGTAGACCGCCACGTCGCTGCCGAACTTCACCATCCCGCCCTCGTCGATGGGCGAGAGGATCACGTCAACGGCCTTGATGACCTGCTTGGGCTTGTGCGAGTCGGCACCGACGGCGAAGAACACCGACTCGCGGGCGATCTTCGGCTCCTCGCCGGGGCCGGAGGTCGCGCAGTGCTTCGCGGTGAGAACCGCCTTGGGTCCGATGAGCGTCGCGGTGCAGAAGAACTCGTACTCGCCGCTCCAGCCGTGGGTGCCCAGGGTGCCGATGGCGTCGAGCTTGGCGCTCGAGGCGTCGACGCCGCCGATGATGTCGCTCTCCTCTGTCACGGCACCGGTCTCGTCGACGTCGCAGCCGACTGCCAACCCCAGCCCGAGAACAGCGACCAGACCCGTCCAGCGATGCATGCCGGCCTGTTCATCACGGAACGTGCCACTCGCCGAGATGTGCGATCACGGTCGATTCACCGCATGGCGAGCCCGCACGCCGCCGTGACCTGCCGTGGCATGGGCCACGGAAGATCCACCCCAGGTGCGCCGCTTGCCCCACGTCCGTTGCCACTCGACCCTGCCCTCGGTGCTCCCCGTCTACCTCGATCACAACGCGACCACGCCGCTCCTGGGCGAGGCGCTGGAAGCGATGCTCCCGTTCCTGAGGGAGCACTTCGGCAACCCGTCGAGCAGCCACG
>JBKJLX010000498.1:0-20352 GCA_046596645.1 Polyangiaceae bacterium
GTGGGAAGCGAGATCGTCATGGAGGCCAGTACCGCGAGCTGGCCGACAGGGTAGCAGGCAACTGGCTGCGGCCAGCGCTCGCCGCGAGCGGGGGGGCCTCGAGACGGTCTCGTCTCGCGCGCGATCGCCTCGGCCCGCGCGGCGCTCCTGGTCGCCGCCGGTCGTTGCCGAGTCCACCGACGAGCGTACCCCGCTCCGTCTGGCCTACCTCTCTGCCGCGCTGGGGGAGACGAGGCGACGCGGGGGAGGCGACTCGCGAGGCCGGCCGGCGCGGCCTCTCCGGGCGGGATATCAACGCCGACCTGCTGACGTGGACCCAGAGGCGGCTCGGCGAGCTGTGGGCCGCGGCAGAGATCACGGTCGCGCAGGACCACATGGCGTCCTCGGTCACGCAATCGGTGCTGCTGCCCTTCGTCCTCGGCGGGCGGGCGGTGCGCGGGGCGGAGCGGCTCGCGAAGGAGCTCGCGGTCGATCTCGACTCCGGCGACGGCGGCGCGTTGCGCACCTACTCGCGCACGCGTTGACCAAACCTGCGCTCGGGCGGCCGGTCTCGGGCGGCGGACTGGACCAGCGCGCGCGCGCCCTCGTCGTCATCGCTGCGAATGCCGGCGGGCCCGGGACGCGCAGCCGGCGCGGTCAGCTGCGCGCGCCCGCCGACTCGTCGATGGTCGCCAGTTGGACGGCGCCACCCGGAACGGCGAGCGGGGCCGCGCTCCAGCGCACCCAGCGGCGACGGGGCGTGATCATCAGCAGGTCCTCGGCCATCGCGATCGGGCCCTCGGCCGGGATCGCGAGGTGGAGCGCGAGCGCAGGTCCGTCGGCGAACGCGTGCGCGATGCGCGCGAGGAGCGCGTCGCGGGTGGCCCCGATCATCTCCTGCGGGCCCAGACCGAACAGCCGCGCCAGCTCCTCGTTCATGAAGAGGACCCGCCGCCCGGCGTCGAACACCACGGCGGCGCAGGGGATCGCGACCACCGTCGCGTGCAGCAGGGCGAGCGCGGCCGCACGCGCCGCCGCCTCGGGCCGCTCCCCGGCGCCCGCGGCGGCGGCGCGCCGTCGCTGCTGCGCCAGCTCCAGCTCGCCGGCGATCCGGCGGGCGAGGAGCCGCAGCCGCTCGAGGTCGGCCGCGGTCGCGTCCAGCGGCCCGGTGTCGATGATGCACAGCGAGCCCAGCACGTCGCCGTGGGACGTCACGAGTGGCGCGCCCGCGTAGCCTCTCACCGTCCCGTCCCTCACCAGCGGGTTGTCCGCGAAGACCGGGTGGGTCCTCGCGTCGGGGACGACCAGCGCCTCCCGCCCCTCGACGACGTGATGGCAGAACGCCATCGTCCGCGGTGCGCCCCGATCCTCGCGCAGTTTGCCGGAGAGGCCGTAGTACGACTTGAACCACTGACGGCCCTCCAGCACCACCGAGACCAGCGCGGTGGGCACGCCGAAGGAGCGCGCGACCTCCTCGGTGATGCGCTGCAGCTCCTCGTCGGGTGGCCCCTCGTCGACCACGCCCATGGTGGCGATGCGATCGAGCCGCGCCGCCTCCACCGTCTCCGGCGCGGCGCGCCGCATGGACGGCATGGTAGGGCTCGCCGTCACCGGTCGCGGCACCACGACCGCGGGTCGAGGCGGTGCTTCCGCCTCGACGGCCATCGCCGCGAGCAGGGCCTCCACCACCTCGCCCGGCACCAGCGGCTTGGCGAGGATGCTGATGGGCTGCAACGCCGGCTCCAGCATCGCCGCCGCCCGTCGCATCGCGTCGAACGCCGAGTACGTGACCACAGGGATCTTGCAGCTCGTGTCGAGGCGGCGCACCGCGCGCACGACCGAGAACCCGTCGCGCCGTGGAAGCACCAGATCGGTGATCAACCCCCGGGGTGCGCCCAGCCGGGCGAGGCACGCGTGCGCCTCGTTCCCATCCGCCGCGATGGCCGCCTCGAAGCCGGTGGCGAAGGTCATCGCCTCGGCCAGCGCCGCGGCGGTGGCGGCGCGCGTCTCGACGATGAGGACGTAGTCTCGCTTCACTTCCAAGCGATGGTTCTACCAGCGCCGCGCCGCGCCCGCGAGGCGCAGCAACGCTCAGGAGCCGGCGCCGAGGATGGATAGGCCGCGGCGCGTTCCTGCGCTTGCCCTGCGGCTCGGTCCTCGATACGGGCGGAGGATCGAGTGGCAGCGCAGTGGTAGACTGGCGCCATGAGCACGGACGACGCGGCCCGGCGAGCGCGCGCCAGCGCGAGAGCCACCTGGCCCGTGCGCAGGTTCGAGCTGGGACGCGAGCCGGCGGACGATCTGCGGGCGCTGACGCCCGCCCAGCGCGTCGCCATGGTGTGGACCCTGACGTGCGACGCCTGGGCCACCCTCGGCGGTTCGGGCGCTCGCTACGCGCGAGGCGAGGCGCCGGGAAGGATCCTTCGCCGACGTGACAGACCCGCCTGAGATCAACGACGACTTCGCCGACATGCTCCGCGCGCTGGTGGAGGCGGGCGTCGAGTTCGTGGTGGTCGGCGCCCACGCTCTCGCGGCTCACGGCCTGCCGCGCGCCACCGGGGACATCGACCTCTTCGTGCGGCCCACCGACGAGAACGCGCGACGGGTGATGCTTGCGCTCGCTGAATTCGGCGCGCCCATCGACGCGCACGGGATCACGGCCGCCGACTTCGCCTCGCCCGGAACCGTCTACCAGATCGGCTTGCCGCCGCGGCGCATCGACCTGCTGACCGAGATCAGCGGAGTCTCGTTCGAGGAGGCCTGGGCGTCCCGGATGGAGGCTACAGTCGCCCATCTGCAGCTCGCTTTTCTCGGCCGCGACGCCCTCATCAAGAACAAGGTGGCGTCCGGGCGAGAGAAGGATCTCCTCGACGTGCGGACGCTCGAGACGCAGGGGCGGGAGCCAGGATAACCGCGCGCTTTCTGCCCTGGAGTGGCGGGAGTACACGTCGCTGCCGTGGAAGCCCCGCTGCCCATCGTTGCCCTGCGCGCGGCCTTCCTGGACGCGCTCGCCTGCGGTCCGGTGGTCGTCTCGTCGCCGACGGGCTCCGGCAAGTCCACCGAGGTTCCGCGCTGGTGCCCGGGCCGAGTGCTGGTGATCGAGCCGCGCCGCGTGGCCTGCCGCAGCCTCGCGGCCCGCGTCGCCGAGCTCGAGGGAACGCGGATCGGCGACGGCGTCGGCTACATCGTGCGCGACGAGTCGGTGGTGACCGAAGCCACCCGCATCGTGTTCGCGACGCCCGGCATCGCCCTGCGCGACGCGAAGCTCGTCGCCTCCGCGCAGACCGTGATCCTGGACGAGTTCCACGAGCGCGGCATCGACGTCGATCTGCTGCTGGCCTTGCTCCTCCAGAGGCGACCGCAGGGCCCCCGCCTGGTCGTGATGTCCGCGACGATCGAGGGCGAGCGCGTCGCTCGTCACGTGCAAGGCAGCTATCTGGTGGCCGAAGGGCGAACGTTCCCGGTCGACGTGCGGTACGTCGAGCAAGGCGACGCGCTGCCCGACGCGGAGGCGCTCGGTGGGCGCGTGATGAAGGCCCTCGATAGGGCCAGGGCGGACGCCGGAGACATCCTGGTCTTCTTGCCGGGCAAGGCCGAGATCGAGGCGTGCCGGCGTGCGCTCCAGCCGATCGCCGGATTCGTCGTCGTACCATTGCACGGGGGGCTGACGCTCGACGAGCAGCGGGCAGCGTTCGAGCGAACCCGCGAGCGCAAGGTGATCCTGGCGACCAACGTCGCGGAGACCTCGCTCACCATTCCGGGGGTCGGCGTGGTGATCGATGGCGGTCTCGTGCGCCAGACGCGTTATCACGAGGGTCGCGGCTCCCTGGTGCTCGCGCCGATTGCCGAGGACTCCGCGGCGCAGCGCGCCGGGCGGGCCGGGCGCACGGCGGACGGCGTTTGCTACCGGCTGTGGAGCGCTGCCGCGCGGCTCGCGCCGACCACGGCGCCGGAGATCCATCGCGAGTCGCTGGTTCCGCTGCTGATGTCGGTGGCGGCGTGGGGAGAGAAGCCGGAGGACCTGCCATGGCTCGACATGCCTCGACCGTACGCGCTCGCGTCGGCGCGCGCCGACCTCGCGTCGTGGGGCGCGCTCCGCGGGGACGGCACGCTCAGCGCCGGCGGGCGGCGCCTCCACGCGCTGCCGATCGACCCGCCCCTCGCGCGATTGCTGGTCGAGGCCGAGCACGCTGGGTGCCTCGCCGCCGCGATCGATCTGGTCGCCGCGCTCGCCGTGGGCCGCCCCATGTTCCAGGCCGGGCCCGCGCCCGAGGACGGTGAGGACGACCTCCGGCGCGCCGGGTGCGACGCGACCGCCCTGGTCATGGCGGTGCGCATCGGCCGACCGGGGACGCATCGCGTGTCGGGCTTCGCCGTCGACGAGGCGCGCCGGCTGCGGACGCGCCTCCGCCGCGCGCATGGCCTCGCAGACACCCCGGCGCGTGACGAACCGTTCGATCGCGACACCCTGGTGCGCGCCGCGATCGCAGCGGATCCGCGTGTGGTCCACGTCGCGCGGCCGCGCGGGCGCGAGGCGGCTTTCAGCAATGGCGGCACCGAGCTCGATCTCGCACGCGAGAGCGCCGTCCACCGCGCGCGCGACGTGCAAGCGCTGGTCGTCTTCGACGCACGTGCGTTCGGCTCCGGCAGATCGACACGCTTGCTGGTCACGTGCGCATCTGCGATCCCGCTGGCGTGGATCGCTGGGGCTGGACTCGGCGAGGATCGCCTGACCGCGGTGCGCATGGAAGGCGGACGCGTGATGGCCAAGGTCGAGCGCGTCCACGCCGGGCGCGTGATCGCGACGCGCGACGAGGTCCCGACCGGAGAAGTCGCACGCACTGCGATCGCCGAGCTGTTCACGCGCGGCAGCCTGTTCAAGCAGAGCGGGGCGCTGGCCACGACGCGCGAGCGGCTCACGCTGCGAGCGCTCGCCGCCAGGCTGGCCGTGCGCGGACATACCGCGGGGGTCGCTTCGCTCTCGCCGGTGCCCGGCGTGGAGGAGTGGGCGCTACAGCGATTGCGCGAGCTCGGCGTCGAGAGCGGTGAGGACCTCGAGCTGCTCTCGGCAAAGGACCTGATCGCCGAGGATCTACCGCACGCATCGCGCGTCTTGCTGGACAAGGAGTTCCCGCGCGTCGTGAGCCTGGGGGAGTCCACGTACGAGGCCGATTACGATCTCGACGCGCACCAGGTGGTGCTGCGCACCGTCAAGGGCGGCCGACGCGAACCGCCACCCCTCGCGTACCTGCCCCGATTCGCCGGGCTCCGAATCTGCGTGGACGGACCAGGTGGGTTCACGGTGCTGCGCGAGCGACGCTGAGTCGAGCACCGGCCGCACCGCCCGCCTGGACGCACCTGCCACCCCGGCGCGCGGCCGAAGTTGCAGGGAAGCCCCGCGTGCAAGGCGCGGAACAGTCAGTCGTACGCGCAGGGCCGGGTGACGACGCCGAAGTCTCCCGCGGAGCGGCCCTCCAGGGCTTCCACCTCGGAGCGGCGCGACGGCTCCGGATAGAGCGGCGCGCCCCCCTCGTCCGCCGCGAAGCGCACCACGTCGGCGGAGTCGACCAGCACGCGGTCGCCGACGCGGACCACCGGCAACGTCTTCCTCCCTCCGCGCGCGCACCCTGACAACCGCCGCGGGGGCCCGCGCCGCACGATGATGGCTCGCGGGTTGGATTGCCCATCCTTCCGCGGGATACTCCGGGGGTGCCGCCTCCCCCGGTCCCTCCGAAGCGCAGTCGGCTGCGCGCCCCGGACGCTGGCGCGACCCCCGCGACCGCGTCGGCGCCCTTCTCGGCGCCGGCGCCTCGCAGCGGCACGCTGATCGGGTTCCAGTCGCAACACGTGCCCGCCGCGCCCCAGGCCCCTGCGGCTCAGGCGCCCGACACTGCCCTCGCTCCGGCGCAGATCACGCCGACCCCCACCTCGCGCGCTCCCACGCCGCCCCTCGACCTGGTGGACGAGATCGATCCCTGGGCCGCGCCGTCGCCGTTCCTGGTGCCGGGGGCGCGCGTTGCGGGCCGCTACGAGCTGGTCACGCGGCTGGCCCGCGGTGGCATGGGGAGCATCTGGGTCGCCCTCGACACCAGCCTCGACCGTCAGGTCGCGGTGAAGTTCCTCGCCTCCGGCCTCATCGACGACGAGGTGATCCGCGAGCGCTTCGACCGCGAGGCGCGATCGGTGGCGATGCTGCGCACCCCCCACGTGGCCACCGTCTTCGACCACGGCGTCGAGGAAGGGCTGCCCTACATCGTCATGGAGCTGCTGGAGGGGGAGGACCTGCAGCGACGGCTCGCGGCCGTCCGCCGCTTCGACCTGTCGACCGCGGCGCGCGTCGTCACCCAGACATCCCGGGCGCTCCGCCTGGCGCATGCGGCGGGCATCATCCACCGCGATCTGAAGCCCGAGAACATCTTCCTCGCCCGGTCGGAGGACGACGCCTCGGGGGAGATCGTCAAGGTGCTCGACTTTGGCGTCGCCAAGATGATCGGCGGCCCGGCGGCCACGGCGGCGGGCATGGTGGTTGGCTCGCCCCATTACATGAGCCCGGAGCAGATGAGTGGCGCGACCGATCTGGACGCGCGCGCCGACGTGTGGGCGCTCGGCATCATCACCCACATCATGCTGACCGGCGTCCGCCCCTTCGAGGGGACCCTCAGCGAGCTCGCGCTGCAGATCGGCCGCGTTCGCAAGAGACGGCCCACCGAGATCGAGCCCAGCCTTCCCCCGGCGGTGGACGAGCTGTTCGACCGCGCCCTCTCGGTGAGCCGCGACAGGCGCTTCGCGAGCTCCGTCGAGCTGGCGGAGGCGCTGCAGCGCATCGCCTCCGCCGCCATCGCGGCACCCGCGGTGCGCGAGTCGCTCGACACGCCGCGCATCCGCGGGTCGCAGGACACGCCGCCCATCCGCGAGTCACTCGACACGCCGCGCATGCGCGAGTCGCTGAACAGCGCGCAGATCCGGGAGCGCGCGGTGACGCCCGAGATCAACATCGACCCCACACCGTCGCGCCCCAGCCAGCGGCCCACCATGGTCGGGGCACCGCCCTCGGTGAACGAGGTCATGTCAGCACCGGCCGCCGACGCCGCTCCTTCGCCCTGGCGGGACAGGACGCCGGGCGGGCCCCCGGCAGTGCGCGAGGATGCGCCGCCCGCGGCCCGCGGCACACCGCCCCCCCTTGGCACCCTCGGGTGGATTCCCATCGTGCTCGGCCTGGGCGCAGCCCTGATGCTGCTCCTGGTGATCGCGCTGGTCTGGACGCCCTGAGGCGCGACGTCGCCGGTCACGAACCGCACAGCCATCCCCACTGGCCTGTCGCCGGGAGGGGACAGCCATGCGATCGGGATCGGGACGAGGCGGGCAGGTTCACGCGGGACGATGGGCGATGGGGGTCCTCGCGATCCTCGCGGGATGCGCGACGCAGCCCCCCGCCGCGCCGGAGACAGCCGGAGGGGGCTCGACCTCGAGCGCGGCGGTACGGGCCGCGCTCGCGCGCTGCGAGGTCATCCCGGCGGTGCACAGCGCGACGCCCAGGGCGCCGGCAGGTGACCCGCGGGCGCGGTCCGGCGCCCAGAAGGGGCTCGCGTTCCTCGGGCGCGAGGCGGCCGACTGGCAGACGCGGAACGCCTGCTACGGCTGTCACGTGCAGGCGGTGACGCTGGAGGCGATGGTCGTCGGCAAGAAGAACGCCTTCGAGGTCGACGACGCCGCGTTCCGGACAGTGCTCGAGGGCATGCTCACCATCAAGGGCGGTGCCCGACGCGAGCACGGTTTCAGCGTGGGCGACAACCCGAGCCATCTCCCGGAGACGTCGCGCGCCTTCGGCGGCGCCGCCCTCGCACACTTCGACGAGTCGCTGGACGATCGCGTCCGCGCCGACCTGCTGAAGACCGCCGAGGCGATGCTGAAGGACCAGGACGAGGACGGCTCGCTGCGCGAGAGCTACAGCTCGCCGCCCATCGTCGTCGGCCGTGTGCAGTCGACGATGCAGGGCGCCATCACCTGGCGTCAGACCCACGCGCGCACCGCCGACGACAAGTGGCTCGAGCCGCTGCGGCGCGCCGAGGGCTGGCTGCGCAAGCGCGCCGAGGAGCTGGCGAGGGACGAGTCGCCAGCGACGCAGGACGTCGCCTACGCGCTGCTCGGGCTGGTCTCCAGCGGCGCCGGCGCCGAGGAACCTGCGGTCGCCGCGCTCGCCCAGCGCCTGGCCAAGAGACAGAACCAGGACGGCGGCTGGGGCTTTGCCAAGGACGATCCGTCCAACGCCTACGCCACCGGCCAGGTGCTCTACGTGCTGCGGCGCTGGGGCATGTCCGACGGCACCCCGACCCTCACCCGCGGCACCGCGTGGCTCCTGGAGAAGCAGCAGGAGAGCGGCGGCTGGTCGGCCGCCGGCTTCGGCAAGGCCGAGGCGATGTGGGGCGTGCTCGGCCTGGTCTCGGTCGACGTGATGTCGGTCGGAATCACCGGCATCGCCGACGGTGGCCACGTCGGCGACGGCGTCGAGCTGGTGGCGGCGGCCACCGCCAACGGCGGCACCGGCGTGTCGAAGGTGGAGATCTGGATCGACGATGTCCTCGCCGCCGGCGCCTGCGGCGGCGAGGCGCGCCGCAGGCTCGGCACCGACCTGACGAGCGGTCGTCACATGGTCGATGTGATCGCGACGTCGAAGGACGGCAAGACGAGCCGCCGCCGGCTCGAGGTGTGGGCCGGGGACGCGTCGCTGGCCGAGGTCGGCTCGCGCTTCGTCGACGGCGGGACGAGGGTGTCGGCGCGCCACGTCGCCCCCACGCGCGCCGGCGGTACGGTGGAGCTCGCCGTGTACGAGGCGGCGGCGCTCGAGCGCTCGCCCACCGCAGCGACGGCGCTCTTCACCAGCAAGGTGGCCGCCGAACAGGGCCCGATCGCCTTTCACTGGAGCGGCGTCGACGCCGGCGGGAAGACGCCTGCCACCGGCCCCTTCGTCGCGGTGCTGCGCGCCAAGGACGGGAGCGGGCGTCTCCTCCACGAGGAGCGGCATGTGTTCGTCCACGAGGACGCGGCGCGCGCAAAGGAGCGCTTCGCCGAGGTCGAGGGTGCGCTGCAGCTCGACGGCCTGGCCGGCGACGGCGTCGTCGGCGCCAACGCCGTGGTGGAGCTGGTCGACGATCAGGGCAAGGTCGTGCAGCAGACGACGACCACGCGCTCCGGTCAGTACCGGTTCAAGAACGTGGTCGAGGGGAAGTACAAGGTGCGCGCCGCGCGCAAGGCGGGGTTCGCCGACGCGGAGGCTACTGTGAATGCGACGCCCGCGGCGGCGCCGGCGAAGGCCGACATCCGGATGAACGCGATGTGACGAGGCAAGCGGGGGCCCAGCGCCATGGGCCCGCCCCGATCCATGGTTTCTTGAGGCGGCGGGCACCTGGTAGAGACGACGGCCGATGACCGCTCCGCGCCTCCGCGCGGCGTCGCCCGCCGACGTCGAGGCCCTCGCGCGACTCGAGCTCGAGACGTTTCGCGAGACCTTCGACCTCTCGAGCCGACGGACCTTCGGGCGCCCGGGTAGCGGCGCGCTCGGGCTCCGCGGTCCGGACATTCCGACTCAACCTTCTACTTCTTGGCGAGCGTCTTGCAGGCGTCTCGGGCCCGCTGGATCTCCTCCTTGCCCGCGGAGCTGTGGGCGAAGCAGCCGATCTTCTTCCCTCCGACATCGAGCAGCGAGAAGAAGTCCTCCCGGATGAAGGGCTTGTCGGGCGTGGTCTCATTCGGGGTCTCGCGCCTCCAGTCGAAGCCAGTGGCCGTCTCGTTCGAGATGTCGAGCTTGGCCTTCATCTTCGGGGCGAGCTCCACCAGGAATTTCTTCATCGCAGCAACGTCGTTCTTCGGGCCCTTCTGGCTCAGAACCAGGTCGAAGGTACGCGTGGCCGCGATGCGGCAGTCGCCGAGATCGTCCATCACCTTGGCGTCCTTCGGTGCCTGGATCGCGAAGCCCTTCCACTCATCGCCTCGCGGTGACAGGTCGGTTTCGACCATCTCGATCTCCTTCGCCGCGGGCTTCGGTGCAGGAGCCTTCGCCGCCGAGCTGGCCGCCGCAGAGGACCTGGGCATCGCCGAGCTCGCGGTGCCACTCCCGCTGTCGCTGCCGCAGGCGGCGACGCCCAGGGCCATCAGCAGGACCGACGCAGCCGAGACGTACTTTGCAGATTTCATGAGCTCTCCCCCGTCCGTGAGTTGGCGCGACAAGTTCGCACCGCAAGCTCCGGCGGAGAGGTCGGTATACCGGTCGCGTCTGCATCCACACAAGCTCACCGCCCGGGGGAGATGACGCCGTGCAGGACCACCGCGCGCGCGCCGTTGTCGCCGACCACGCTGCGTCCGTCGAAGGTGGTCCAGGTGAACCCTCCAGGATGGAGGTCGCCTCCAGCAGCTCGGCGGTGGCGGCCCTGTCGCCGGCGCCCAGCACCAAGGTCACGCCTCCGCGGGCGGTCAGCGCGTCGAGGCCGGAGGCGACGACGCGCGGTGGGCGGCCTGGTTCCAGGTCGAGGGCCCATGGTGCCCTCGTCCTGGCGGCACGTCCGCGGCGCGACTCTAGCGCCGGGGGGGACCCGCCGCGGCCATCGCCTCGTCCGCCGCCTCGATGGCACCCTCCAGCTCGGCCACCAGCTCGTCGGCCGCTTCTTCCTCGGCGGCGGCCTTCGCCTGCACCGTGGTGTCGTCGATGCGCGCCTCGACGCGCCTCAGCACATCGGCGATGCGGATCCCTTCCTTCGACGAGGCGTCGACGCGCCGCTCGCCGAGCACCTCGGCGACCCGCGCCACCGCCGGTGCGAGCGAGGCGGCGAGCGCAGCGTCGGCGCTCCTGAGCTTGGTCCTCACGCGAGCCAGGGCGTCCTTCAGCTGGCCAGCAGGCGTCAGCCTCTGGCGGCGGCGAATCGTCCACGCCAGCGCGCCCACCGCGAGGAGTCCGGCGAGGCCCAGCGTCCCCTGCACTGCCGGCTCCTGGAGAAGGCCGACCGCGGGCGCGTACGCCGGCGCGCCGATCACCTCCATCTCGATGCCGCCCTTCAGCGACGCGGCCCACTCGTCCATGGTGATTAGGCGTGTTCTCGCCAGGGGCGCATGGCGAAGCACGACGCAAGGCGAGGCGACGCCCGAGGCCTGGCAGGCGGCGCCGACCTCCCCGGTGGAGACCGCGTGCACCTCGTGCGTCGCCGGATCGCGCGACGTCATGTGGAAGCCGCCGGCGGCGAAGTCCACCAGGCCCAGGGCGTCGACGCTGGCGCCGCCGGGGGCGCCGGCGGGCCACTGCGTCGTCGCGGCGTCGATCACCGTCCCGTCGTGGGTGCTGGCGAACGAGCCGCGGAGGACGATCTCGCCACCGGGCTCGACCGAGACCGGCTGTACGACGGCGTCGAGTCGCAGCTTCACTGGCGCAGGCTACCGCAGGTGAACGTTGGACGCGGTCTCGGTCAGCATGGCCAGCACCAGCGGGTCGTTCATGCTGCCACCGCCCGCGAGCTCGCGCAGACGCGACAGGCGCTGGGCGTCGCGCACGAAGAGCGGCTCGCCCAGCGTGGTCGCCGCGTAGTGGAGCAGGCCCTCACGCTCGGCGAGCACGTGGACGGCGCCGTTCCTGTCGCCCCGGGCGAAGAGCTGGGCCGCCTTGGCCAGCGCCTCACCGGCGCCGAAGCCCTGCACCGTGCGCGCCATCGACGGATCGATGGATGCGGCGCTCGCCGCATCGCTGTCGGCATAGGTGACCTTGAGGGGAAACTCGTCGGTCACGTTCTTCTTCGAGACGCGGTCCTTGTATTTCACCTCGACGATGGCGACGTCGCGGCTCCCCACGCCGGGCGGGAGCTTCAGCTTGAGGAGGATGGCGTGCGAGTCGTCGCGCGCGTACGCGGGGAGGAAGAAGCGCATCCCACCCTCGCGATCGTCCTGGCGGTTCTTCTCGATCTTGTCCTTCTTCGCGGCCTGCTCGTCGGCAGCGACCTCGATCGCCCGCACGCGCGCCGATTCCTCTTCTCCGAGTCGGCGCGAGCCGTAGACCTTGAGCACCTCGACGTCGGGCTTGAAGCGGACGCGCACCTCGACCGCGGTCGCGACCGGATCGAGCCGCTTGCCGAGCTCGGTGGCGAGGGCAGGCGCGATCTGCGACGTCTCCCGCAGGTAGTAGTACCCGCCTGCGCCGTCCTGCGCGATCGAGCTCATCAGCGGTCCGTCGTAGTCGGTGCCCAGGCCGAAGCTCGAGGTCTGCACGCCGGCCTGGAACGCATCGAGCGCGAGGCGCGACAGGGCGGCCTGCTGGGTGATGCCCTCGTTGGCGCGCCCGTCGGAGAGGAGGAAGACGACCTTGGCGCCGTCGTCTCCCAGCTTCGAGCCCGCGGCCTGCTGGTAGCCGAGGGTGAGGCCGGCGCCGATGTTGGTGCCGCCCTCGACCTGGATGGAGGCGATGGTCGTCGCGATCGCGGCGCGTCGCGGCCCGACCGCGCCCACCGGGATGCGCACGTCGGCGCCGGTCGAGAAGGTGGTCAGGGACAGCTCGTCGTCGTCCGCCAGCTTGTCGACCAGCGCCGCGGCCGCCGCGCGCGCCTGCTCGATGAGCTCGCCGCGCATCGATCCGCTGATGTCGAAGACGACATGCACGCTGAGGCGGGGCCGCTCGGTCGCCTTGGCCTCGGTCGACTGCAGCGCGAGCCGCAGGTGCAGCGGACCGCCGCTGGGCGACGCCTTGCCGCGCTCGAGATCGAGCTGTACGGCGAGCGCGCGGTCCTTCGGCTTCGCGATCGACGGCGCATAGCGCGCACCCACGTCGCCGATCACCTCGCGCTCCGCCTCGGGGAGGAGGCCGCGCGCGACCGCCGACTCGAAGGCGGCGAGGTGGCCGCCGCCGGGCCGGTAAGTGGTGGCGAACCTGCCGTTGGGGTCGATCGGCTTCTCGTCGAGGAGCAGCGGCTCGGTTCGTGCGATCGGCGTCGGCGAGCCGCCGGCGGGCCCCGGGAGAGGCTTCTGGGCGACGGCTCGGCCCGGTTCGGGTGGAGGCGGCGGCGCCGCCGCCTGCGGCACGTTCATTCCCTTGGGCGACGGCGGCGCGCCGACGTCCAGAGCTCCGTCGTACGCGAGGGGATCGCTGGGATCGAGGCCGCGCGCCTCGCTCCCTCCCGCCCGCGGCGGCGAGGCCGGCCGCGCCTGATTCTTCATCTTCTGCGCCTCGCCCCCGCGCTCGATCGCGGGCGCGTCTGCGCGAGCGGCCGCGGTCGCGGCGGGGCCGAGCTCCTCGCTCGACTTTGCGTCGGCGGGGCGCGCCGCCGAGGCGACGACCTCGGTGGCCGGCGCGGGCGCGGCTTCCCTTGTCGTGCAGCCGGGAGCCAGGAAGCTCACCGCAAGCACCATCCCCAGGGCGCCCTCGCCGAACCGACGCGCTTTCCGCACCATGATCGCTCCTCCCCGCTTCCCGGCTTCGTGGACGGGCGAGGAGCCGCGAGGATCTGACGTCCCCGGACCCCTTGCCCGCTCGCTCGCCCGACGACGCCCGGGGCGCGGGTCTTCTTACGAGAAAACCTCCGCGCTCAGGCCGGGTCACTCCTCCACGATGAACTCCACCCGACGGTTCTTGGCCAGGCTGGCCGGGTCGGCGCCCTTCTCCAGCGGCTTGTCGGGTCCGTAGCCCTCGGCCTTGAGCCGGTTCGAGGCGACTCCACGGCTGATCAGGTGCGACCTCACCGACTCGGCGCGGTCCTTGCTGAGCCGCATGTTCACGCCCCCGCGACCTGTGACGCCTGCGGGTTCACCAGATCCCAGCGGTTCGGCCCCTGGTTCCACGTCCAGACGGACGGCGCGCTCCCGTTGCCGGGGATCACCAGCACCGACTCCCACCCGCCCCCGGTCGGATCGGTCGTCAGGCCCGGGTGGATGTCGGTCGCCGACGCGGGTCCGCCGGTGGCGGCGCTCTGGTCCGAGTCGATGAAGACGAACCCGATGACGTTGCCGCCGGGCGCGTTGGGATCCGACACGTAGATGCGTGCCCAGAAGCGCTGACCGTCGGTCGTCGCGTACGCGGTACGCACGTCGATCGACTGCTCCGACTGCTGGAACGTGTCGCCGTCCCCGGCCACGTCCTCCGACCCGTGAGGCCAGAGGAGCTCTCCCGTCGCGTCGACGACGACCAGCTCCATGCCCGACGGCGTCGTCGCGCCGCCCGCCCAGGTCTGCGCCGCCGCGTCGCCGCCGGCGGCCCAGAACACGACGGCGATTGCCGCGCTCAGCCCTCGATCGACTCGCATCGTCCTCCACCTCCTGGCGGTGCCATGTTTTACGTATCATGAGCCGCGCCTCGGCTGTGTTCCCACCACCCCCTGCCCATGAGACGAATGCACAAGCGTCGTTCTGCCCGCACCCCGCTCGTCGCCACCACCGCGGCGGCTGCGCTGGCCACGCTGCTCGGGCCCGCCCTCGGCCTCTTCGGAGGCGCGACCGAGGCGCGCGCCGACTCGATCATCAAGAACCCAGACGATCACCCCAAGTACTCGGTCGAGCTCGAGCCTCACCTCAACGTCGGCTTCTTCGGCCCGGGCCTCTTTCGCCTCTCCGGTCTAGGCAAGGGCAAGGGGCGCGGGAGGTTCGGTGAGCCCGCGTTCGGCGCCGGCTTCCGGGCGACGCCGATCATCGTCGACCCCGGCTTCATCAAGAAGCTCAACAACACCGTCGGCATCACCTTCGGGATCGACATGGCGTCGTGCGGCGACTCCTGCGTCAACGACGTGCAGATCGCGATCCCGGTCGGCATGCAGTGGAACTTCTACGTCGCCGAGCAGTGGAGCGTCTTCGGCGAGGTCGGCGGTCAGTTCCGCACCGATTTCGACCAGGCGTGGCCCGACCTGATGCTCCAGGCCGGCGGTCGATATCACTTCGACGAGAGCCTCGCGCTCACCATGCGCATTGGCTATCCGTGGTTCAGCGTGGGGCTGAGCATCTTCGCCGGCTGAGACATCGTTCGCAGAGACATCGTTCGCAGAGGTTGACCGTGAGCAACGACGGGGGCGAGGTCGGGGACGAGGCGGGGGACGGCGGAGGCGCGGAGCGCCGTCGCCAGGAGAGGATCGCTGCCGCGGTCGTCACCGAGCTGGTGATCGATGGCAACGTCCACATGGCGATGCTCCGCGACTTCAGCGAGACCGGCGCCCTCCTCCTCACCCGCACGCGGGTCGAGATCGCCGAGCGCGTCGCGCTCCGCATCCACCTCGGCGAGTCGCTGGAGGAGACGGTGCTCGCCACCGGCGCCGTCGTGCGCGTCGAGCCCTGGGCGGACGGCGAGAGCTTCTGGCCCCTCTCGGTCGCGGTGAAGTTCGACGAGGCGGCGCCCGGTCACGAGGCGCGGCTGCGCGCCATCGCCGCCAAGCAGCTCGAGCTGGGGCTGATGCCCGCCAGGCGCTGAACCTCCGCCTGGGCGTCGCCGCGCGGTGCCCCGCGCACGTCGGCGGCGTCGGGGATGATGCGCGCCGCCTCCACCAGCGCCTCGAAGAGGCCGCGCTGGCGCCGGTGCTGGGGAATGTACTCGGGGTGCCACTGCACGCCGACCCGGAAGCGATGCGCCGGCTCCTCGATCGCCTGCACCACCCCGTTCGGCTCGCAGGCGACCGCCGCCAGGCGTTCGCCCAGCGTGCGCACGGCCTGCTTGTGGAGCGCGTTGACGTGGCAGCGCGTGGTGCCGAGTGCCAGCGAGAGGCGACTCCCCGGCCGCACGTCGACCACCTTGCGTGGGAGCACCGTGCGGATCTGCGGCGTCTCCACGTAAAAATCCTTGAGGTCGACCCACAACGTCCCGCCAAAGGTCACGTTCATCAGCTGCGCGCCCCGGCAGATGCCGAGGATGGGGAGGTCGCGCTGGACCGCGCGGACCAGCAGATCCCTCTCCAGCGCGTCGCGAGCGGGGTCGTTGGGGCCGGGCGCCCGGTGGCGAGACAGGAGGCGTCGGAGGAGGAAGAGAACCGGCGCCCAGACCTTCGAGCTCCACGGCGTGTGGTTCGCGTTGACCTCGGTCTTCGACGCGTCCACCAGCTCACCCAGCTCGTCGGCGACACGGCGGTAGAGCCTGGGGTCCACGTCGGCGCCTCCGCCCACGATCAGGCCGTCGAGCGTCGAGCCGTCGTCGGGGCGGGCCGGCGTGATGCGACGCGGGATCCCTCCCGCGCGCAGCACCGCGAGCGCGGTCATGAGCCAGGCCGCGTCGCCGCCGCGGTCGGGACCGGTCACACCGATGCGCGGCCTCGGGCTCACGTCGTCTCGACGCCCCAGCCTCGCGCGCGCTCCACTGCGGCGGCCTTGTCGGTCTTGCCCTCTGGCGTCGCGAGGATCTCGCGCGCCGCTCCGTTCAGCCGGTCCTGATCCTCCGCCAGCTTCTCCACCTCCACCCAGCGGTTCCACTCGCGAGCGAAGCTCCAGGTGGGGTCGTCCACCAGGCAGTTCGGCAGACGATAGTGGAACGTGGGCCGCGCCTTGATCTGGTCGCGCTCCTTGGCCACCGCCAGCACCCTCTCCTCCTGGAGGGTCGCGAAGAGCGGCAGCATGTCCACCGCGCGGTTGCGGGTCGGGTTGTCATGCAGGTAGTCGCCGATCAGCGCGTCCTCGTCGGGGGCGTAGTCGGGGTCGAGCACCTTGCGCCGGTACGCCTCGGGGAAGGGCTCGGTCCAGCCCGCCCACTCGCGCGTCGCGTCGGGCTCTACGGTGGCGAAGAGCCAGTCCTGCAGGGCCATGAACGCGCGCAGGTAACGGGTGATCGTCGCCGGGTCGAGCCCGGGGAGCTCGGGGTTCAGCTGGAAGCCGAACGTGTAGAGGATCGAGGCCCGCGTGCCCTCGGCGTTCTGTGCGTGGAGCGCCCAGCGAAGGCGCTCGAGATCGTCGAGCGCGTCGATCGCGATGGGGGCGGTGACGATCTCGGCGGGGATGAACACACCTGCGATGCTCTCGAGGACGTCCTCGACGACGCCGGTCCAGTAGGGGTTGGCGCCGACCTTGTCGAGGAAACCCTTGTAGCGCTCCTTCTTGAGCGGCAGCGAGTCGATCTCCACGCGGAAGTCGCCATGGCAGCTCCCCTTCACCGTGGAGCCGAAGCGATTGATCGGCTCGATGCTGCCCCCGTACAGCCGGCGGACGAGCACGCACGCCTCGTCGACGTCGAGGCCCGCGAACTCGATCTCGACGCCCACCCGACGCATGCGGCCGTCATCGGTGTGGAGGCGCGGGGGGCGCTCCCACGCGGGCGAGGGCGGGGTGGCTGCGGGAAGTGCGGTCTGGGCCATCGGGCGTCCGAGAGAGCAAGCGACATGCCCCGCGATCGCGCTAGGTTCCCGTCATGCATCGCCTTGCAGCGCACCTCGTCCCTTCGCTGTTCCTCACCCTCGCCGCGGCCGCGTGCGGAGACGACACCGGGGGCGCGGGGTCCGGCGGCGGTGGGGGCACCCAGGCGTCCACGTCGTCCGATGCCACGGCCGTCACCGCCACGACGAGCGGCTCGACGGCCTCGGCGGGCGGGGGGGGCGCCGACCCGACGGGGCCGTGCTTCGACCCGCCGATCGCAGAGGAGGATCTGGGGCCGGGTGACGATCCCGAGGGCGGCGACTTCACCCTGGACGAGGCGCTGGAGGGCTTGCCCGTGGGTCCGGGGCCGCTCCGGGCGACGATCGCGACCGACCTCGGCGACATCGTCTGCGAGCTCGACGCCGAGGTCGCGCCCTTGGGCGTGGCGAACTTCGTCGGCCTGGCGCGCGGGCGGCGCCCTTTCCTCGACGAGGCCACCGACACATGGGTCCGTGGCCGCCCCTTCTACGACGGGCTCAGCTTCCACCGCGTCATCGACGACTTCGTCGCCCAGGGCGGCGACCCCCGCGGCAACGGCACCGGCGGCCCGGGCTACGAGCTCGATGACGAGATCGGCGACCTCAGCCACGTGCCCGGCGCCCTCGCGTACGCGAACTCGGGTGAGGACACGAACGGCAGTCAGTTCTACATCGTCGCCGAGGTGCCGGTACCGGAGCTCGACGGCGGATACACCCTCTTCGGCCTCTGCGAGCCGGTCGAAGTGGTGAAGGCGATCACCGAGCTGGCGACCAGCGGGGCCGACGTTCCGGTGCCCCCCTTCCGCATTCGCGCGGTGCGCATCACCCGCTGCGATTCGGCCGACGCCGGCTAGAGACGGCGTCCACCGCTACAACAGGCTCACGAGGGGGGCGAGCCGAGCGTCGACGAGCCGCACGCCGCTCCGGGACACCCAGCGCACCAGGTGGCGGTCGAACCAGTCGACCGCGTGCGCGGTGGCCTCGGCGTGGTCTCCGTCGTCCTCGAAGAGGTGCGTCGCGCGAGGGACCACGGCCATCCCCACCTCCGAGCTCATCCGGTTCAGCGCCTCCACGTTGC
This sequence comes from Polyangiaceae bacterium, assembly GCA_046596645.1. Taxonomy (GTDB): domain Bacteria; phylum Myxococcota_A; class Polyangia; order Polyangiales; family Polyangiaceae; genus JBKJLX01. The sequence goes on from JBKJLX010000498.1 coordinate 18,376, forward strand.
ACTCCTCGAGCACCGTGTCCTGCCCGCCGACGACGAGAAGCGTCGGACAACGCACGCGCTCCAGGGCCTCGCCGGCGAGATCGGGCCGGCCCCCGCGGGAGACGACCGCCGCCACCGCCCCAGGTCGATCCGCCGCCGCCACGAGCGCTGCAGCGGCGCCGATGCTGGAGCCAAGGATGCCGATGGGGAGGTCCTCGGTCGCATCCTGGCGGCCGATCCAGTCGACCGCCGCGACGACGCGCGCGCCGAGCAGGCCGACATCGTAGCGGAGACGCCTGGTGAACTCGTCGACCGCTCGCTCTTCCGCGGTGAGAAGGTCGAGCCACAGCGTCCCGAAGCCTTCGCCGTGTAGCCGATCCGCGGCAGCTGCATCGCGAGGGCTGCGGCTACTGCCACCGCCGCGGACGAACAGGATGATCCCGCGTGCGTGCTCGGGAACGGTGAGGTCGCCGACCAGCGTCGTCGCGCCGAAGTGAAGGGCACAACGTTCGCCCGGTCCGAGGTCGTCGAAGCGCATCCAGACCTCTCCTTTCCGCTTTCGCGTCTTGAATGAGCGGCACTCGCCGCGCAGCCACTGGGTGGGTTCGTGTCCTACCTATGAAGGATCCGTGCCGTGGCTGGGCTCTGTGCATCGTGAGGCCGCTGCCGGCTCCAGTCGTCGGGAACGCCACGAACGAGGCGCTGCGCCTCGTCCAACCTCACCCAACCGCGGGCGTGAGACGCGATCTGGAGCCACTGCCTCGCAGACAGGGCGCGGAGCGCGGCGGATCCCGCCAGGCGCGGCGGGTGTGGCAGCCTGGCGAGCCCTGCCACGGCCCTCTGCTAGGCTGGTCGTCCGCGATGGAGTGGCTGCTCTCGATCCTCGGGCTCGCGTTCCTCATGGTGGTCCACGAGAGCGGCCACTACCTGGCCGCGCGCGCCTTCGGGATGCGCGTCACCAAGTTCTCCATCGGCTTCGGCCCGACCTTCTTCAAGGTCCAGCCCCTGGACGGGTTCTGGACCTTCACCGCGCTCGCCGAGCGGGTGAAGGTGCGCCTGGGCAAGCACGACCCTGAGAAGCACGGGCCGACCGTGTTCCAGGTCGCGATGATCCCGTTCCTCGCCTACGTGCAGATCGCGGGGATGAACCCGCTCGAGGAGCACGACCCCAAGGACAAGGGCAGCTACGCCAACGCCAGCCTCATCGGCCGCATCGTGACCATCGTCGGCGGGTCGCTGGCGAACTACCTTTTCGCGTCGGTCTTCTTCTTCGTCGCCCTCATGAGCGACGGCAAGCTCGTGCAGCCGACGCAGTTCGACGTCCTCCCCGACCGGCCCGCGGCCGCGGCGGGGCTGAAGAACGGCGACCGCGTGCTCGAGGTCGCCGGACACAAGGTCGAGGAGTGGCCGGACATGGCCGCGCGGATCTCCGCCAACCCCGGCCGTGAGATCCCCATCGTCGTCGAGCGACCAGGTGCCGACGGAACGGTCGAGCGGATGACGTTCCAGGTGACGCCCTCGAACGAGGGCGGCCAGGGCCGGGTTGGCATCGACGGCAAGGCCTACCCCGCGAAGAAGGTGCGGGTGACCGCGTCGGAGGCTGCGCTGCTCTCGGTGCAGATGCCGCCCAAGGTGGTGCAGGCCTTCATCGGTGGCCTGGTGGACACGATCACGCGGAAGAGCGACACCAAGGTCTCCGGTCCCGTCGGCATGGTGAAGGAGATGGCGAAGACCGCCCGCGCCGGCATCGCCGAGCTGCTCTTCATCCTCGGGATGCTGTCGGCCTACCTGGGCGCCTTCAACCTGCTCCCGCTGCCCGCGCTCGACGGCGGCCGGCTCATGTTCCTCTGCTACGAGGCGACCACCCGCCGCCGGCCCAACCCCATGGTCGAGGCGCAGATCCACGCCGTCGGCCTGGTGATGATGCTCGGGCTGATGCTGTACGTGACCTTCGCCAACGACCTCGGCTTCGGCGGTGGGGGCAATCCGTAGTCACCG
>JBKJLX010000228.1:0-3721 GCA_046596645.1 Polyangiaceae bacterium
CACCGACGCCACCGGCGCCGACTTCAGCATGGCGAACATGCGCGGCGCGAAGGTGCACGGCCTGAAGGACGACAAGGCGGTGTACGACGGCGCCATCACCTTGCTGCAGCGGAGGACCGACACCGACCTGCTCGCGGCGGAGGCCTACAATCCCGCGCGAGGTGCGGGATGACGGACGCCGTCGCCCTTGGGCTCGACGCCTACCTGGGCGCCGGGCGGGTGGTGCGCGTCTCCCCCGGCTCGCTCCTGGTCGCGCTGGAGGAGGACACGGTGCCGCGGTCCACCCTGGTGCACGCGACCCCGGCGCTGGCCTTTCCCTACCAGCCCGTGGTGGGCGATCAGCTGCTCGTGGTGGGTGACGCCAGCGCGTTCTACGTGATCGGCGTGCTCGCCGGACGCGGCCAGACCACCCTCTCGAACGCGCGCGGGGTGTCGCTCCGCGCCGAGGGCGGCCACCTCCGTCTGGTGGGCGACCGTGGGGTGCGCCTGACCGGCCGGCGCGTTCACATGGAGGCGCAGCGCCTGCGGCGGCTGGCCACCATCGCGGTGCAGACGTTCGGGGAGCGACGCACCCAGGTGCGGGAGACCCTGGCGGTCGTCGCCGGCGACGTCGACGAGCTCAGCCAGGGGCGCTGGCTCCTCCAGGCCCGCCGCGTCGTCCTCAAGGCCCTCACCACCGCGCGCATCAAGAGCACCACCGTCAGGGTGGGGTAGGAGCGTTCCCATGCTTCCGGCGAGCAATCGAGGCGCAGGGTCCTCGCTCAACTTCCCCGACGTGTGCAAGACGCCCGCACCGCCGGCGCCCTTCATCCCGGTGCCGTACCCGAACATCGGCCTGAACATGCAATCGGCGCCCTTCTCGCCATTCGTGTCCATCGCGTTCATGCCGGCCACCAACATGGCGACAATGAAGGTCATGACCACCGGCGACGAGGCCGGCGCGATGGGCGGCCTCATCACCGGCGCCATCAAGGCTCCCGGCAAGACGACCATGGGCAATCCCCTCGTGTTCGTGACCGGCCTGCCCGGCGAGTGCCTGCTCACCCCGACCAGCGGCAACATGATGAACGCACCGATCGGCGCCCAGATCGTGCCGAGCGTCGTCCACGTGACCTACACGTACCGTGACGGTCCAGGGGGTGGGGTGCCCCGAGCCGCCGCTGGCGCGACCGGCGCCGTGCCTCCGGCGACCGACGGGATGAGCGCCGAGGACCTGCGCGGCCTGCGCGACGTGGCCTGCGGCGAGGGCGCCGCGGAGTCGGCGGCCCGGGTGCGCGGGAGCTGGCTCTCGCCCGGCATCGTGCTGCTGCGTGTCGGTCTCTTCAGCACGCACGCCGATCGCGAGGTGTGGAACGCCTTGCGCCGCTTCAGTTCGGACGAGACGGGCAGCCCGGGCACCTCGGCCATCCGCGGCGTCGTCATCGACCTCCGGGGCAACCCCGGCGGGGACGCTGGCGCGGCGCTCCGTCTGGCCGGATGTTTCCTGCCGCGAGGCACCGTCCTGCTCCGCGAGCGTGACAGCGACGGGGACGAGGAGGCCATCGTCGTCCGCGGCGACCAGAGCTACCGCTGGCCGCTCTGCGTCCTCGTCGACGGAGGTAGCGCCTCCGCCTCCGAGCTGCTCGCAGCCACCCTGCAGCATCACGGCCGGGCGACCGTGATCGGCCGGCCGAGCCATGGCAAGGCCACCGCGCAGCGGCCGGTCCGCGCGCCGGACGGCACCGCCCGCTACGCCACGGTCGCGGAGTATCTGCTGCCCGATGGCCTTCCCCTCGACGGCCGTGGGCTCACGCCGGACGTGCTCATCCCGAGCCCGCCGGGCGGGGACGAGCCGCGGTCCTCCTCGTCGGGCAGGGGCGACGACGTCTGGCTCGACGCGGCACGCGCGGTGCTCGCACGGGGCGCACGGGGCGCCCGGGGCTGACGCGCGCGCCGCGACGTCGGCTTGTGGCTTCGTGAGGCTCGTGCGACCACGGGCCATGTCCAGCAAGGAGTCGAAGGAGTCGGTCGCTCTCCGCTGCCTGATGGGCCAGCCAGCGCCTGCCGATCTCGGCGCTGCCCTCGCCACTTTCCTCCGGCTGCCCGCAACGGTGCAGGACACGTATTCCGAGGTGCTCGCGGCGCACCTCGAGGCGGTCGTCGACGACCGCGCCGAGACCCTGTTGAAGCGCTACTGCCGCCGCCACGAGATCGAGCCCGGCCAGCTCGGCCCCTCGGTGAAGGCCTGCCGCTTCCTCTTCACCCACGCGGTCAAGGCGGGGGTCGACCGGGCCGCGCTCGTGGCTGACGTGTCGGCGCTGCTGCCCGAGGAAGAGGCGACCCTGGTGCTCGATCGCCTGTTGCCGCTCTTCGACGCGGCCTTTCCGCGCATGCGGCAGGCGGCGGTCTTCCAGAGCGTGGCCGAGCACGGGCGCGTCGTGCGCGCGGTGCGCTGGCGCATGGACGTCATCCAGGCCTCCGATCACGGCCGGCAGCTCGATGTGCCGGTGGCGACGATCACCCTCCAGTACCAGGAGGGGCCCAACGCCGGTCAAACCAGCTACCAGCTCCTGCCCGACCAGGCCGCCGAGCTCCGGCGCGCCCTCGCCGCCATCCTCGATTGATCCTGCGCCGGCCGGTCCCAGTCAGCGCAGGGCCTGCTCGCAGGCCTGGTGGAGCTTCTTCAGCTCCTCGGGCAAGATCTGCACGGTCATCTGCCCGTTCTGGTCGCCCTCGCGGTAGCGGAGGGTGAGCATGGTGACCGGCACGTGGATCGCCTCGCCGGTGTTGGCGTGGCTCACATTGTCGACGCGCCATTTCACGTCGGTGACCACCTTGCCGTGGTCGGTCAGGGCCTCGTGGACGGCGCGGAGCCGCAGCTTCCTCGCCGCGCGCTCGTAGCAAGGCAGGACGCACGCGACGACCGCCGCCGCCTCGGCCGAGCTCGCCTTTTCCCTCGCGAGCAGCTGCGTGATGTCCTCCTCCAGGAGCGCCGGCGCGGTGTTCCGCTCCGCTCCGCGCTGGAAGAGAAAGCGACAGGCGCCGATGACCGGGGTGATGGCCCGCGGATCGAGCGCATGCCTGGTGCAGAAGGCCTCGACGACCTGCGCGGTGTGCGGCGTGTTGATGGTGCCGAGGTGGGGCTCGAGCACCGTCCACAGGTCGTCGCGCACCCCCTCGGAGAGGTCGACCGCCTGCGCCATGTCCGCGGCCAGCGCCGGGGGTGCTGGCTGCTTGCCGAGGCAGTTGAGGACGAGCGCTCCGGTGAGCGCCGAGATCGCGCTCGCGGTGAGGTCGTCGACGTCGTCGGTGGCCCGGACGTCGGTGGCCCGGACGTCGGTGACACGGACGTCGGCGAGCCGAGGGTCCGCAGGGTGAGGGGCCGCGCGGGTCATGTGGAGCTGTGCGTAAACCGCGTCCCCGGTCGCGTCCAGCGCTTGCGCCGGGGGGTAGGAAGACGCGATGCTGGGATCTCCGCTCGCTGGTGGTCTCCCCAGCCGCGGCGACCCGGAGCAGATGGTGGCAGCAGCAATTTCGTTCGTGGGACCGGACGCGCGGGCCTTCGTGGGGCCGACCGATGGGGAGGCCCTGAGTGGTCGGACCCTGGGGCCGGCCACCGTGACCGAGGCCGGGCCCGGCGTGCTCGTGGCGCGCCTCTCCTCCGGAGAGCTGGTGAGGCCCAGGCTGGCGCTCGCCTTTCCTTTTACTCCGGCGCTGGCCGACACCCTGCTCGTCATCGGGC
>JBKJLX010000653.1:0-3004 GCA_046596645.1 Polyangiaceae bacterium
CAACATCGTCCTGGCCGACGAGATCAACCGCGCCACGCCCAAGACGCAGAGCGCGCTCCTCGAGGCGATGCAGGAGCACCGGGTCACCATCGCCAAGCAGACCCACGTTCTCGAGGAGCCGTTCTTCGTCCTCGCCACGCAGAACCCGCTGGAGAGCGAGGGCACCTACCCGCTGCCCGAGGCGCAGCTCGATCGCTTCTTCTTCAAGCTGCACGTCTCCTTCCCGGGGCGGGAGGAGCTGGCCAGCATCCTCGATCGGACGACCGGCACCGACGCGCCGACCGTCTCGCCGGTGCTCGATCGCGCGCGGATCCTGGAGATGCAGAAGCTGGTGCGCGAGGTGCCGGTGGCCGTGCACGTGAAGGACTACGCGGTGCGCCTGGTGCTGGCCACCCACCCCGAGAGCAGCAGCATCGATCTGGTGAAGCGCTTCGCGAAGTTCGGCTCCTCGCCCCGCGGCGGGCAGGCGCTGCTCCTCGCCGCCAAGATCCGGGCGCTCTTCGAGGGCCGCTTCGCCGCCAGCGTCGACGACGTGCGCGCCTCGGCGTTGCCGGCGCTCCGCCACCGCGTGCTCCTTAACTTCGAGGGCGAGGCGGAGGGCGTGAAGACCGACCAGGTGATCGCCGCCATCCTCAAGACGGTGGCCGAGACCGGCTGAGCCCGTCGCCGCCCTGGCCGACCCCAGCGAACCGAACGTGGGAATCCTCGATCTCCTTCCCGGCTGGCTCTCCCGAAAGGGCGGGCCGATCAGCCGTCGGCTCGGGAGATCCGCGCGCGCCGTGGACGAGGACCTGTTCGACGACGAGTTCCAGCGCAAGCTCGACTACCTCGCCGTCGTTTCCAAGCGCGTCTTCTCCGGCGCGATGCGCGCCGAGCGGCGCACCCGCAAGACCGGCTCCGGCGTCGAGTTCGCCGACCACCGCGACTACGCCCCGGGCGACGACTTCCGCTACCTCGACTGGCACGTCTGGCAGCGCATGGGCCGCCTCCTCATCCGCCTCTACGAGGAGGAGGAGGACCTGAGCATCTACTTCATCCTCGACACCTCGGCGTCGATGGGGTTCGGCGACGGCGAGAAGCTGCGCCACGCCAAGCGGCTGTGCGCGGCGCTGGCCTACGTGGGCCTGGCCAACCTCGACCGGGTCACCATCGTCGCCGCCAACGACGCCGTCGAGGCAAGGATGCCGGAGACGCGCGGCAAGAGCCGCATCTTCCGGGTGTTCCGCTTCCTGCGCGACGTGAAGCCCACCGGCGAGACCGATCTGGAGAGCGCGCTGAAGACCTTCGTCGCCCAGCACAAGCGGCGCGGCCTCGCCGTGCTCATCACCGACCTCTACGATCACAAGGGCTTCGAGAAGGGCATCAACGCCCTCCGCTACGCCAAATTCGAGCCCTTCGTGCTCCACGTGGTGGACGAGCACGACCGGCGCCCCGAGGTGCGCGGCGACGTGCGGGTCTACGACTGCGAGACCGGGGACGAGCGCGAGGTCACGGTGACGCCGCGCCTGCTCGAGAAATACGCCGAGGCCTACGACGACTGGCTGGGCTCGGTCGCGAAGTGGTCGGCCTCCAAGCAGGTCGACTACTTCCGCGCCGACGTGACGGTGCCCTTCGACGAGCTCATTCTCCGGGTCTTCCGGAAGGGGGGGTTCCTCCGGTGACGTTCGCGGGGCTGCCGCTGTCGACGCTCGCCACCGCCTTTGCCGCCTTCGCGGCGGCGGTGGTGCTCCTCTACATCCTGAAGCTCAAGCGCCGCCCGGTGGCGGTGCCGTTCTCTCGCATCTGGCAGCGCATCCTCCGCGACAAGGAGGCGACCAGCCTCTTCTCCCAGCTCAAGCGACTGCTCTCGCTGCTCCTGCAGTTGGCGCTGCTCGCGCTCCTGATCTTCGCCCTGGGCGACCCGCGCACCGCCGCCAACCTGGTGGAGGGGCGGAACCTGGTGGTGCTGATCGACGCCTCGGCCAGCATGCAGGCGATCGACGTGGCGCCTAGCCGCCTCGACGCCGGCAAGCGGCGCGTCATCGAGCTGGTGCGGGGACTCGGCGGCAGCGATCGCGCGCTCATTGCCCAGATGGACGCGACGACCACGCCGCTCTCCACCCTGACCGGCGACGTCGCCGAGCTGGAGGCGGCGGTGGTCAAGGTGGAGCCGACCGAGTCGCGCGCCGACCTCGCGCGCGCCCTGCGCTTCGCCGCCGACGCGCTGCGCGGACTTCCCAAGGCGGAGATCGTGGTCGTCACCGACGGCGTCCTCGGCGAGGCGCGCGACCAGTTCGGCGCCGTCGACCTCGGGGGGGCGAAGCTGTCGATGGTCGCGGTGGGCGAGCGCGGAAGGAATGCCGCCATCACCGGCTTCTCGGTGCGTCGCTACCCGCTCGACAAGAGCCGCTACGAGGTGATGCTCGAGGTCACCAACGCGAGCGCCGATCCGCTCGACGTGGAGCTGAGCCTGTGGGGCGACGGTCAGGTGACCGACGTGTCCCGGCTCCGGCTGGGGCCGAACGAGCGGCTGCCGCGGTTCTACCCGAACCTCTCCGGCGCCTCGAAGACGCTGGAGGCGCGCCTGGCGCTGGCCGACGGCGCGCGCGACGACCTGCCGGCGGACGACCGCGCCTACGCGCTCCTCCCCGAGCGGCGGCGCGCGAAGGTGCAGGTCGTGACTCCCGGCAACATGTACCTGGAGGCGGCGCTCCTCCTCGACGAGTACCTGGAGGTGACGACCGTCGCCCCCGATCGCTACCCGGCGGAGGGCGCCTTCGACGTCACCATCTTCGACGCGGTGGCGCCCAAGGTCGCCGCGGGCAGCGGCAGCCTGCTCTACCTCGGCCCGACCGGCGGGGAGCTGCCCTTCGAGCTGGAGAAGCCGATCAAGGACGATGATCCGGAGGTGGCGCTCGGCTTCGACGACATCGACGAGAAGCACCCGCTCATGCGCTGGACCAACCTGACCGACGTGAACGTCGCCCTCGCCACGCCCATCAAGCCGGCCAAGGAGGACCGCGTG
>JBKJLX010000205.1:0-2966 GCA_046596645.1 Polyangiaceae bacterium
ATCGCCGCCGGCGACCGCCTGATCCTGGTGGCGGAGGACGACAGCAAGATCGCCGTCGACGGACCCGGACGCGAGGCCATCGACGAGGACGCGATCGTCGATCGTGAGCCCCCCCCGCCGGAGCCGGAGCAGACCTTGATCCTGGGGTGGAACCGGCGTGGCCCGAGCATCGTCCGCGAGCTGGAGAGCTACGTCGCCGCCGGGTCGGAGGTGGTGATCGTCGCCGACAGCGACGACGTGGCCTCCAGCATCGCGGAGCACAGCGGCAAGCTGGAAAAGCTGACGCTGACGGCCAGGAAGGGCGACACCACCGATCGGAGGACGCTCGACGGCCTCGACATCGGTCACTTCGAGCACGTGATCACCCTGAGCTACTCCGACACCCTGGACATCCAGGAGGCGGACGCGCGCACCCTCATCACCCTTCTCCACGTGCGCGACATCGTCGGCAAGCTGGGGGTGAAGGTCTCGATCGTCAGCGAGATGCTCGACGTGAAGAACCGCCAGCTGGCCGAGGTGACCCGGGCCGACGACTTCATCGTCAGCGATCGTCTGGTGAGCCTGATGCTCTCGCAGCTGTCGGAGGAGAAGGCGCTGCAGCCGGTCTTCCAGGATCTGTTCGACCCCGAGGGTGCGGAGATCTACCTCAAGCCTGTGGGCGAGTACGTCAGGCTCGACACCGGAGTCAGCTTCTACACGGTGCTCGAGTCGGCGCGGCGCAAGGGCGAGATCGCGGTCGGCTACCGCATCGCCTCGCAGTCGCAGGACGCGGCGAAGATGTACGGCGTGAAGGTGAACCCGGACAAGGCCGAGGTCCTCACTTACAAGCCGGCCGACAAGATCATCGTCCTCGCGGAGAGCTGATGCGAGCCGCCGGCGCTCCGCGACGAGGCCCCGGGTGAGCCAGGGCGCCGTCCTCCGCGTCTCGGTGCTGCTCGCGGCCATGGCCGCGATCGGCCTCGTGGTCGTGTTCGCCCGCCTGGGCTCTGCCTTGCTGGGCGCCGAGGTGGCGCCGTGGGCGCCGGGGATCGGGCTGTTCGGCACCGGCGTCGGGGCGATGATCGCAGGCCTCGCCACGGCGCGCCTCCAGCCTCCGCGGCTCCTGGGAGCGTTCGGGGCGCTGTGCGGCGTCGGAAGCTTCGCCACCATCATCGCGACCATCACCCTCCTTCGGATCGCACCGCCGGAGGGCGGGGGACTCGCCGCGCCGTCGCGACTCGCGCTGGTGGCCCTGGCGATGGCGATCCCCTTCGTGGCGATCGGCGCCGCCGTCGCCTCGGCGGCGGCCCATTCCCGCGCCGACGCGCCGCGCGTCGCAGCCTTCGAGCTCGCGGGCGCGGCCGCCGCGATCCCCCTCGCCGTTGCGCTCCTTCGCGGCGCCGGCGCACCGCGCGCCGCGCTGGTCCTGGCGGTCCTGCTGGCGGTGACTGGCCTGGTGGCCGCCCACGGTGGGGACGTCGCGCGGCGGGCGGGACGCCCGTCGTCCGGGAACCCCGCGCTGGCGTGGGGCTTCCTGGTCGGCGCGCTCGCGGTGCTGGGTGGAGACCTGGGCGCGCCCTGGCTACGCCTCACGTACACGCGCGGCGCCCGCGCCGATCGCGCCGAGCTCGTCGCGTGGAGCGAGCTGGGCCTGGTGACCGCCGACGTGCCCGCGCGCGGTGGCACGGCGTGGATCTACACCGACGGCGTCGGCACCAGCGGCATCGTCGCCCCGTCCGTCGAGCCGCAAAAGCACCCCGATCAGATGGGCTACGCGCTCGACTCGACCACGCGCCCGGTGCTGGTGGTCGGCGCCGGTGGTGGCCGGGACGTCCGCGCCGCGCTCGCCGCCGGGCAGGACGACATCTACGCGACCGAGGTCGATCGCGTGATCATCGACCGCGCCGTCCGCGGCGTGCTGCGCGAGCACGCCGGCGACGTCTACGACCGGCCCGAGGTGAAGCTGGTGGTCACCGACGCCCGCGGCTACGCGTCTCGCAACCAGGGGAGCTTCCGCACCATCGTCTCATCGCTCACCGACACCGGCGCGGCGGGGCCGGCGGCCACCTTCGTCCGCGCCGAGAGCGGGCTCTACACCACTGAGGGCGTCCGCGCGCTGCTCGAGGCGCTCGCCCCCGACGGCGCGCTGGTGGTCAACCGCTGGGACCAGGAGGCCGAGCGCGTGGTCGCGCTCCTCGCCGCCGGCCTGGGGACCCTGGGCATCGCGTCTCCTCGCGAGCATCTCTTCGCCTGCAGCCATCAGCGGTCGACCGCGGTCCTCGCCTCGCGGACCCCGCTGGATGGCGACGCCATCGCCGCGCTGCGCAGCTTCTGCAAGAAGGGCCGCTTCAAGGAGGTCCTCTCCCCCGATCGCGCGGGGCGCGACGAGCTGGCGGCCCTGGCCGACGATCCCGCCTCCGCCTTCGCGCCCAGCGCTCGGGACGTGTCGCCGCCGACCGACGATCGCCCGTTCTTCTTCTACGGCGTGGCGCGGGGCGCCGTGCTGGCGACGCTCCGCGATCGCGAGGCCCTGAAGAAGGAGCCGCTGCTGGGCTCCGCCGCCCTCCTCACCGCCCTGGGCGCGCTGGTGCTCCTGGTCATCGCGCTCGTCACGCGACTGGCCTCCGGGGGAGGGGAGACGCGCGCCGTTCGCCAGGCGCCGCGCGGCATCGCGTTCTTCGCGATGGTCGGCGGCGCCTACGCCCTGCTCCAGGGAGCGCTGGTCCAGCGACTCGCGATCTTCGTCGCCCATCCGGCGCATGCCCTCCTGGTCGTCCTCCTCGCGCTGCTGGTCGGCGGCGCGGTCGGCGCCGCCAGCGTTCGCGGGGCTAGCGCGGCCTCGATCGACGGCATCACCGCGCGGCGCGCGCAGATCCTCGCCATCGCCCTGGCGGTGCTGGCGCTCGCGCTGCCTCCGCTTCTGCAGGCGTCGTCGGCGCTCCCCGCCGCGGCGCGCGCGGCGCTGGCGGTGGCGGTGTGCGCGCCGG
>JBKJLX010000215.1:0-8888 GCA_046596645.1 Polyangiaceae bacterium
GCGCTGGAGCGCGGCCTCTACTTCCAGGACACCGGCCAGCTGGACCAGGCGCTCGCCATGTACGGAGAGGCGCTGCGCAAGGCGCCCAACGACGTCGACCTGAGGCTCCGCGTCGCCGCCACCCAGGTCGACTCCGGGCTTCCCGACAAGGCCGAGGCGGCGCTGAAGGACGTGCTGAAGGAGCGACCGAGCAGCGCCGAGGCCAACCACTACTTCGGCCGCGTGCTCCTCGCCAAGGCGCAGAACTTCAGCGAGGCGATGAACTACCTGCAGAAGGCCGTGCAGTTCGACCCGAACCGCGCCGAGTACCACCTCTACGTCGCCATCGCGGCGAACGAGGCCGGACAGACCGGACGGGCGGAGGAGGCAATCACCAAGGCCCTCCAGCTGGACGTGGAGATGGCCGACGCCTACTGGCAGCGCGGCGTGCTGAAGCAGAAGTCGGGCGCGACGCTCGATGCCATCACCGACCTCACCAAGGCCCTCGACAAGAAGCCCTCGCGCCACGAGGCCTACGCGACGCTGGCCCTCTGCTACGAGGACCAGAACGACATCACGTCCGCCGAGAACGCGTGGCGCTACGCCCTGCGCGGCAACCCCAGCGTGCCCGAGTGGCGGTACAAGCTGGGCGGGCTGCTCGCCAAGCGGAAGAACGACTGGCCCGGCGCCGTCGAGCAGATGACCAAGGCGGTCGAGCTCGGGCAGGACCGGAACCCTCGCCCGCCCTGGCTCTTCCAGGCGCACTACATCCTCGCCGAGGGCCTCGACAAGGCCGGCGACAAGGACAAGGCGATCACCCACTACCGCCGCTACCTCGAGCTCGCGCCGAGCAACGACGTCTACCGCGTCGAGGCCGACGCGGCCGTCCGCCGGCTGGGCGGCGGCGGCTGACCCGAGGGGCGGGCCTTCCCAGGCCGGCCCCGCTCCGTCTCACGCCAGGTCGAACAGCAGCACCTCTCCACCGCTGGTGCCCTCGAGGGCGACGCCCTCCTCGTCGCTGATCGCGGCGGCATCACCCGCCGACAGCACCTGCCCGTTCACCTTCACCTCGCCGCGCGCGACGTGGACCCAGCTGCGCCGGCCCGCGGCGAGCGCGTGGCGCGCCGACTCGCCGGCCCCGAGGATGCCCGCCCACAGCGCCGCGTCCTGGTGGATGGTCACGCTGCCGTCGCGACCGTCGCGCGACGCGACGAGCCGCAGCCGACCGCGCTTCTCCTCGTCGGAGAACGCCTTCTGCTCGTAGCCGGGATCGATGCCGCGCGACTCCGGCACGATCCAGATCTGGAGGAAGTGCACCGGCTCGGTCTTCGACGCGTTCTGTTCGCTGTGCATGACGCCGGTGCCAGCGCTCATGCGCTGCACGTCCCCGGGGCGGATGACCGATCCGGTGCCCATGGAATCCTTGTGCTCCATCGCGCCGTCCAGCACGTAGCTGACGATCTCCATGTCGCGGTGCCCGTGGGTGCCGAACCCGCGTCCGGGGGCGACGCGATCCTCGTTGATCACGCGCAGCGCGCCGAAGCCCATGTGCGCAGGGTCGTGGTAATCGGCGAACGAGAAGGTGTGATGCGAGTCGAGCCAGCCGTGCTCTGCGTGTCCCCGCTCCCTCGCCCGTCGCATCGTCATCATGGCCGAACCTCCAGGCGGGCAAGGTAGGTCGTCGAGCCCGCGTGCGCTGGTGTGCGGAAAGGCAACAGACCGTCACGATGGGGGCTTGCCTTTATTCGACGAAGCTCTAATTTGAAAGCTATCGAAACATAGCCATCGAATGCGCATCGGATGAGCTCCCCCTTCGCCGCCCTGGCCGACGACACGCGCCGGGCGATCCTCCGCCTGCTGCGCGGTGGCTCGCTCCCCGCGGGTGCCATCGCCGAGGCGTTCGAGCTGTCCAAGCCCACGATCTCCCATCACCTCAAGGTGCTTGCGGAAGCGGGCCTGGTCCGGTGGGAACGGCGGGGGACCAGCATCGTCTACACGCTGCAGACGAACGCGGTGGAGGAGCTGGCGCGCGGCCTCCTCGACCTCGTCGCCGGCGTCGAGCCGGCGCGCAGCAAGTCGCGGGGCAAGGCGCGAACGGGAGGGTGAACAGATGACGAAGAGCATGACGACGAAGGCCGGCTGCTGCGCGAGCGCGCCGACCAGTCGCCGATGGCGGCGGTCGCGCTGCTGACGACCGGGCTGATGGTGGCGATGCACGCGGTCTGCCTCTGGTCGGCCCTGCACCCCGGCGCCACGGCGGCGCGGCCGCTCGGGCTCTCCCTCGCGGTCTTCTGGCTGGCGACGTCGCTGGTTCTCCCGCGCATGCGGCGCAACCCGCTTGTCGGCATCCGCACCACGTGGACGATGCAGTCCGACGAGAACTGGGCGCGCACCCACCGCTTCGCCGGCCAGATCGGCGCCGTCGGCGGGCTGGTGGCGCTGGTCGGGGCGCTCGCCGGCTCCTTCCCGGTCGTGGTCTTCGCCATGATCGGCACCGCCCTGCCCTCGGTCGCCTACTCGTATCTCCTCTCCCGCCGCGCACTCGACGCACCTTCACCGCGTAGCCCGCTACGCGGCGAAGTGACCGAGATCCGACACCCCCGTCGAATCTTCGACGCAAAACCTTTGCCTCTGGGGCTGGATCGTTGCATCCACCCATGAAGCTCCGATGGACCAGGCGATCTTCGAACCGTCCCAGCCGGTCTCGGCCCCCCCGCCCGGAGGCGAACCGGCTCCCAGCATCCCCCCGAGCGCCGAGGGGGACGATGCGTCCGACGCCCCCACCGGTCGTGACGCGGGGGCGCTCGCCGCCGCCGCCGCCGCGCGCGCCAGGGCGACGAAGGAGGGGCGCGCCCTCATCGAGAGCACGAAGAAGTTCGCGGTCGAGAACCGCGCCGAGAGCTGGATGCACCTCGCGGTGGTCATCGGCGTGCTCGCTGCCGGCACCGCCGTCGCGGCGATGGCCCCGTGGTGGCCGCTGCGACTCGCCGCCGCCTCCGCCTCCGGCCTGGTGATCGTGAGACTGTTCATCGTCTACCACGACTTCCAGCACGGGGCGCTGCTGCGGGGCTCGAAGCTCGCGAAGGCGATCCTCGGGGTCTATGGCGTGCTCGTCCTCGCGCCTCCGAAGATCTGGAAGGAGTCGCACAACTACCATCACGCCCACACCGCGCAGATCGTCGGCTCCCACATCGGCTCGTTCCCCGTGGTCACGGTGGAGATGTGGAAGAAGATGAAGGCGGCCGATCGCCTGAAGTACCGCATCGTCCGCCACCCGCTGACGATCCTCCTCGGCTACGTGCCGATCTTCATGATCGGGATGTGTCTGAGCTCCCTGCGCAAGGGCCCGCTCAAGTACTGGGACTCCGGGGTGGCGCTGCTGGTGAACTGGGCGCTCTCGGTCGGCCTGGTGATGGTCTTCGGCTGGGCGACCGCCGCCTTCACGTTCTTCATCCCGCTGGCGGTCGCGTGCGCAACCGGCGCGTACCTCTTCTACGCGCAGCACAACTTCCCCGACATGGTGCTGCAGGCCCGTCACGAATGGACGTTCGCACGCGCCGCTCTCGAGTCGTCGAGCTTCATGCCGATGGGCCCGGTGATGCGCTGGTTCACCGGCAACATCGGCTTCCACCACGTCCACCACCTGAACCCCACCATCCCCTTCTACCGCCTGCCCGCGGTGATGGATGAGGTCGCCGGCCTGCAGAGCCCGGGGACGACGTCGCTCAAGCCGGGGGACGTGTGGAAGTGCCTTCAGCTGAAGCTGTGGGACCCGTCACGGAACAAGATGGTCGGCTACCCCTGACCGCATCCCCGGCCGACGGCGGCGCCGGCGCCGCCCCCTCGGGGAGGATCTGCCGCAGGCGGAACGACTGCCCGAAGATCCTCCGTTCCAGCTCGATGATGCGCCTGGCGGCCTGACCGACCAGCACGTTGGTCGCGATGACCATGCCGCACGTCGCGGCGAGCAGCGCGACGCGGGTCGGCAGCTCCGGGAAGTTCGTCAGCAGCGGCAGGATGCGGACCTGGTTGTCCTCGTACGCCGTGAAGTGGATGAGATGCCAGTCGACCAGCGCCGGCACGATCACGCCAAGCAGGCTGCAGGTCAGGATCAGCTGACGGGTCATCGCGCTGGGCCGAAGACTGACCAGGAAGGTCGCCGCGGTCAGCGAGGCCAGCACCGGCGCCAGGATCCAGGGCCCGAACTGGCTCGCGATGGTCATGTTGGCGAGGAACGCGTAGCCGATGAACCAGCGCATGTATTTCGGCTGCGCTCGGCCGGTGAACCCCATCCACGCCGCGTAGCCGGACTGCAGGAACGACGCCCCGATGAGCGCGATGAGGAGCCACGGCAAGCGAACGCCCATCCAGAGGACGAGCGGCAGGGCGATGGGGAACGCCAGCATCGCCGTCGCGATCTGCAGCGAGGAGCGAGCCCGGTCTTTCACGTGGATGCTGGCGAGCTCCGTCTCCGCTTCCGGAGGCAGCTTGTCCGGCGCGTCGAGGACCATGCCGCGCAGCGCGACCAGCGCCTCCTGGTGGGTGGGGTCGAGGGCGAGCGCGCTCGCCAGCTCGCGCATGGCGGCGCGGGCCGCGGAGGCGTCGTCGGACGCGAGGGCTTCGCGCGCGGCCGCCAGGTGCTGGTCGGCCAGCTCCCGGCGCCGCTCGACGTCGCGCTCGCCGTCGAGGAAGCGATCGACGGCCTCGCTCAGCTCGCGCGCGGAGGCGAAGCGATCCCCCGGCGCCAGCGCCGTGGCGCGCTGGCAGATGGCATCGAGCTCCGGCGCGATCGGATCGCCCTGCGCCCTCGAGCTCGGGCGCCCGTCGACCCCGCGCAGGGTGGAGATCACCAGCTCGCCGGTGCGCGTCCCCGCGTGCAGCGGCGCCAGCGCCAAAAGCTCGAAGAGGATCGCGCCCAGGGCATAGACGTCGGTCGCCGGGCCGATGGCGTCGAGGTCGCCGGCCGCCTGCTCGGGCGCCATGTAGCCGGGCGTGCCCATCATCGCGCCGGCCTCGGTGCGCCCCGCCGTCGGGTCGTCCCGCAGCGCGTCCTCGCCGGCGGCGGCGTCGACCGACTCCGCCGCGATGCGCGCGATGCCCCAGTCGAGGACGTAGACCTCGCCGAAGTCGCCCACCATCAAGTTGGCGGGCTTCAGGTCGCGGTGGATGACGCCGCGGCTGTGCGCAAAGGCGACGGTGAGACAAGCGCGGGAGAAGGCGGCGAGGAGCGGGCGGCGCGCCCAGGTCGCGGTGATGGCCATCACGCGGCTGCGGAGGCCATCGACGACCTCCTCCAGCGTCTTGCCGCGGACGCGCTTCATCGTGAAGACGGGATGGCCCTCGCTGTCGACGACGAGGTCGTAGACCGGCACCACGCCCGGGTGCTCGAGCTGCCCCTGCACCCGCACCTCGCGGAGGAAGCGCGCGACCCGGTCGGGGTGCGAGCCCTCGCTCGACTTGGCGATCTTCATGGCGACGTCGCGGCCGATGCGCCGGTCGTGGCACAGGCGAACCTCGCCCATGCCGCCCTCGCCGAGGACGCCGGCGACCACGTAGCGCGTCGCGTCCTGCAGCGCGTGGGGCTCGGCGGCTGCGTCGACCATGCGAGGCGGCAGTCCCGAGCTGGCGGCCGGGTGGCCTGGGCCCGACGCCTGGCGGGAAGGTGCCACCTCGGTGTCGCGGGCCGCCAGCGACGCGTCCTCGATGCGGAGGGTGGCGCCCGATCCCGGGCGGCTCACCGCGGAGCCGGTCTCGCGCGACGCCAGCGCGAGCGTCCGCTTCACGCCATCGTCGTCGTCCTCGGGAGCGGCAGCCACGCGGACCGACGCTAGCACTGCGTCAAGGGGGCGAAGAGGCCCCGGCGATCGTGTCGCCCGGCAGGCGCATGCACCCCGGAGCTCGCTCGGTCACGCCGCTTCGGGCCGCAGGCGCCGCAGCGCGCGATCGGTGAGCCGGTCCATGTGCTTGGAGACCGCTTCACCGTCGTCGAATGGCTCCGACTCCAGGATCGATGTGGGCGCTCCCACCGAAGGCCGCGCGTGGACGAGGAGCTCGCTGGCGCCGCGCGATCTGTAGGGCCCGCTGCCGTATGCGATGCGCACCGCCACGCGGATGCCGTCGACGGTGCCGACCGCCTCGTCGGGCACGGCGGTGGTGAAGCCGCGCCGCGCCGCGAAGGCCGCCAGCTGCTCGCGCGCCAGCGACTGTCGCTTCAGCGCTGGTGCGCCGATGCCAGCCACGATCATCCCACCCATGGCCAGCGAGGCGCCGGTCTTGCCGAAGCCATGCGCCTCCTTCGGGGAGAGCAGCTCGCGCGCCCCGAAGGCGATGCCGAGGATGGCCGCCGCCATCCCCAGGCCGACGAGGAAGAGGGCCTTGCGCGCGGGCATCTTCGGAGGAGGAGGGGGGTCGGTGGTCACGTCCGCCATGGGGCCTCGATCACGGCGTGAACCTGCGCCCTCGGCGCGCAGCCTGCAAGGCCCTCGGCGTCCAACCGCACGGTGCCTTGACGACCCGCACCGCGGCGCTACCCGGTACCCGGCCGTGCCTCGCCTCGACGCGCTGTCGTTCCTCGCCGTCGATTGCCAGACCACGGGGGCGACGCCCGCGCTTGGCACGATCCTCGAGCTGGGCTGGGTGGTGGCGCGCCCGGCCGCGGCGACGGCGCCGCCCCAGGGCCACTGGGTGCGGCAGCCCGAGGGACAAGCCGTTCCGAGGATCATCCGCCGGCTCACAGGCGTCCGAGACGCGGATCTCGCGGCGGGCATCAGGCCGGAGGAGGCCTGGCGTCTCCTGCGGGAAGCCGCCGCGTCGGTCGCGCCCGCGCCGGTGCCGACGGTGATCCACTTCGCGCGCTTCGAGCTGGAGTTCCTGCGCGAGCTGCACGCGCGCTTCGGCGGGGGCGACCCGTTCCCGCTCGACGTCGTGTGCCTGCACGCGATCGCCGAGCGGCTGTTTCCCCATCTGCCGCGGCGTGGGCTGCGGCCGCTGACCGGCTACCTCGGTCGCGGCGTCGATCTCCCGAACCGCTCCGCGTGCCACGCCGACGCGACCGCCTTCGTGTGGCGCAACCTCCTGCCGGAGCTCGCCGCGCGCGGCGTGCGCGGGTGGGACGAGCTCCGCGCCTTCGCCGCATCCCCCCGCCCGCCGAAGGGTCGGAGGGCGTTCCCTCTGCCGCGGGAGCAGCGCCGGGCGCTGCCCGATCGGCCCGGGATCTACCGCTTCCTCCGCGCCAACGGCGACGTGCTCTACGTCGGCAAGGCGACCCGACTGCGCAGGCGGGTCGCCGGCCACTTCTCTGCGAGCGCGGGGCGGCGAGCGCGCGAGGTCGCGCTGGAGATGCTGACCCAGGCGCGCGACCTCTCGCACGTCGAGACGGCGAGCACGCTCGAGGCCGCGCTCCTCGAATCCGACGAGATCAAGCGGCTCGACCCGCCGTACAACGTGCACCTGCGCGAGGGCGAGCGTCGGGTCTGGTTCGCCTCGTCCGACCTGCGGCACGTCGGCGACGCCCCCGACGATCTCCTGGTGCTGGGCCCGGTGCCCTCGCGCCTGACGGTGGCGGGCCTGGCGGCGGTGCGCGACCTCTGCGACGGGGCGGAGGCGACGCTCGAGCGTCGCGCGCGCGCGGTGCTCGCGTCCAGCCACGGGGCGCCGGAGGCGGAGGAGTTCGCTGCCGGCTGGCAGCGCTTCGCCGCGCTCCACCTGTCCGGCGTCGGCGATGCGGCATCGGCGATGCGTGCGCTGGATCGCGCGGGCCGCGCGCTGTGGGCGCAGGCCCGCACGGATGGCCTCGACGAGGCGGCGGAGGGCACGCCTGACGGCTGGGAACCCGACCGCGTGCGGCGGCACCTCGAGCGCGCCGTGATCCAGGGCACTCAGCTCCTCCGCCGTGCCCGCTGGCTGACGCTGCTGGCCTGCTCGACCGTCGTCTTCCGTGAGGCGGATGGCGAGCGCGTGCGCGCCCTCGCCATCGAGCACGGCGCGGTGGTTCGCGCCGACGACGTCCCCGGTGCCGCCGCGCTCCCCGAGCCGCGCGCGCCGCGACGCGACCGACAGCGCATCGACGCCGCCGGATACGACCGTCTGCGCGTCATCACCACCGAGCTGAAGCGCGTGCTCGACGAGGGGGGCGACGTCGTCCTTCTGATCGGGCGTCGAGTGCTGACGCGCGACGCCGTCCAGCGGCTGCTGCGCTGGGTGTGACGCGCGGAGCGGCTTCAGGCTCGGGCGCTGCGGCGCCTGTTCTTGGTGAGCACGGAGCCGTGCTCGGCGAGCCACTCACGGAGCCGCCGCCGGAACCAGATGGAGACGCTCACGCCCTCGTCGTCTGCGAGGATGTCGAGCTGGTCGCGCTCCGAGTCGGTGAGCCGCGCCCAGACGTCGATCTGGCGGCTGACGCCGTCGCCCTCGTTGCGCTGGTAGGTGGGCGCCTTCCGCGGCGGTTTGCGCTTCTTCCACGCGCGCTTCACCGCGAGGCGGAACCACGATCCGACGGTCCGCACCTCCTCCTCGCAGAGGCCGACCAGCTCGTCGCGGTCCGCGCGAGTCATCTTGACGACGACGCGGATGGTCGCGGGATCCAGCTTCTTGGGCACGCCATACTGTACGAAATTAGGCCAACGTGTCGCGCAGGATCGTCTCACGCGATTGAACTATTCAACCTCGCTCGCCGGGGTGCCAAGGACCCGGCTGCAGCGGCTTCGCCGGCCCTCCCGGCCTCTGCCGGGATCGGGGTCGGGGCAGGCGGCTCGGGCGGACGGCGTCACGTAGGATGCGCGCGATGCGAACCCGCTGCCGGAGACCGGGCCTGCTCGTCCTGACGCTCCTCGCCGCCGCTGCGTGCGGTGGCGCGCCGAGCGGACCGGCGCCGGCCGCTGCGCCGTCGGGACCCGCCGACCCCGAGGCCG
>JBKJLX010000663.1:0-6539 GCA_046596645.1 Polyangiaceae bacterium
TCTGCAGCGTCCCGTCGCAGAGCCCGTCCTCCCTCGGGGCCTGGTCGCCGAGGGTCATGAGCAGCCGGCGGACGTGGGGGTGACGCCGACGCACCTCCCGCAGCAGGTCGAGCCCGCTGCGGGCGCTCGGGCCGGAACCTGGCGATTCACCGGCCAGGATGGCGTCGAAGCCGGTCGCGGCGAGCACCTGCAGCGCGCGCGGCCCGTCGCGTGCCAGCTCGACAGCGAACTGCCCCTCGAGCACCCCCAGCAGGGCGAAGCCCAGCATCGTGTCGGGCTCGACCAACAGGACCCTGCTGGCTCCGCGGGCCCGGCAGGAGGCGAGCGTCGCGGCCCAGGGCACGTCGTCAGGCATGCTGCCGAAGCGGGGAACGCGCATGGTCGCGATCCGATGCATGCGCCACGCCCTCCCCCTGGCGGGCCCGTGCGAGCCCCGGTATGAGGACGTCACCGATGCGAGCCCCCCTGGTGTCGACCTGCATCGCCATCGTCGTCTTCGCGGCGAGCGCGACGACCCTGGCCGAGCCCGAGCTGCCGGAGGAGTTCCGCAAGGAGCCCTGGTCTTCGAGGACGCTGTCGGTCGGCGCGCCGAACGACGGGGCGCTGCTCCGCGGCAAGCGGCTCAAGGCCACGCCGGCGCTGCGCCTGTGGAACGGCTCCGACATCCACGCCCACGCCACGCCGCAGCTGCTCCGCGTCCTGGGGCGCGCGGCCGAGCGCGTGCGCGCCACTCACCCGGGCTCCGCAGTGGTCGTGCACGCGCTCTCCGCCGAGAAGGGCGGCGCGATCCGCGGGAAGCGGTCGCACCGCACCGGGCGCGACGCGGACATCGTCCTCCTCGCGCGCGACGCCGCGGGCAAGCCGACGATCGCCAAGAAGCTCGCGCATTATGGTGCCGATGGTCGCTCGCGCGGCGAGTCTCTTCAGTTCGACGACGAGCGGAACTGGGCGCTGCTCGATGCGCTTGTCCACGACCGCGACGGCACCGTGACGCACCTCTTCATCGCGCCCGCGCTGCGCACACGCCTGCTCGCGCACGCCCGCGCCACCAAGGTCGACGAGGCGCGGGTGAAGAAGGTCGCGTCCGTGCTCTTCGCGGACGACGGAGACGAGCCGCTCGACGCGCTGCTCCACGTCCGCGTCGCGTGCCCCAAAGACCAGGGTGCGATCTGCGTCGAATCGTCGCGCTGACCCGACTCCCCGAGATCCTCCTGCGCGGAGGCGAGGCTTCGTCCGCCTCGCCGCGCGAAGAGCGCGCTCACCCCTCGGGCAAGCGCCGCCAGCAGCGGACGGTGCCTCCGCCCTCCACCGGGACGTCGGGGGGCGCCTCCCGGGTGCAGCGCTCGATCACCTCGTCACAGCGGGAGGCGTGGACGCAGCCGACGATGGGGAGGCGGCGGTCTGGGACCGAGCCCTCGATGGTGGGGAGGGGCTCGCGGCGCTGCTTGCGCGACACCAGCGGCGAGAACCGTGGCGCGACGCCGCAGCGGACCAGGGCGCGCGTGTAGGGGTGGGAGGGCGCGTCGAGCACGCGATCCCGCGGGCCCTGCTCGACGGTCCGCCCGGAGAGCATCACCACGATCGAGTCGGCCACCGCCGCTACCAGCTCGAGGTCGTGCGACACGATCAACAGCGCCATGCGGCGCTCCGCGCGGATCTGCGCGATGCGCTCCATGATCTGCGCCTCCACCGTGGCGTCGAGCGCCGTGGTGGGCTCGTCGGCCACCAGCAGCGCCGGCTCGTTGACCAGCGCCATCGCCAGGAGGACGCGCTGCCGCATGCCGCCCGAGAGCTGGTGCGGGTAGTCGTTCTCTCGGTCGTCGGGCGCGGGCATGCCGACCGCGCGCAGCGCCGCGACCGCGCGCCGCTTCGCCTCGGCGCGCGACACGTCGCGGTGCAGGCGCACCGCCTCCGCCACCTGGGCGCCCACGGTGTACACCGGGTTGAGCGCGCTCATCGGCTCCTGGAAGACGATGGAGATTCGATCGCCGCGCAGCGCGCGCATCTCGCGCTCCGACAGCTCGAGAATGGAACGCCCCTCGAGCTCGATGGTGCCGCGCAGGATCGACGCCGACTCCGGCAGGATGCGTAATAGCGCGTGCGCCGTCGCCGTCTTCCCCGATCCGCTCTCTCCGACCAGCGCCACCGCGCCGCCCGCGGGGACGTCGAACGAGGCCCCGTCGACGGCGCGCGTGACGCCGCCGTCGGTCGCGTAGCCGATCGCGAGATCGCTGACCCGCAGGGCGAGCCCCTCGCGCGGTGCTGCGGTCGCGGGGCTCGCCGGGCTCACCGCAGGTAGACCTCGAGCCGGGGCGCCGCGCCCGCGCCCAGCCCGGTGGAGACGGTGGCGCCGACGTCGGCGTCGCCGCGGGCGACCAGGGCGACCCGCCCGTCGCGGCGACCGGAGCGGACCCAGCTGCGCACCAGCCCGGTCACCTCGACCCGCAGCATCGAGCCCGCAGCACCGCGCGTCCTCCCGTGGCCGGTCGGGCGGCCGGTGGCGGGGCGTCGCGACCAGTCGGTGAGGCCACCCTCGAACCGCCCGGGCACGTCGCGGGCCTCGACATCGATCCAGGCGCTCGCGGTGACGGCGCCGGTCGCGGGCTCGGCGACGATCCACGCGGCCTCGATGTCGGCCTCTCTCCCCAGGCCGTGCTCGAAGGCGAGAAACAGCGCCGCGTCGCCCGACCCCCGGCCGCCGAGGGCGAGCGTCGCGTGCGATCCTCCGGGAAGGTTCTCGGCGACCGCCGCGACGTCGCCCGGGAACACCACCACGCGCCGCGAGCGGTCGCCGACCGGGACGCGCGCGCGCGGCTCGCAGGTTCCCAGCACGCAGGTCGACCCCTCGCCGCAGGACGCCGGGCTGCACGGGTTGGGGGGGCCGCAGCCCGCGCCCGCGGCGAGGAGCGCGGCGCCGATCGACAGGGCAAGCGCTGGGAGCGGGGCGCGCATCGGCGCCCGACGATAGCGCGGCGCCGCGCGTTCCGTCACGGCGGCGGCGCCGGCGGGACCAGCAAGCGCGGGAGCCATTTCGCGAAGGTCTGTCCCACGGTGGCGTCGTGGGCGCGGGGCAGGGGCGGCAGGCGTTCGAGCTCCCGCAGCGCGCCCGGCGCAGGTGGGCTTACCGCGACGCCGCGCACGAAGGTCGACCTGAAGAGCTCGAAGGGTCGCTTCCAGCTGACTTCTTGCCAGGTGACGACGACGTGGGTGCCCGGCCGCGCTGCGGCGAGGTCGCGCGCCAGGCCGCCCCCCATGCAGGTGTCGATGGAGGCCACGCCGAGGATGGGGCGTTTCGCATGCACCGCCGCGGAGAGGCCGCCCCTGTCGCTGCATCCGGCGCCGCTGTGGCCGACCACGACCACGCGCGCCGTGTCGATCTTCACGTCGGGCGCCAGCGCCGCCTCGGTGCGCGCGAGAAAGGCGTCGATGTCGAGCTCGGCCCAGCTCGCCCCGTGTGAGACCGCCTCCTTCACGACCGAGCCCGGGCCGGCGATCACCAGCGGCGGCAGCGTCCCCGCCTCGATCCCGTCGGACGCGATGCGGCGAACATCGCCCTCGTTCCCGCCGCCCATCCACCGATGGGGGATGAGCTCCTTGTTGAGGCCGTGCAGGAAGACGACCAGCGGCAGCGCCTCACCCCTGGCCGCGCGCTCGCGCGCGCGATCGTGGACGAAGGCGCGGCCCGTCCACGCCAGGCGAGGCTTGCCGACGTCCTTGCCGTCGTAGGCGTAGTCGACGGTGCGGCCGGGCAGAGGGGTGGGGGCCGCCGCGGCGCGCGGGGCCGCGGTGGACACGTCGGGCCGCGTCGCGAGCGCCGCCAGCGCGGCGACCGCCGCGACGACGAAGGCGTGACGCGCCCTCACCGCGGCACCTGGGGCAACGACCGCACGCGCCCGTAGCCGGTCATGGGGTCGACGACCTTCACCTCGGCGAGCTCGACCAGCCGCGGCGCCAGCGTCTGCGCGGCGCCCACCACGACCACGTGGGCCGGCGCCTCGGAGAGGCCGCGCGCCGCCACCGAGACGATCGGCGCCGACATGTCGCCCAGCAGCTTCAGGCGTCGCCCGATCGCGTCCTCGGGCAGGCCTCGCGCCGCGGCGTCGGCCAGCGCGTCGGCGATGCCGTCCGCCGAGGCGAGCGCCCTGGCGACGCCGGAGACCAGCACGCGCTGCGCGACCGCCACCTCTCGCTCGCTGGGGGCCGTCGCGGCGAGGCGGTCGAGCTCGTCCAGCAGGCGACGGACGTCGGCCGCCGAGCGCGCCGCCGTGCTGCGCAGCTCGAGCCGCGCGACTTGCGGGCCCTCGCGGAAGCGGAGCATGGTCGCGGTGGCGCCGCCGGCGAGGCGCGCTGCGGCGACCTCCAGCGCGACCTCGGTCGCGACCAGCGCGACCTCGTCATCACCCTCCGGCGCGGCGAGTCCGACGAACACGTGCGCGTCGCCGGCGCCCGCGCCCTCGCGATCGACGACCGTTACCCGATCCCGCTCGCGCGCGAAGGGCTCCGTGATACCGAGGCCAGGCGGCGCGCGCGGCGGGCCCTGGCCCAGCGCGCGGTCGGCAGCGTCGCCAGCCGCGGTCGCGACGACGTCGCCCGCCACCATCAGCGTGGTGCCGGCCGGCGCATAGCGAGCCGCGATCAGGGCGCGGACGTCGGCGGGGGTGACCTCGGCGATCTCCTCCGCGGTGGGCGAGGTCGTCCCGTAGGGGTGACGCGCGGTCGGCAGGTCGAAGAGGTCGCGCACGATGACGTAGGACGCGCCGTGATCGTCGTCCTCCGCCGCGGCGCGGCGCGCCGCGCTGGCCGCGCGCGCGCGCGCCCGCTGCACCTCGACCTGACCTGGCCGGGCCGCGCGCACCACCTCCGTGAGGAGCGCGATGGCCGCGTCGAGATCGGCGGGGTGCACGGCGAGGGAGAAGATCGCCGCGTCCGCCCCGACCGCGACGTCGAGCGCGCCACCGAGGGCGGCGGCGCGGTCGGTGAGGGTCACCGCGATCGCGTGCGCCGCGATGAGCGCGACCCCGGCGCGCTCGCCGTCGGCCGAGGTGCCGGCACCGACCACCAGGCGGAGCGCGACGCGCGGCACCTCGCGCCGCTCCACGATCGCCACCCGCGCCCCGCTCGCCAGATCGCGCACGCTCGCCGCCGGCGCGGTCGGCAACGTCAGCGCGCTCTCCGGCGGCGGTGGCGCGTCGTCGCGGCGCGGGCTCGCAGCGCCGGGCGCGTCGGGGCTCCCGGGCGCGTCGCCGAGATGGCGCGGCGCGGGGAGCCCGCCGGCGCAGGCGCCGAACAACGCGAGGAGCGGGAGCGCCCAGCCGATGCGCGCCGAAGGCCTCACGGACTGCCTCGCTTCTTGGCGGGCTTGCTTTCGCGCGGGGGCTTCGCCGGGGCGCGCGGCCTCGCAGGAGGCGGGGTGCCCGGCTTCGCCCCCGATCCTGCGCCGCGTGGCGCGCTCGCGGCCTGGGTGGGCCGCGCCGGGCCCGCCGCGGCGGTGGGCGCCTCGAGCGGTCGCCCCGGCTGCACCTCGACCACGTTGCGACGGATCGGGCTGAGGTGCGTCGTCGCCGCGCGCGCCACGGCGTCGCCGTCGACGCCGCGCCATCGGCCCAGATCCCACCGACCCAGATCCCAGCGACCCTGCCTGCCGGTCTTCGCGGTCGCCCCGGAGGGGACGCCGGCGATCACGTCGCGACCCAGTCCCGCCGCGAGGTGGTCGGCGCGCCCGATCGCGCTCGAGGCCTCGAGCGCCAGCCACGCGCGCGCTCGCAGCAGCTCGTCGGGGCGGGGCGGGCTCTTGCCGAGCTCCCCCAGCGCGCGCTCCACGCGCTCGCGCGCCGTCACCGGGTCGGCCCCGGGCGCGAAGCGGACGTCGACGCGGAAGGTGCTCGGTCCCACCCGCCTTTCGAGCCAGGCGCGCACGCTCGACGCTGCGCCCTCGTCGACCAGACCCCGCGCGAGGCGCGAGCGTGGTCCGCCCGCCAGCACCGCCGCCGCCAGCTCCAGCGCCGGCCCGTCGGCGGCAACCGCGGCCGGCGGGACGGCGAAGCCGATCAGGAGCGCCGAGGTCCGCGCGTGCCCGTCGACCAGCGCCATCGCGCGCTGGTTGATCTGATCGGGCAGCTCGCCGGGGGGCGGGGCAGCCGTCCCCGCGCGCACGCCGCCGAGGTGCTTGCGCGCCAGCGCGAGCCCCGCCGCCGGCTCCACCGCGCCGGCGACGACCACCACCAGAGGTCGCTCCGGTCGCGCGATCGGCTTGCCGGTCGCGGCGTCGCCCCGGATCGCCAGCAGATCGTCGGGCGTGCCCTCGGGGGCGTGGGCGTAGGGCGCGAAGCCCTGGTAGGCGAGGGCGTCGATCCGCTCCTCGTGGCGCGCGAACGGAACCTGCGCCCGGCGCTCGGCCAGCGTCCGCAGCGCGTCGACCAGCGCCTCCTCGTCGACGCGCGGCGCCAGGCGATCGGCCTCCAGCCACAGCGCCAGCTCGAGCTCGCCGGGCGGCAGCAGGTAGGTGGAGACCACGTCGTCCCTCGTCACCTGCAGATCGG
>JBKJLX010000192.1:0-10634 GCA_046596645.1 Polyangiaceae bacterium
GACGGCGGCGAGGACGCGGTCGGCTCCACCGGCGCCACGGTGGGCGTGGGCGGCGACAGCGCAGCGGGGGGGGCCCCGGGGAGCGGCGGCGGCGGCGGGGAGATCAGCTGGGAGGGCGTCGACCCGCTGGTGGGGGCCGGCGACGTGGAGCTGGTCGACGACGGCTACAGCTTCGTCGAGGGCCCGCTGTGGATCGCCAGCCTGGACGTCCTCCGCTGGAGCGACATCCCCCCGGCACGCATCCACCAGATCGACGTAGCCGACGCGATCACCACCTGGCGTGAGGACAGTGGGGGCTCCAACGGTCTCGCCCCCATCCCCGGCGTGCCGCTGATGGTCGCCTGCGAGGGCGCGGCGCGGCGGATCGCCATCTCGGGCATCGATACGCCCGATTTCGCCTCCTTCGTCGAGGAATACGAGGGCGGTCGGCTCAACGCGCCCAACGACGCCATCGTGCGCGCCGACACCAACCTCTACTTCACCGACCCCGACTACGGGCTGCCCGGCAACGAGCACGAGATCGGCTTCAACGGCGTCTACCGGGTCGACCCCGAGGGGGCGATCCACCTGGTCGACGACGCGCGCGGGCTACCCAACGGCATCGCCCTCTCGCCGGACGAGACGATCCTCTATGTCGCCGACAACCAGTCGTCGGAGCTGTGGACCTACGCCATCGCCGAGGACGGCTCGACGGGGCCGGGGGTGCTCCTCACCGAGACCGAGGGCGGGCCGGACGGGATGGCGGTCGACGACGCCGGTAACCTCTACGTCACCACCAGCGCCGGCATCGACGTGCGTCGCCCCGACGGAACGCCGTGGGGAGTCATCCCGGTGGGGGAGACGCCCGCCAACTGCACCTTCGGCGGGACCGATCGCAACGTGCTCTGGATCACCGCGCGCAGCAGCCTCTACCGGGTGCAGCTCGTGATCCCCGGCCTGCCCTGAAGCCCGGCCCCGCCGAGGGCGCAGGAGCACTACACGCGAGGGCGCGCGCCGTGACGGCGGATCTCGACCATCAGACAGCGATCCTGGACGACGTCGATGCCCGCCTCCACCAGGCGCGCGGCAAAGGCGTCGTCGCGGATGCCGGACTGCAGCCACACCGCGCGCGGCTTCGCCGCGAGCAGGTCGTCGAGGTGCGCCGCGAGATCGCGGGGCCGACGGAACACGTCGACCAGGTCCACCGGCTCGCCGATCCCCGCGACGGTGCGGAGCACCTTCTGGCCCAGGATCTCCGTCACCTCCGGGTAGTACGTCGGCACCGGCACCACCTGGTAGCCGGCTCGCTGCGCGGCCTCGGCCACGTAGTAGGCGGGCTGATCGGCCTGCGCCTCGGTCTTGATGCCGAGGACGGCGATGGTGCGCGTCGCCGCGAGCAGCGACGCGATGCCGCGATCGTCGTCGATGTGCCGCCCCCTCGAAGCGCCCTCGCCGCTGGTCGTCATGCGGTCGAGTGTGTCGCGTCCACGGCGGCTCGCCAGCTGCGGCGCGGCGCGGAGGCGCGATGACCGGCCAGCTGCGCACCGTGGGCGACGACGGGCCCGCGCCCTGCGTCATCTGCTGCGCCGAGGCGGTCGGCCCATGCGCCCGCTGCCGCTCGCCTGTGTGCGGGGACTGCTGCGTCCTCACCGAGGGGAGCGCCAAGGTGTGGGCGATCTGCCTGCGCTGCGAGCAGCGGGGGGGAAGAAGCCTGCTCCGCGGCTGGGGGCTGGTCGCGATGTGGTTGCTCCTCCCCCTCCTGGGGCTGGCCCTGGTCGTCACCCTGATCGAGGTCTTCGGTCGCTGACCTGTAAGGCCGGGGGCGGGGCCGCGTTTCCTCGCCATGAGCACGCCGAAGACCCCCGCCTCGTGCCTGATGTCCGTCGCTCTGCTGGCCATGACGGCCCTCTCGGCGGTCGGCTGCGCGGGCTCCGCCCCGGCGCCCGAGTCGCCGGCCACCCCGCCCGCCTTCGAGGTCGGCAACGACTCGGCGAAGTCCTCCGCGCCTCCCCCTGCCCAGGCCCCGGGCGACGACTCCAGCCCGCACGAGGAGAGCGAGGCGCCCGCCACCGGGCGCGCCGAGGCGACGCGTGGCGCCGAGGGTCGCCGGCGCGATGCCGACGCTCCGGCGCGCGAGCCCGCTGCCCGCCCCGGCCTCGGCACCGCGTGGGGAGAGACGCGCAGCTCGCGCATCACCACCATCCCCTTCCAGCGCGCCGACAGCATGACGCCCTTCGTCACCGCGTCGCTCTTCTACAACGACGGTGAGGGCGCCCGCGCCATGGCGGGCGGCGGCCCGATGATGCCGCAGCGCCGCGTCGACGTCGGCGACGGCGTCGTCACCGTCGGCCTGCGCGACGGCGACTCCGGCCGATTCCTCACTGGCTTCGAGACCGCCGGCCGCGACTACGTGGTCGGCGAGGCCGGCCAGCGCTACGAGATCGTCCTGCAAAACAACTCGTCGATGCGCATGGAGGTCGTGGTCAGCGTCGACGGCCTCGACGTCATCGACGGACGCGCCGCCGGCTTCGGCAAGCGCGGCTACCTGGTCGACGGCCACGGCACGCTCGAGATCGACGGCTTCCGCCAGAGCGAGGAGGCGGTCGCCGCCTTTCGCTTCGGCTCGGTCCGCGACGCCTACGCCGCGAACAAGAAGAGCGCCGACGCGCGCAACGTGGGCGTCATCGGCGTCGCCCTGTTCCACGAGCGCGGGCAGACCCCGGCGCTGTGGCGCGACGAGGTGCGAACCCGCCACGACGCCGACCCGTTCCCCGGCCGCTTCGCGACGCCCCCCGGGGGCTGAGCCCAGGCCCCGACGAGCCCCGAGGAGGCGCGCGCGACCTCATCGCAGCGCCGTGAGGTCGAGGCGCTTACCCCGCAAGGTGGAGGGCCAGCGCGCAGTGTCGTGGAACGCGACCACCAGGGCGTCGCCGTCGCGCGCCAGGGCGAGCGCAGAGGCGGACACCTCGCCCCGGTGCACGGCGACGACCGAGTGGCGCTCGCCGTCCCGATCCCAGCGGCCGAGGAGCACCTCGCTCTGCGACTCGATCCATGCGACAGCGAAGCCGCCGTCCTCCAGCGCCACGGGCCTGGCTACGCGGCCGACCTCCTCGCCGAAGGACGTCTCGTTGGCGACGTCGTTGCCGTCGAGGTCGAGCGGCGCGGTGCAGAGGCGCGGCGTCTTCCAGTCCGCGGTCCACACGGCCAGCACCCTGTCGCCGGCGACGGCGAGCTGCGGTTGCGCGGCGCCGCGCACCGGCGCGATGACGTTCTGCATCTTCACGTCGAGGGCGTCGCCGAGCGACAGCGTGACGACGCGCGACTCCGTCTCCACCGCGGCGAGCCAGCCGCGCGTCGTACGCGCCAGCGCGAAGGGGTGGATGCCCTGGTGGTACTGCGTCGCCGGCCGGTCGAGCGGGCGAATGGGGCGCGGCGCGCCGCGTGGCTTGCCCGTCGCATCAAGGGCCAGCGCGAAGACGTCCTCCGCCTCCGCCTCGCCGTAGAGGACGACGAACCCTCCGTCGGACGGGGCGATGGCTGCGTGCGAGGCCCGCCGCGCCACCTCCTCGCCGCGCGGCGGCGCTCCCCGCGCGCCAGGCGCCACCACCGCCACGCGCCAGGCGTCGTGCGCGGCATAGAGCACGCCGATCCCGGACGGCCCCGCCGCGACGTCGAGCCCGGTGGGCTCCCGCCCTCCCCCCGCGACGCCGTGCGCCCAGCGGCGGGCGGAGGGCCGCGGCGCGACCAGGGCGACGCCGCTGGTGAAGCCGTCGATCGGCGTCATCACGCGGCTCACCCCCAGCGCGATCGTCCCGTCCCCCGCCGCCGCGAGCTCGGGCCAGGTCTGGTTGGCCTCGACGCGCAGGATCTCGAAGGCCTCGCCGGGCGCGAGCGCCGGCCCCGGATCGGGCTCGCGCGTCGTCGCCTCGCTCCACCACCGCCGCCAGGGCTCGCGGGCGCCGGCCGGGGGGCTGGTCTCGTCGGCCAGGGGAGCGACGAGCGCGTGGAGGCATCGCTCTGCCTCGGTGCGCACCGACCGCGGCCCGATGACAGAGTGCCCCGCGGGCGCAATGGCGCGGCCGTCGTCGCGTGCGTCGTCGAGCAGCGCGATGACCTCCGGCACCAGCTCCAGCATCGGCCAGCGCTCCAGCGCGTCGAGCCCCTCGATGCGCTCGGCGGGCGCCGTGGCGCGGAGCAGCGACCTCACCCGCGCGAGATCATCGCTCCGCGCCCTGCCCGCGGCGCGGGGCAGCGGCGTGTCCTCCACCTCGGACACGCTCAACGTGCCGCCTCCGTCCCTGGTCAATCGCCAGGTACCCTGGTAGCCGTCCAGGCCGTCGGGCGCCGCGTGCGCCGCCTCGTCGAGCAGGATCACGGGCAGCGCGTTCACGCCCACCGGGCGGCGCGCGTAGGTCGGATCGTCGAGCGCGCCCTCCACCACCTCGGTGACGACGAGCGAGACCGTCGTGTACGCGCGCGCCAGCTGGAGGCGGCCCCCGCGCTCGGCCAGCAGCCGACGCAGGACGCGGGGCGCCGCGAGCCCGCGCCCGGCGGCGCGATCCACGCGCACGACGATCTCGTCGCTGGCCCGCCCTGCCGCCGGCCCCGGCGGAGGCCCGACCCCGTCGTGGTGGGCAGGGCGCGCGGCTGGAACCGTGATTTCGGGCGCCTCGGCGGCGCGGCACGAGGCCGCGATCACGAGCCAGGTGAGCGCTGCGATCAGGCGGGGCGCGACGTTCACGAGGGCCGCGCATCAGCGTACCCCGTGCATCCGCTGGCGGGACCCCTTCACCGGCGCTCCAGAAACCGCTCCACCCGCGCCGCGAGGCTCTGCCGGAATTCATCCGTCATCGGCGGGCTGTGCTTCACGCCCTCGAGGAGCTCCACCTGCGCCTGGGGCATCAGCACCTTCGCCCGCGCGAGGAGCGCCGCGCCGGGGAAGCTGGAGTCGTTCTCGGCGGCGAAGACCAGCACCGGGCACGTGATCTGCCTGGCCTGCACGGGCGTCAGCAGCGGCGGGACGCGCATGTCCATCCTGTAGGAACGCACCGCGTCGCCGAAATACGGCGTCCACTCCGGCTCGGGGGAGGAGAAGAGGCCGTCGACCAGCCGCTCCAGCCGCGCTTGCGAGGGGAACGCGCGGTACATCAGCATGGGCCAGCCGATGTCGCGGAGGCCGGCCCAGATCGGCCCGGCGACGAAACCCGCCGGCACCACCAGCACCAGGCTCTTCACGCGCGATCCGAGCACCACGGCCGCCCGGGTCGCGACGAAGCCGCCCCAGCTCACGCCGAAGAGGTCGAACTGCTCGACACCGAGCGCCGTCGTCGCCTCGCCCAGCCAGCGGCCGTAGTCGTCCCCCTGCACGTCGATGCGCCGGTCCTCGCTCATCACCGACTGCCCCACCACGTCGAGGATCACGAGGCGGCGCGTCGCTGCCAGGCCCTTCAGCTCTGGCAGGATGTGCGCCGACGACGCGAGCGCGCCGTGGGCCACGACCAGCGGCGGCGCGTCGTCCCTCCCCGCGATGAGGACGTGGGTGCGACCGAACGACGTGTCGACCTCGCGGTCCTCGCAGGGGGCCGCGGTCCTGGCGCGGAACGCGTCGTACCAGCCGCGGATGGTCGCTTTTCTCTCGTCGTCCACGAACATCGTCGAGGCCATCATCTCGATCCTTTCTCCGATCGCAGCCCGTCCAGGTGCTGCGCGAGCATGCGGCGGAACAAGCGCGAAGGATCGGGGTGTCCGCCCTGCAACCACGCGATCAGCGCGAAGTAGTAGAAGCTGAAGAACGCGGCCCCGAGCAGCGCCGGGTCCGCCTCCGCCCGCAGGTCCCCGCGCACGCGCGCCTCGGTACCGAGCCCGGCGACGTGCGCGTGCACGCTCGCCACCTGCGCCGCGAAGCGCTCGCTCCACGGCGGCGTCGCGAAGAGCGACTCGCGGAGGAGCGTCCTCGAGAGGGTCGGCCGCGCAGCGTAGTAGCCGAAGAACGCGTCGGCGATGGACTGGAGCTCGGCGTCGAGCGAGCGCTTCCTCCGCCCGCCGGCGCGCGCCGCCTCCCACGTCGCCTCCAGATCGTCGAACAGCGCGGCGTGGAGGAGGTCGTGCTTGTCATTGAAGTGGAGCAGCACCGTGCCGGCGGCGACCCCGGCCTCGGTGGCGACGCCGCGGATGCTCGTCCCCTCGAAGCCGGATCGCTCCAGGTGAACGCGCGCCACCTCGAGGATGCGCGCCCGCGTCGCCACCTTCTGGTCCGCCCGCGTCCTCGGCGTCTTTGTGAACTCGTTCACTGAACCTGTTTAGTACACGGTCCTCTGTCTGGCAAGCCGTGGCGCGACGTCGCTGGCTTCTCCCATCCGTCGAGCCCAGCGAGACTGCGCCATGCCCTCGACCCTCCATGTCGCCCGCCACGAGGATCACGCGCCGCTCGGCAGCCTCCTCGCCCACGCCTTCGGCTTCCCCGCGGCCGATGCCGCGGGGTGGTTCGCGCGGGCGGGGATGGACAACGTGCTCGCCGCCCGCGACGCGGGCGGCCTCTACGGCGGCATGCTGCTGGTGCCGATGGGGCAGTTCTTCGGCGGCCGCAGCGTGCCCATGATCGGGCTCGCCGGGGTGGGCATCGCCCCCGAGCGCCGCGGCACCGGCGCCGGCGCCGCGATGATGACGGAGTCCCTGGGCGCGATGCGCGCCCGCGGCGCCGCCATCTCCACCCTGTTCCCCTCGACCGTCCCCTTCTACCAGCGCGTCGGCTACGAACGCGCCGGAGCCCGCTTCCGCTTCACTCTCGACCCGGCCGACCTCGCGCACGCAGGGCGCAACGCGCCGGAGGAGGTCCGGGCGGAAGCGCAGGGCCTCGACCCCGACGCCGACCTGGTCGCGCTGCAGAAGCGCTTCGCCGCGCGCCACCACGGCGCCCTCGATCGCGGCCACTACGTGTGGGAGCGCGTGAACCGCCCCTGGCGCGCCGACACCAGGAGCTTCGCCATCCGCCGTGGCAGCCGCGTGTGCGGCCACGTCGTCGTGTCGCACGCCATGGCCGATCACGACAGCACCCTCCTGGTCACCGACGCCAGCGCGGAGGACGCAGGCGCCGCGCGGCGAATCTTCGCGCTGCTCGGCGGCTACCGATCGATCGCCACCCGGGTGCGCTGGCAGCTGCAGGTGCCCGGCATCTTCCAGGCGCTGCTCCCCGATCGGCGGCCGGTGGTGGACCTCCAGGATTTCTGGCTGGTGCGGGTGCTCGACCTGGAAAAGGCGCTGACCGCGCGCGGCTACAACGCGGCGGTGCGCGCCCAGGTCTCGCTCGCCTACGTGGACGACACGCTACCCGAGGCCTCGGCCACGGTGACCCTCGCGGTGGAGGGCGGGAGCGGAGCGGTGAACAAGGGGGGCACCGCTGCGGTGAGCCTCGGCCCGCGGGGCATGAGCGCGCTTTTCAGCGGGTTCGCCAGCGCCACCGAGCTCGCGCTGCGCGGCCTGCTCAGCGGCCCCCAGGCCGAGGTGGAGAAGCTCGACGCGGTCTTCGCCGGCCCCATGCCGACGATGAACGAGATGTTCTGATTTCGCGGCGGAGCGCGCCGATCAGGGCCACATCTCGGTGGCGACCGGCCCGCCGGCGCGGATGAGCGATGGCTTGCCCTGGCCGGCGACGAACATCGACGCGGCGCGGATGCGCACCCCGACCTCCTGGCCGGGCGCCAGGTCCTTGGGGGCGTCGATGTCGATGCCCTCGGCGACCAGCTCGATGCCGCCGGCCAGCGACAGCTCCGCGCGGATCTTGCCGCCGTAGCGGGTGAGCCGCTCGACGGTGCCTCGCCCCAGGGATCGATCCTCGCTGACCAGCACGTCGAACGGCCGCGCAAAGATGGTCACCGGCTCGCCCTCGGGCAGGCCCTGCGCGTAGGGGAGCGCGCAGCCCCCGACCACCACGCGGCCGTGGCTCACCGTGCCTTGCAGCACGTTGGAGCTGCCGATGAACGACGCCACGAACGGGGTGGCCGGCGTGTCGTGCAGATCGGAGGGCGACCCGATCTGCTCGATCTTGCCCTTGTGGATGAGGGCGACGCGGCTCGCCAGATCCATCGCCTCCTCCTGGTCGTGAGTGACGAACACCGTCGTCATCTCCCGCTCCTTGGTGAGGCGGCGCAGCCAGCTGCGGAGCTCGAGGCGGACCTTGGCGTCGAGGGCGCCGATCGGCTCGTCGAGCAGCATGAGCCGCGGCTGCGGCGCGAGCGCGCGCGCCAGGGCCACCCGCTGGCGTTGCCCCCCGGAGAGCTGGTGCGGGAAGCGGTCGCCCAGATCGGCCAGCTGCACCAGCTGCAGCATCTCGTCGACGCGGCGCTGCGCTTCGGGCCGCGGGACCTTCCGCACTTCCATCCCGAAGGCGATGTTCTGGCGCACCGACATGTGACGGAAGAGCGCGTAGTGCTGGAACACGAAGCCGACGTGCCGGTCCTGCACCCGCTTGTCCGTCACGTCGGCCTGGCCGATGCGCACCGCGCCGGAGTCCGGGGTCTCCAGGCCGGCGATCATCCGCAGCACCGTGCTCTTGCCGCCGCCGCTGGGTCCCAGCAGCGCCACCAGCTCGCCTGGCTCCACCTGGAAGGAGACGTCGTCGACGACGCGCTCCTTGCCGAAGGACTTCACCAGGTGCTCGACGACGATCGCGCTCATGACGGATCCTCCGTGGGCCGGACCGCGGCCTTCTGCGCTCGCGGCTCGAGGAGACGCTTGGCCACCAGGGTGACCACGCCCAGCAGCACCAGCAGCGACGCCACCGAGAAGGCCTGCGCAAAGGCGTACTCCCCGTGCAGCACCTCGACGTGGAGCGGCAGGGTGTTGGTCTTGCCGCGGATGTGACCGGAGACGACGCTGACCGCGCCGAACTCGCCCATGGCGCGGGCGTTGGTGAGGACCACGCCGTAGAAGAGCGCCCACTTGGCGGTGGGGAGCGCGACGCGGCGGAACATGGTGGGGCCGCTGGCTCCCAGCACCAGCGCCGCCTCCTCCTCCTCCGTCCCCTGGGACTCCCAGAACGTCACCAGCTCGCGCGCGACGTAAGGGAAGGTCACGAACACCGTCGCAAGGATGATCCCCGGCTCGGCGAAGATGACCTGGATGTCGTGGCTCTCGAAGAAGGGCCCCAGCGCGCCCTGCCGCCCGAAGAGCAGCACGAAGATCATCCCCGCGATGACCGGCGATACCGCCAGGGGCAGGTCAAGGAGCGTCAGGAAGAAGGAGCGCCCCGGAAACTGGAAGCGGGCGATCGCCCACGCCGCGGCCACCCCGAAGATCACGTTGAGGGGGACGGCGATGGCCGCCGTCTTCAGGGTGAGGATGCCGGCGGCGATGGTGTCCTCGTCGCTGATCGCCTCGACGAACGGCCCGAAGCCCCGGCTGAACGCCTCGACCAGCACCACCAGCACCGGCAGGAGGACGAAGACGAAGAGGAACGCGACCGCGATCACGATGGTGCCGATGCGCAGGATCGCCGGGTCCTGGGTGGCCTTGCGGCGAGGATCGACGGCGCGCGGCTCGCTCACGTTCGCCTCCCCGCGCGGCTCGCGGCGAGGCCGCCCTGCAGCTTGTGAACGACGATGAGCATCGTGAAGCTGATGCCCAGGAGAACCATCGCCACCGCGGCGGCGCCCTCGTAGTCGTACTGCTCGAGCCGCGTCATGATGAACAGGGGCGCGATCTCGGTCTTGCCCGGCATGTTGCCGGAGATGAAGACGACCGAGCCGTACTCGCCGAGCGCCCGGGCGAAGGCCTGCGCGAAGCCGGCGACCGCGGCGGGCGCCAGGGTGGGCAGCACCACGCGGCGCAGCGTGGTCCACCGCGAGGCGCCCAGACAGGCCGCCGCCTCCTCCACCTCCGGCTCCAGCTCGGCGAGCACCGGTTGCACCGCGCGCACCACGAACGGCAAACCGATGAAGGTGAGCGCGATGACGATGCCGAGCCGGCTGTACGCCGCCTGGATCCCGAGCGGCTCCAGGTGGCGGCCGATCCAGCCGTTCTTGGCGTAGAGCGCGGTGAGCGCGATGCCTCCGACCGCGGTGGGCAGGGCGAATGGGATGTCGACCAGCGCGTCGAGCACGCGCTTGCCGGGGAGCGGGTAGCGAACCAGCACCCACGCGACGACCGTCCCGAACACCACGTTGATGAGGGCAGCCGCGAACGAGGCCCCGACGCTCAGCTGGAAGGCCGCTACCGCGCGAGGGGCCGTGACCACGTCGAGGAAGCGGCCCCACGACATGCTCGCCGCCTTCACCGCCACCATGGACAGCGGGATGAGGACGATCAGCGAGATGTAGAGGGTCGCGAACCCCAGCGCCGGACCGAGGCCCGGCAGAACGCTCCTGCGGCGCGCCATGCGTCAGGTCCGGACCGATACCCGCGCTCGCTGCGAGAAGCTACCGGCCGACCATGCCGTCAAAGAGACCGCCGTCGTCGAAGTGCTTCTTCTGCGCCTCGCGCCAGCCGCCGAAGACGTCGTCGATGGTGAAGGTCTCCACCTTGGGGAAGGGAACCTTCGCCGCCTCGAGGGCTCTGGCGTCGCGGGGGCGGTAGTGGTGCTTGGCGGCGATGGCCTGCCCCTCCACCCCGTAGAGGAACTCCAGGTAGGCGGTCGCCAGGTCCCGAGACTTCTTCTTGTC
>JBKJLX010000312.1:0-2843 GCA_046596645.1 Polyangiaceae bacterium
ACGCGCGAGGCGATCCGCACCCGCGCCCAGGAGGAGCTGGCACGCGCGCAGGACGAGATGATCGAGCGTGCCGCCCGCCTTGCGCCGACGACGCCTGGCGCGTCCGCACGGGTCACGACATTCGCCCAGGCCAAGCAGGTCATGGACCAGCTCCTCGCCGCGCGTCCCGCGTCCGAGGACGACGTCATCGCGCTCTACGAGAGGGAGATCGCGCGCGCGACGGCCTTCTGCCGCGACCGCGGCACCTTCGCCATCCCGGCGGTGTGCGAATGCCCGGTGGTGCGTGCCCCCGAGCTGTGGCGTCGCTTCGCGACCTGCACCAACTGGCCGGCGCCGCTGCTCGCCGGGGACGGCGGCGGGGCGTGTGCGGTCGTGGTCGACCCCTCGCTCCACCCGGTGATCAGTGCGCCGAACCTCGCGGTGCACGAGGCGGTCCCCGGTCACTTCCTGCAGAGCCGCGCCTGGCAGATCCGCTTCGGCGGCGAGCGCGCCCCGGTGCGGTTCCTCGGCGTGCCCGACGAGTGCGGCGTCCTCCACGACACGTGGATCCCGCACTTCAACATCGAGGGCTGGGCGGTCTTCGCCGAGGCGCGCATGGAGGACGCTGGCTTCCACGACGCGCCGGGCGCGCTGTTCCGCGCGTTCGTGCGCACCATCCACGCCGCGCGCGTACTCGCCGACATCGGGCTGCACACCGAGGGGTGGACGCGCGACCGGGTCGCGGCCTTCAGTGCCGCCGCCACGGGGATGCCGGCGATGTTCACCGCGGGGCAGGGCGTGCGCTACGCGCGCTCGGGCCTGCAGGCGCTGGGGTATCTGATCGGGAAGATCGCCATCGACGACCTTCGGGACGGCTGGCGGGCGCGCCGCGGTCCCGGCGTCGACGAGCTCGCTTTCCACGACGCGCTGCTGCAGGCGGGGCCGGCTCCGCCGGCGCTGCTGGGCGAGCTGTGGTCCTCGCTTCCATCGTGATCCGGACGTCGCGGCCCGGTCGCGCGCTCGCCGCGACCGTTCGGGCGCGTCAGCGCGCGCGGGGCGCCCCGACGATGCGATCCCACACCACGAGCCGGAGAGCGTCGGCGAGATCGCGGGGTCGACGGCCTGCGCCGAGCCGCTCCAACAGTTCCTCGGGTGGGGGCGCGCGTCGCCACGCGGCGGATGCCAGCGCCGACGCCCCGCTGGATCGGTTCTTCCGCGCGATCTCGTAGTCGACGGCCTGCACCGCGTCCTCCAGCACCGAGAAGCGGTCCATGGCCTTGCCGTCGAGGCTGACCTCCCAGCGCTTGCCGCGCGCCGCGCGCGAGAGGACGAGCGCCTCGCCCACGCGCCCCGGCTGGCGCTCGAAGTGGAGGCCGAGGCCGTGGCGCCCCAGGGAGAACCACGCGTTGTCGGAGATGGCCCGCACCTCGGCGTCGGTCCGCAGGGTGAGCGGGTCGAAGCTCGACGCCCGATCCTGGATCTCGTGGAGGGTGAGAGCGCCCGCCTCGAGCTCGAAGCCCGGCAGGTCCTGCATGATCTGCAGCCACACCCGGCGCGCGGCCCCCGCCTCGCCACCCTCCAGATCGAGGTCCCGCGGCGCGCCGAAGAGCGACGGCAGCGTGCACAGGCTCAGCGCGGAGAGATCCACGAAGTCGAGGACCAGGCAGTCCTTCTTCCCCGGGTGGAGGCGGGTGCCGCGGCCGACGCACTGCGCGTACAGCCCCTCGGAGCGCGTGGGGCGCGCCATCGCCACGCACGACACGCCGGGGTCGTCGAAGCCCTCGGTCAGCACCGCCACGTTGGTCAGAACCTGGGTGCGCCCGGCGCGGAAGTCGGCCAGCGCCTGCGCGCGCTGCGGCCCTGGCATCTCCCCGTGCACGATCCCGGCGGCGACGCCGAGAACCTCGAGCGCACGGCGGAGGTTGCGCGCGTGGCTCACCGTCACGCAAAAGGCGATGGTGCGCCGATCGCGGGCGAGCTCCTGGATCGAGCGGGCGACCAGGGCGTTGCGGTCCTCGATGTCGACGGCCTCTGCCAGCTCGTCCTCGCGGTAGTCGGCGCCGGTGGCGGTGAGCCGACCGAGGTCGGCGGTGGTCGCCACACGGTATCCGCGCAAGGGCGCGAGGTAGCCGTCGTCGATCATCTCCGGCAGCGTGCGCACGAACACGATGCGCTCGAACACCGCGTCGAGCCCCTTGCCGTCGCCGCGCGCGGTGGTTGCGGTGAAGCCGAGCAGTGTACCGCTCCAGTCGTCGTCGAACGCGCCCAGTTGGCGGAGGACGCGCAGGTTGTCCTCCGCCGCGGCGTGGTGGCACTCGTCGTACACCACGAGCCCGATGTCGCGCCCGCGCAGCACGCGGGTGAGACGCTCCTCGTGGAGCGAACGGATCGAGCACACCAGCACCCGCGCCTCGACGGGGGCGCTCTCGGCGCCTCGCTCGATCGACACCATCGACGGGTCGCCGAGCGCGGCGGCGATCTTGTCGCGCGCCTGGCCCAGCAGCTCCTCCCGGTGCGCCAGCACCAGAACCTGGCGCCGTGCCATGCGCGCGAGCTCGGCGAGGATCACCGTCTTGCCGGCGCCGGTCGGCAGGCACACCACCAGGCGGCGTACGCCCTCGCGCCGGGCGCGCAGCACGGCGTCGATCGTCTCGCGCTGGTAGGGGCGCAGCTCCACGGGCGGTCGGTGATGCTAGAGCGGAAGCGGAGGAGGATCATCTGAGGGCTCACGCCCCCGATTCGCTCGCCGCGTTACTCCAGCTGGACGGGGCCGCAGGATGAGGTGCCTGCAGCAGGAGTAACGCGGCGAGCGAATCGGGGGCGTGAGCCCTCAGATGATCCTCCTCCGCTTCCGCTCTAGCATC
>JBKJLX010000370.1:0-6736 GCA_046596645.1 Polyangiaceae bacterium
GGCGATCGCGAGCAGCGGCCCCACCGCCATCGGGGCGCCGACGACGACGCCGAGGGCGAGGAGCGCCGGCCACCCGGGCGGGAAGATGCCGGCGAGGTGCGCCCCCCCGTCGTGCGCGTCCCGGACCGTGAAGCGACCTGCGACCGACGCCGAGGGATCGAGGGGCGACCACGCGAGGAGGCCCTGCGACATCGCGCGCGCCTCCAGCAGGTAGCTCGTCGCGTCGACGATGCGCGGCCCCCCTCGCAGGTAGAGTGCCACGTACGCGGCGGACAGCGCTCCGGCCGCGAGGGCCGCCCCGATCACCACCCCGCGCCGTCGCTGCGCCGTCGACAGCGCCAGGGGCAACAACGCGAAGGCCGCGACGGCCAGCGCTGCCGCGGCCCACGCCGCACCGTCCTCCGGAAGCCCGAAGCGCGGCGTCGTCACGCGTGCGGCCCGCCGCGGTGGGGGGGCCGGCTCGCGCGACGACGCGGCGGGATCAGCCCTTGCCGATCGCCTTTTGCCACGTCGGACGCTGCGAGATCGTCGACCACCACTTGACGACCGCGGGCCGGTCTCCGACGTGGGAGAACGACGGCGTCGCGGCCAGGTACTCGAGGTACGGCATGTAACAGATGTCGGCGAGTGTGAACTGATCGCCGGCGATGAACGGCGACTTGGCGAGCCGCTTCTCCATCACGTCGAGCGAGCGGTCGAGGCCGGTGAGGCCCTCCTGCACCACGGCCTCGTCGGCCGGCTTGCCCATCATCTTGTGGAAGAACTGCTGGTAGAGGATCTTCATCGCGGGCGGGGCCCCGTGGCGCAGGAGGAAGGTCCGTTCCACTGCGCGAAACGACGACCTGAGGCGCGCCGAGACGCGCCGCCAGGCGCGACGAAGGTCCCGGGTCACTCCCACTGGGCACGGTGCCGAGGCGGTCAGGGGGCTGACAGCACCCAGACGTGGTGGTCGATCCACTCGGCGTCGCCCGCCTCGAGCTCGACGTCGGCGGTCGCACCGAGGCCGGGCGGCAGCGGCACCGCCGCCTCGGTCCAGCCGTCGCCCGGCGGCAGCGACAGCACCCCGACCTCGGCGCCGCCCACGCGGACCTTCACCGCGCGCGCCGCCGCCGACCCCGGCGTGCGCACGACCAGCCGCCCGCCCGCTGCCGGCATGGCGAGGCGTGCCCGCTCGACGTGGCCCGGGGGGACGATGCGACCGGCATCGAACAGGTCGTCTCCGGAGTCTGCGGGGTCCGGCAGCACACGGAACACCACGTAGCCCTGACGCGGCCCGGGAAAGACGTAGGAGGACGCGCGCTCGCTCACCAGATCGGCCACGTCGAGCTCGGCGACCACGCGCTCGCCCGCGACCAGCGTGCGCGGCATGGCGCGGCGCTCCATCGGGGCCCATTCCGCCCGGTAGAGCACCTTGGAGGCACCGCCGCAGATGACGTTCCCCACCACTGGAAACTCCGTCACGTAGAAGCCGAAGTGCTGGGGCAGCTCCCCCCACCACGACGGGTAGATCGCCATCACATCGGGCCGGTCGTCGGCCGGCATCCGCTCCAGGAGCTCGAGCGACGCGCCCAGGCCGTGGCGGCCGGCGCGCGCGAAGGGCAGGTCGTGGTAGCCGCCGAGCCCGATGAGATCGAGGCCAGGTCGATCGGCGAAATAGATGATCGCGCCGGCGTCGCCGACGAGGATGCGCTTCACGTTTAGGCCGCGGAGCACCTTGCCCGCGACGACGTGCTGATCGCGGATGTTGCGGCTGGCGCGGCCGTAGAACCACACCTGGTCGCGGAAATTCGGCGCCTGGTGAACGGCGTAGAGACCCGCCGCGGCCACCGCGAGGCCGGCCCGCGCCGCTTGCAGCGCCAGCGCGCCGCGCGAGCTCCGTCGCGCGGGCTGGAGGAGGACGCCGAGCCCCATCGCCGCCAGCACCAGGATCCACGCGACCGCGGCCATGGTGTAGCGCTCGTTCTGCCATCGCACCTGACCGTTGAGGGAGACGACCAGCACCCAGGTCGCCGCGGTCGCCCAGAGGAGGACCGCGTACCGGCGGACCGCGGCCGACGCGAGCGGCACCACCGCCAGCGCCGGCACGATGTAGCCCCAGGGCACCGCGTCCGCGAAGTGGTGCTGGACGTTGCGCGCGAGGACGTACCGGAGGTGGAAGACCCAGTCGTCCCACTTGTCCTGGGCGGTCATGTAGGGGTGGTTGAGGGCGAGCTTGGCGATTGCCCCCGCCTGCGACCACTCGCCGGTCGCCACCCGGTTCATCACCGCCTGCGCCACCAGCGCGACCACGCCCGGCGCGCCCACGCGCACCAGCACGCGCAGCGCCTCGCGCCAGCCGCGGCGCACGCGCACCAGGTGTCCGAGCCACAGCCCGAGCACCGCCAGGCTCGTCGCCGCCTCGGGACGGGTGAGGACCAGCAGCACGCCGAGCCCCCCGGCGAACCAGGTGTCGCGCGCGACGGGAAGCCCTCGAGCCAGGCGCTTCTCGGCGCGCAGCGCCGGCACCAGGGTCAGCGCCCACACCGCGAGGTGAAAAGCGTTCTCCATGCCGCTCCACAGCGTCCAGCAGAGTGCGCCGAGCGAGAGGACGGTCGGCGGGACGAGCCACCGCGCGAAGCGGCCGACCGGCACCGCGAGGCGCCCGACCAGCCACAGGAAAGCGACCACCGACACGAAGGCGACGACCAGCGCCCACTTCATCAGGCGCTCGTCGCGGAGCCCGGCCAGCCAGCCCAGCGCGAGCACGAAGGGATAGGTGATGCTGGTGTTGCCGCTGGAGATGCCGTTGCCCTCGCTCCACTGCAGAGGGAAGCCCCGGGCGGCGGCGCGGGCGTAGTCGAAGTGGATCCAGACGTCGTCGAGCGGGGCCGAGTACTCGCCGCTGGTCTGGACCAGCATCGACTCGCGGAAGAGGCCGGCGACGAACCCAGCGCAGGCCCCGCACCAGATCGCGTAGAGCGCGGGCTCGAGGCGCGGCCAGACCAGCGCCAGCGACGCCACGAGCCCCCAGCGGGGCGTAACGGGCGTCGGGACCGCGCTCACGGCCGCGACTTAGCGTCGTCGCCGGGAGGGTCGCCACAAAAAGGGGCGCCAGGGGGGAACATCCGCGCACCACCTGCCGCATGTCGTCGCCGCCGCGTTGACCTGCCTCGCTCCGGTCGCTAGAGGTCTGGGGCAGGTCCGGGCCCCTCGGGCGGAGTCGCATGCGCTGGTTCGTCGAGACGTCGTCCATCGGAAAGACCGAGCCGCCCGAGAAGGCATGCATCGAGGCGGCGGGCTGGCAGCAGGCGCTGCAGCAGGTCCGCGCACGCCGCGGTGATGCCGCCTCCATCGCGAGCTTCAGCGTCGAGCTGCTGGACGAAGGCTACCGCGCGATCGATCCGGGGACGCGGACCCGCTACGTCATCAACCGGGCTCCCGACGACGCGCCGGTAGTGCCCAGCGGCGCCGACCCGGCGCCCGCGCCGAGCAAGGCCGAGGCGCCGGCTGCCCAGACCCCGGAGCCGACCCGCACGAGGGCGCGAGTATCGATTCCCGACGATCCGGTCCCGCGCGCCGCTGAACCGCCGGGGCGGCCGGCCACGCCGCCCGCGCCCACCCGGCCCGGGGCCACCGCGCGCCGCTCCAGCATGCCGACCGGCGGTGGCCCCACCCGCATGCTCGTCGCGCACCGCGTCGCCTCCGAGCGCGCGCGCGAGCCGGACGCCAAGAGCCCGCTGGTCTACCGCGAGCTCGCGCTCGTCGTCGCCCCGGCCACCGCGCGGGACGAGGTCGAGGCGCTGCTGCGTGCGCGGTTCGAGTCCGTCCGCCGCGCGCTCGGCGAGCGCAAGGGTCGCTACGTCGTCATCGCGGTGTTCGATCACGAATTCCACGGCAGTCCGAACAAGCTGCCGGTCGCCACCCTCACATGGAAGGACTGGCGCGCGCCGGAGCCCCAGGTCCTCTTCCACGACGACGAGTCGCCGCCGGCCTCGATCATGGCGAACACGGAACTGCACGGCCTGCGCAGGCCGAGCGCCGCCCCGCCGGCTGCGGCTGCGCCCGCCGGCGTCGCGGCGCGC
The DNA here is from genome assembly GCA_046596645.1 of Polyangiaceae bacterium. Lineage (GTDB taxonomy): Bacteria > Myxococcota_A > Polyangia > Polyangiales > Polyangiaceae > JBKJLX01. Next base: position 4,062 of record JBKJLX010000370.1, read on the forward strand.
ACCTCGGCCCCGGCGACGGTGCCTCGCGCGCCGGACTCGATCCAGCGGGCCGCGGCGTCGATGGCCGGCGAGGACGAGCCGACCATCGTCAAGCCCGAGGGGCACCTGGTGCCGTCGGCCATGCCCTCGCGGCCGATGGCCGTCGACGACGTGACCGATGTCAACGCGAGCCCCATCGCGGCCGAGATCCCGGCCACGGTGCGCAGCGCGCCGCCCGCCGCGCTGCCGGCGGGCGCCACGCCCCCCGCCACGCTCGAGATCCCGCGACCCTCGTCGCTGCCGCAGGTCGACCGCGGTCCCGAGGTCGAGGTCAGCTTCGAGGCAGAGGCCGACCAGGATCTCATCGCGACGCCGGCGCTCCACGAGCGGGTCACCGCGCCCTCCCCCCATCCGGCGCCCGCACCGGCCGCCTCGGCGCCGCTGCCGGCGCGCGTAGCTGCGGTCGACGCGAGCGATCCCCCGCCGATCCCCCGCGGTCAGCGGGTGAAGGGCGACGAGCTCCTCTCCGACCTGTTCGACTCCTCCGGGGATCTGGAGTTCGTGCAGGACGCGCTCGACGGCGCCGACTTCGTCCTGAACCTCGCGCTGGAGAAGCTCCCCTGCGAGGTCGGCATCGTGTCGTTCTTCGACATGAACCGGCGCGAGTTCATCATCGTCCGCCAGCGCGGCGGCCTGAAGAAGGCGCTCCTCTCCAGCCTTCCCGAGAAGGCAGAGGTCGCGAACCGCGCGATGCGTAGCCGGCACTCCATCGTGCTCGCCGCCGCCGAGGGCGCGCCGCACCACCCCGACATCGCCGGCGACAACCGCTGGAGCGCGATGGGCGTCACGCCACGCCGCGCGCTGTGTGCGCCGGTGCTGCTCGGCGGCCGCTACCTCGGCCTCATCGAGCTGGCGAACCCGCTCGACGACGCGCCGTTCACCGCCTCTGACGGTCACGCCCTCGACTACCTGGGCCAGCAACTGGCCGAATTCCTCGGTTCGAGAACGATCTCGGTCGACCCCGACGCGGTGAACAAGCCGCCTCTGCGCGCGCGCATGCGGTGAGCTTCCGCCACCGCCCCGGGTAGACTCGTCGGGCGGATGCGCGCCCAACCCCTCCGCGAACGGCTCCTCTACTTCGTCCTCACGCCGGCGATCGTCGTCGCCATCATGGTGCTGGGCTGGCTCGCCCTGCGCACCACCCTGCAGATCGAGAAGGCGCGCCAGCAGACCGTCCTCGACGCGACGCTCACCCTCGCCGCCGAGCGCGTCGAGGTGCTCGACAAGTTCATCATCGCGCAGGACAACGTCGTCGCTGCGCACATCGACCTCGCCGATCTCGGCGCCATCGGCCGGCGGTGGAAGTCGACCGCGCTCCGGGAGACGCCGACCGTCCGCGCCATCCTCCTCCTCGACATGTCGAGCGAGGCGCGCGAGGTGCTCGCCTTTCACTCGCTGGCGCCGGGGCCGGAGAACGACACCTTCCGCCGCCTGCTGCGGCTGCGGCTGATGCCCGACATGAACCTGGCCGACAACGTGGAGGAGCTGCGGCACCTCCACCTCGTGGTCGACGAGCAGAGCTACCTGGTCAGCTACTGGCAGCGACGCTTCGAGGGGCGCGCGTACATGGTCGCGGTGTGGCACGACGTGCCGCGCGTCGTCCACGAGACGCTGCCGCGCCTCTATCGCGAGCCCGACCGTGGCCCCAGCCGCATGAACGTCATCGACGAGCAGGGCCGCATCGTCTTCGGGCCGCCCATCCAGGGCGGCGCCTTCACCGTCGGACTGCCCTTTCCCACCACGCTCTACAACTGGCGCCTGCAGGTCGCGCTCTCCAGCGCCGACGAGCTGGCGGAGAAGGTGCAGCGCCGCCAGCTGATCGAGCTGAGCATGGTGAGCGTCGCCGGCCTGGTCGCCGTGATCGGCCTCATCATCGTGCTGATCGCGGCGGCCCAGGAGCGCCGGGTCTCCACCCTGAAGAGCGACTTCGTCGCCAACGTGTCGCACGAGCTGAAGACGCCCCTGGCCCTGGTGCGCATGTTCGGCGAGCTCTTGCTGCTCGATCGCGTGAAGAGCGACGACAAGCGCAAGCAGTACCTGCAGATCATCGTCGGCGAGAGCGAGCGCCTCACCGCCCTCATCGACAACGTGCTCGATTTCGCGAAGGTCGAGCGGGGGAAAGCCGCCTACGACTTCGTCCCCGGCGACGTGGCGGACGTGGTCGCGCGCGCGGTCGAGGTCTACCGGTACCGCGCCGAGCGCGAGGAGGTGACGGTGGAGCTGGAGATGGAGGAGGACCTACCCGGCTCCCGCATCGACGCGCGCGCGCTGGAGCTGGCGGTCATCAACCTGCTCGACAACGCCCTGAAGTACGCGCGCGACGGGGGGAGCATCCAGGTGGCGGTGCGCGCCCAGGGGCGCGACGTCGAGGTCCGGGTCGCCGACCGCGGGCCCGGCATCCCCCTGGCCGAGCAGGAGCGCATCTTCGACCGCTTCGTCCGCGGGAGCGCTGCGCAGACGCGGGCGGTGCGGGGCAGCGGCATCGGACTGGCGCTGGTGAAGTACATCGCCGAGGCCCACGGCGGGCGGGTGCGGGTGGAGAGCCCCGTCTACGACGACGCGACCGGAACCGCGTTCGTGGTCGTCCTTCCGGCGCTGGCCCGGCCGGCGTGGCCCCGGCCCAGCGAGCCCCCCCC
>JBKJLX010000404.1:0-8479 GCA_046596645.1 Polyangiaceae bacterium
TCGGTGAGCTTCTTCCAGATGTCGTCGGGGACCGCGGGGAAGGTGAAGCGCGACGGAGGCGGCGCCGTCACCCAGGCGGTCATCGCGAAGGTCTCGCTGGTGGCGCGGATGCGGTAGACGTCCGCGGCGCCACCGCCGTTCCACTGCATCACCGGGCCGGCGAGGCCTCGCGGGAACACGGTGCGATCGTAGGGGTAGAGGATCGACGTCACCGCCGGGTCTGCCGCGCTCGCGCCGTCGAACGCGTCCTTCACTTCCTGGGGCACGTTGCCGGGGTCGACCACGTACTCGAGGCGGACGGTGACGGTCGCGGTCGCGGACAGCTCGCCCTGCTCGAGCGTGACGGTCCCCACGCCGCCGGCGTTGCCGGTGGCCTCGAACACGCCCGACGCGGGGACGACGCCGCCGATGTCGATGCGGTCGAAGGACCACTCGCCGTCGGTGAGCTCGCTGGTGTCGCCGCTCTGGTGCGTCGCCACCGCGGTGAACTCCAGCGGGGCCGGCGCCACCCCGTCGAACACGACCACCGTCACCTCGGCCGGCTCGATGGCGATCGAGACGACCGGGTCGGTCGGGGTCGTGGTGCCGCTCGTGAGCTCGCCGCCGCCGCTGTTCTGCGCGCTCGGGGCGGCGCCGCCGGAGCCGCCTGCGCCCTGCGGACTGCTTCCGCCCTGACCCCCGCTGGTCGTGGAGGCCGCGCCGTCCTCGCCGCCTGCGTCGCACGAGCACGCGGGAGCGGCCGCGAGGGCGAGCAGGGAGAGGAGGGCGGCCAGGCGGGAGGCGTGGCGGACGGAGATGCGCATGCGGCGATCGTACAGAAAGCGCGCTAGACTGCGCAGGTGAGCGCGCCTTCCCCAGGTCGATTCCGCATGAGAGGCCTCCTCCTCGGCGCGGGCGTCCTCGGTGTGGCCCTCACCGCATGCGGCGATGACAGCGGCGTCACCAGCGCGGCTGGCGGCGGAAGCGCGGCGACCTCGACCTCGACCTCGACCTCGACCTCGTCGACGGCGTCGGCCGCGTCGACCACCAGCTCGACGGCCTCCACCACGGTCGCGGCGGGCACCGGTGGTGGCGCGGGCACAGGGGGCGACGCCACCGGCCAGGGCGGCGGCGGCGCCGGGCAGGGCACCGGCGGCGGGGCGGCCGGCGGCGGCCCACCGGGCAGCGGCCCCACGGGCAGCGGCCCCACGGGCAGCGGCGGGGCCGGAGGAGGCGAGTCGGGAAGCGGCGGCGCCGGCGGCGGCGGGACGCCCTTCGGCGAGGTAGTAGCCGACCTCACGCTGATCGACGTCAACCCGAACTCCCCGACCTACGAGGACCCGGTCTCGCCGCGCGACTACCTGATGATGGTGAGCGGCTGGTACTTCGGCCACGCCACGTGAGGATACTGTCGCGGCCAGTTCGGCCGCCTGGACGCGATGCAGGACGAGCTCGACACGGCGGGTGCCGCGGTGCAGCTGCTCGGCGTCAACGCGAGCGGTCTCGAGGCGGGCAACGCGCTGGTCACCGACGCCCGTGACACGCCCTGGCTGCAGGACGTGGCCGACGTAGACGTGTGGGGCAGCTGGGGCGTCGGCTACCGCGACGTGTGGATACTCGATCGCGAGAATCAGCTCCTCGCGATCTACAACCTCACCGAGCACGACCTGAACGACGTGGCCGAGTACGAGCAGCTCAAGGCGCTGCTCCTCGACGCCGCGCAGCGGTAGCCGAGCCGCAAGGCGGGGTGCGCCGGCGAGCCGGCGTCCGATTGGAGTCGCATTCACTCCGGCACCAAAGGAACCCGGAAGGGATACCGTAGGGCCCCTCGGATGAAGAACGTCAACCCGTGCACCGTCACCCTCGACGGTGCTCCAGAGCTCGACGTTCTTTCGGTCTCGATCGACGAGGGCCTGTCCCGCCTCACGTCGGTGACCGTCGTGGCCCTCGCGCCTGCCCGCGCGTTCACGCCGCGGGACCTCGTGGGGCGCGCCGCGGTGGTCGAGCTCGTCCTGGACGGAGCGACCCGCACCTACCGTGGGCTCTGCCTGCTGGCCGAGGAGGTGAGCATCGCCGAGCGGACCGACGTCGCCACCGTGCGCATCCGCGTCGGCCCCCCGCTCGCCGCGGCCCGGCTCCGTATTGACCATCGGATCTTCCAGCGCCTCTCCGAGCCGGGCGTCGCCATCGCCATCCTCGACGCGATGGGCGTGCCGCACCGGGAGACCTTCCCGACGGAACGGTTCGCAGCGCGCGAGATGCGCGTGCAGTACGGCGAGACGGACCTCGCGTTCTTCTCGCGCATGCTCGAGAGCGCTGGCGTCGCGTACCTGTGCGTCGAGGAGGGCGTCGTCCTCGACGACGCGCCGGCGTCACGGGCGCCGTCGCCGCCGCTTCCCTTCCACGACCGACCGCCGCGCGGGGTGGAGGCGGTCAGCCGCGTGTCGCTGCGCAGAAACCTCCGTCCCGGCCGCGCGACCGTCACCGACCACGATCTGCGCATCCGGGGAGCGCAGATGCTCGGCGCGACGACGACGCTCGGCGCCCCCGTCGAGACGGCGCTCGAGCGGCACGCCTTTCGTCCCGGCGCCTTCCTCTACGAGGTGCAGCGCCCGGTCGTCTCGACGCCGTGGGCGGACGACCGCGGGGCGTTCCGTACCGACGAGGCGGCAGCGGACGCGCTCGTCGCGCGCCGCGTGCGCGCCGGCCGCGAGGACGCCCGGGTGCTCGAGCTGGTGACGACGCGGTACACGGTGGCGCCCGGCGACGTCCTCCAGATCGTGGGACACCCGGACCCGGCGATCGCCGCAGATCCGTGGCTCGTGACCGACGTCCGCATCTTCGCGCCTGCCGCCGAGGACGCGGTGCTGGAGGTCCGCGCGGTGCCGGCCAGCGAGCCGTGGCACCCCCCGCTGACGACGCCGACGCCCCGCGTGCCGGGGCCGCAGCTGGCGACCATCGTCGGCCGCGCAGGCGAGGAGATCGACGTCGACGAATTCGGTCGCGTTCGCGTCCAGTTCCGCTGGGACCGCGTGGGTACCTACGACGAGCGCAGCTCGTGCTGGGTCCCGGTGAACCAGCCATGGGCGGGCAAGGGCTACGGGGCGATCAACCTGCCGCGCATCGGGCAGCAGGTGCTCGTCCACTTCGTGTGCGGCCACCCGGACCGTCCCTTCCTGACGGGTCGCGTTTACTCCGCGACGCAGGCCGTCCCCTACAAGCTGCCGGCCTCCAAGAACCAGAGCGGCTGGCGATCCCAGTCGACCGGCAAGAGCGGCGGGGCCAACGAGATCCGGTTCGACGACACGAGCTACACCGAGAGCTTCGGCATCCGCGCCCAGCGCGATCTCCACATCTCCGTCCTCGGCAACTCGCACACGACCGTTCGTGGCTCGCGCACGGTGAAGGTCGGCGGCTTCGACGTTCAGAACATCCTCGGGGGCAGCTTCGTGCGCGTCGGCAAGGCGCGGAAGACCTTCTCGAAGGGGCCGTGGTCGCTCCGCGCCGATCTCGTCGCGCAGGAGTCCGGCACGGTGATGGGTTACAAGGCGGAGAAGGGCGAGGTCACGTTCGAAGGCCAGTACGTGCGCTTCTTCGGCAAGGGCACCCTCGCCCACATCGCCAAGTCGCTGACGCTCCGCGTGGGCGGCTCCGTGATGATCTTCGATGCTTCCGGCGTGAAGATGCAGGCGCCGAAGGTCAACATCAACGTCACCGACCCCGGCCCCGGCGTCGCCCCTCCGGACTACCCGGAGTCGGTGCCGCTCGAGATGCCCGAGGCGAAGGAGGGCGGCGGTAACTCCGGGAAGATCGGGAGCGGGCGCGTGGTCGTCATGCGCCGATCGCCGACGGTGCGGACCGACACCATCGAGGGCTATCGACGCACGACCCGCTGGACCGAGGCCGGCACCCTGGGCGGGCTCGGCGAGCAGCTCCCCGGGCCCGTCGAGCCGACCACACCCAGGGCCTTCGAGGAGCCCGACGGGCAGCCGGATCCGTTCTTCGGGGGGACGACGCCGATCGGCCCCAAGGCGAACGCTTCCATCGTCACGCTCCCCACGCGACCTGGCCTGCCCGCGCGCGTCGACCTCAGCGCCGCGCTCGACGCCGCGCGCCAGACGTCGCCGCTGGACGAGCTGCGTCGCATCGGTGACGACATGGCGAGCGGAGACGTGCCGCGCGTCGCGCAGACGCTCGGCGTGAACGAGGCGCGGCTCACCCGCGCGCTGGAGGAGATGGGCGGTCGCGGCGAGGGCAACCCCTTCGCGCGCGCCGCGCGCGGCGCGATCGGGCTCGCGCGCAGGCTCGGCCTGCCCATCCCGGCGGCGATCGCGGACCTCGTCGCCGACGAGGGCGAGCCGCCCGCGGGGCCCAAGGGCGGAGGGAGAGGCTGACGGATGTCGATCGTGAATGCCACCGAGCTACAGCTCACCGTGCCCGCCGGCTGGTACGACGGCTCGGTCAGCGTCTTCGAGGACGACGAGACGATGGACTCCGGCGTCGTGGTCGTTATCCGCCGCGCCCCGCTGCGGGGGAACGTGGACACCTACGTGGAGCGTGACGTCGCGGAGGTGCGACGGTCCCTCGCTCGCTGCGAGATCACGTCCCGCGAGCCGGGCGAGCTCGCGGGCTCGAAGGTGACCCTGGTCACGCTCCGCTGGCAGCACCGCGACACCGCGATGCTGCAGACGCTCGTCTACGGGAGCGTGCGTCCCGGGCGCGTCTTCCGCGTCGCGATCGGCGGCCGCGAGGACCGCCAGGCGAGATACGTCGCGGCGGTCAAGCAGCTCTTCGCCTCCGCCAAGCGCATCGAGGCCGCGAAATGAGCGACGAGCTCCCTTCCGTCTCCATCAAGCTCGACGTGCCGATCTCGTTCGACGCGCGGAGCGTCGTCCTGCACGACGCGATGAACGCCCTCTTCGAGGTCGACGTCCTCGCCGTCTCGAGCGCGCACGATGTCGACTTCGATCCGATCGTGGGCGAACCGGCGCGCGTCGATCTCGTCGTCCGCGGATCCCGACGCACCATCGCGGGCGTCGTCGCGGAGGCCGAGCTCATCAGCTTCGAGCCGAGCGGGCTCTCCACGTACCGGTTCCGAGTCGTCCCGCCGATGTGGCTGCTCACGCAGCGGTCCAACTGGCGGATCGAGCAGTACCGCTCCGAGGTCGAGTCGGTGCTGCTGCTCCTCCGAGGGTGGGACATCCACCCGGTCGTCGAGCTCGATCTCGAGCAGTACGCGCGTCGCAAGTACCGCGTCCAGTACGGCGAGACCGACTTCCGGTGGGCTTCGCGTCTCCTCGAGGAGGCCGGCGTCTCGTACTGGGTTCGTGAACGCGAGGGAAAGTCGTGGCTGGTGCTCGGCGACGCTGCCGAGCGCGGACCGCGACGCGATCTCACCTACGTGACCGACCTCGTCCCCCAGGTGCCCGGCGCGACCGAGCTCCGCTCGCTCTCGACGCTCTCCCCGGGGCGCTTCGTCGTCCGCGACAGCGATCTACGCCTCGCGCCCGAGTACCCCCTCTACGCCGCCGCTGCTGCCGGCGTGGAGCTGGAGAGCGTGCTCGAGGTGTACGAGGTGTCGCCCGGCTTCATGCACTACGTCCTCCCGGCTGGCGGAGACACGCCCAGCGCCGACGATCGCGGGGTGGCGCGCACGGACGAGAAGCGCGGCGCGCGGCTCGCGGAGGTGCGGGCCGCTCAGCTCCGCGCCTTCAGGGACGCCGTCCGCTTCGAGACGAACACCCTGGACGTGCGCGTCGGGGACGTCGTCCGCATCGTCGGGTACCTGGGAGACGACGTCGCCCCGCGCTCCGACAGCGCGATCGAGCTGCTCGTGACGTCGCTCGATCTTGTCCTCGGGCACGAGGGCCACCTCTCGCTCTCGTGCGTCGGCGTCCCGGCCGGGCGGTCGTTTCGTCCCCCGCGCAAGACGCCCAAGCCGATCGCGACCGGCATCGAGTCGGCGACGGTCGTCGGCCGCAAGGGGGCCGAGATCGACACCGACGAGTTCGCGCGCGTCCGCGTGGCGTTCCACTGGGACCGGGAGTCCGCGCACGACGACACGAGCTCCTGCTGGCTCCCCGTTTCCCAGCCGTGGGCCGGCGCGGGCTACGGCGCGGTGAACCTGCCGCGCGTCGGCCAGGAAGTGCTCGTCGACTTCGAGAACGGCGACCCCGATCGGCCGATCGTCGTCGGGCGGACCTACACGGCGACCGTGCCCGTTCCCTACGCCCTCCCGAAGAGCTCGACCGAGTCGGGGTGGCGGTCGAACTCGACCAACCAGAAGGGCGGCTACAACGAGATCCGCCTCCAGGACTCGGGAACGAAGGAGCTGTTCAGCCTCCAGGCGGAGAAGAACATGGAGATCGCGGTGGGCCACGAGATGAACGAGCTCGTCACGGGGTCGCGCCACGTCTGGACGGACAAGGTCGATGTCGAGGCGACGAACCTCGGGCGCGCGACCTTCGTGACCAAGCGTCGCGACGAGCAGATCGGCGAGACCGATCTCACGGGGTGCACGGTGAACATGGACACCGAGTGCGCCAGCTTCTACGGGACCGGGAAGGACGCCTTCGGCGTCAAGGCGAAGAAGCTCACGATCAAGGGCACCGTCGTGACCTTCGAGTCGGAGAGCATCCTGTCGGTGGAGACCGAGGCGGGAAAGCTCGTCATGTTCGGCGCCGGCGCGGCGCCTCCGCCGAGCGTCGCTGCCGACGAGGGCCAGCTCGCCGGCTTCCAACAGGTGATGGACCAGAGCGGAGGGCAGGGGTTCATCGTCTTCGACGGCGGCATCATCGACATCAACCCGGGCGCCCCGCCCTACGGCGACGCGCCGGTGACCGAGGAGCAGGCCCAGGAGGATCGGGACTTCGAGGCCCAGCAGAACGACGAGCTCGGCCGGATGTCCGATCAGGAGCTCGACGCCGAGCTCAAGAAGTCAGACGGCGAGTTCGGAAAGGTGCCCATGAACGAGGTGCCATGGTGGGACGACGCCTGGGACAAGGCGGTCTGGGGCAGCGACGACGTGAAGGACGCGCGCCGGCAGATTCGCGAGGAGCGCGTCAAGCAGGTCGTCGCGCGGCGGATCGCGCAGCGAGAGAGCACCCTGGGTCGCCCGGTCGCGCCCCAGGTCAAGAATCGGTATCCCAACCCGCGAACCAGCGGACGCACCACCTCCAGGTGAGGGCGGCACCATGAAGATCCGACGAGTCACCCTCGACGGCGTCGCGGGCGTGCCCGACGGCGCGTACTCCCTCGTCGATCCGGCGCTCGCGTCGGCCGCGCCGATCGTGGCCGTGACCGGGCCCCCGTCGTCCGGCAAGACGCGGTTCCTCCAGGCCATCACCACCGCGAAGGAGGACGTGGGTCCCTACGGCTTCCGCCCCCGAGGCCAGGACCTGATCCGCCCCGGTGCCGACACGGCGAAGATCACGGTCGAGTGGCAGCTCGATCAGGACGAACGCGACGCGAGCGGTGCGACCCAGGATCGCGTCGAGTCGGAGTCGCTTTTCGGCGCGCGGCCCCTGGGTTTTCCGGATCACGACGACGCGCTCGCCATGATCCTCGCGCGCTACGAGCACCTTCCAAACGCCGGGAAGGTGGACTACTTCCCCGCGACGCGAGCATTCCCGCGCGGCTCGTATGCCGCCATGGGCCGCCCCATCGACGAGACCGCGATGAAGCGGCTCCGGCTCGATCCCGGCCCTGACAAGTATGCGGCCATCCGGCAGTACCTCATCGAGCTCAGCGTCGGGCTTCAGGAGCACTCGACCGATCCCGCACGCCTCGGCCCCAAGCTCTTCGCCGACGCGTTCTCGTCGCTCTGCCGCACCAAGCGCTTCGAGGGGATCAACAGGGGCAAGGTCGGCATCCGCGTCCTCTTCAGCCGACCGGACGGGACGACCTTCGACCTCGACCTCCTCAGCGACTCCGAGCGGAACGCGGTGCTCTTCGCCGCCACGTTCGTCCAGCTGCAGCTCTCGCGATCCATCATCCTCATCGACACGCCGGAGCTCTTCGTGGCGGAGGATGACGTCGTCCGTTTCGTCTCCGCCCTCCACGCGATGGGGACCGACAACCAGCTCGTCGTGGCGACGTCTTCCCCTGCGCTGCTGCGCTCGCTGCCCCCGGCCGCTATCGTCCGCCTCACCGGGGTCGAGACCGAGAGGAGGCTCGCGTGACCGAGCTCCACTGGTCGCGCCCCGATCGGACCCTCTCCATCGCGCTCCCCCTCCCGCACGACCTCGACGTCCGTGGCGCACGCGTCCGCGAGCGGATGATGGATCCGTTCTCGATCGAGGTCGTTGCGATCTCCATGGCGCCGCTCGACGCCGAGCTGCTCATCGGCCAACCGGTCGCGTTCCGCGCGGTCTGGGGCGAGGCGCCGGGGCGCCTCTCCACGCGGACGTGGACGGGCGTCACCACCGCGGTCGAGCACCGCCGGGCCGAGGCGGGAGGGGCCCACACCATCGCCGTCCACGTCGCGCCGGACGTCGAGCTG
>JBKJLX010000742.1:0-6148 GCA_046596645.1 Polyangiaceae bacterium
CCTCCTTGCAGGCCAGCCAGTGCTGGATCGCGCCGAACATGTTGCCGTGATCGGTGAGGGCCACCGACGGCATCCCGAGGGTCTTCGCCTTGTTGGCGAGGTCCTTCACCTTCAGCGCGCCGTCGAGCAGCGAGTACTGGCTGTGGACGTGGAGGTGGACGAACTCGGCCGGCACGACGCGCTGCGGTACCGACCCGGCCGCCGCGCGGCAAGCCCGGCCAGCGCGGAGCGGCGCCAGCGAGCACGAATCACCATCGTCGTGACGCGGCCACCGCCTTGCTCCGGCGTCGTCGCGCGAGTAGAGCGCAGCGGCTCGGCTGCCTGAGGCGAGCGCTGCTCCGCGGTTCGTGCGAGGATCGGCCATCCTTCGAAAAGAGGTATTTCCATGCTTCGTAATCCCTTCTTCCTCGTGGCCGCGATCGCGGCAGGCATGTTCGGCGCGGGCGTCTTCGGCGCCGGATGCGGTGACGACAGCGCGGCCACCACCGGCGCTGGCGGCTCCGGCGGCGGCTCCTCCAACACCGGCGCGGGCGCCGGCGACGTCGAGCTGTCCAAGCCCCCGGCGCGCGACAGCGACGCCCCCGAGGGCGACGGCGACGGCGCGGTGGTCGGCCTCTCGGCGATCTTCCTCGGCGACACCACGCGCGAGGGCGTCAAGGCCCCCAACGCGTGGGAGGGCTACGGCTACGACCTCGACAACCTCGCCACGGTGGACGTCACCGGCGACGGCAAGATCGACGGCGCGGACCTCGAGGCGATCGGCCACTGCAAGCCGGTCCAGAGCGACGCGAACGCCAAGAACCTGGAGGACGGCCCCGGCGGCGTCGACAACAGCTTCGGCCGCAACATCGTCTCCTTCATCGGCTCGGTCCTCGAGGACCCGTCGAACACCGCGACCGACGCCATCGAGGAGGGCACCTTCTCCATCGGCCTCGACATGGAGACGCTCGGCGCCGGCGCCGACTACGACGGCGTCCCCACCAGCCTCTACGCCCTCGTCGGCGGCGAGGACGGCACCTGGGAGCTCGTGCCCGAGCTGCTCAACGGCGACGGCACCGCGAAGATCAAGTTCCCCAACGCTTACGTCGTCGACAACAAGTGGATCTCTGGCGAGCCGCAGGTCATCGATCTGAACCTCGCCGTCGCCGACATCCAGCTGGCGCTGAGCATCAAGGCGGCCGTCATCTCGGTCGACCTGAGCGCCGACCGCACCGTGGGCTCGAACGGCGTCATCGCCGGCGTCCTCGACACCGACGACCTGGTCGCCGAGATCGCCAAGATCGCGGAGAACCTCGCCGGCGATCAGGAGGGCCTGTGCCCCGGTGACACGCTCTTCGAGAGCGTCGTGCAGACCATCCGAAACGCCTCTGACATCATGGCGGACGGAACGCAGAACGGCGGCGCGACCTGCAACGGCATCTCGATCGCCCTCGGCTTCAACGCGACGGCGGTCACGCTGGGCGACCCGGCGACGCCCTCCGAGGGCACCGGCGGCGCCAGCAGCTGCACCCCGGAGTGAGCTGAGAAGAGGCGTGGCCCCGTCCGCCCTCGGCGGTCGTGACCACCGCGACGAGGGCGTCTGCCTCCCGAGGCAGGCGCCCTTCGTCGTTCCGGTGAGCCGCCTCGGCCGGTTCGTGCGTCCTGACAAGCGCCCCTGTTGCGGCTTGCAATCGCTTGCCGCCTTGGGGCCCGGTCGGATATCAGGCCGGTTGAAGATCCCGAGGTCGCGCCCGTCCAAGGGGCGCCCGCGGCGCCAACTCAGCACCGTCAGGTGCTGAACGAAGAACACTCGTCACGGCGCCGGCCGTCCTGTGACGTGGGGGGGGCTGACCCACGCTGGGTTGGCCGCGCCGCCGGCGTGCACCGACTACTTCCCGCACTTTTGCATCACACGGCCGGAGTCGCCTGCGACTTCGACCGGTTTGTGAGGCAACAGAAACAAGATCTGGAGGAGAGATTCCTATGCGTAGACTCGTCGCTTCCCTCATCGCCGTCGCCGTCGCCACCAGCGGCCTGACCCTTCTCACCGGTTGCTCCGCGTCCGCGCGCATCGGGTCGACCCCCGACAAGAAGAAGAAGGACCCGCCGCCGCCGCCTCCCCCGAAGGAGGAGAAGAAGGCGGAGAAGCCGAAGAAGAAGACCATGAAGGTCTTCAAGATGAAGGGCGACGAGCTCGAGCTTCCCGGGCCCGTCGTCTACGAGACCGGCAGCGACGTCATCCGGCCGGAGTCGGAGCCGGTCCTCCAGATCGTCCACGACTACATGGACCAGGAGGAGGACATCACGATGCTCCGCATCGAGGGTCACACCGACGGCGACGGGCCGGACAACGCGAACCTGGACCTCTCCAAGCGCCGCGCGATGAGCGTCTCGCGCTGGCTCACCGGCAAGGGCATCGCTTGCAAGCGCCTGATGCCGGTCGGCTTCGGCGAGACCAAGCCGATCGCGGACAACAAGAGCGACGACGGCAAGGCGCAGAACCGCCGGACCGCGTTCGTCAACGCCGCCCGCAAGGGCAAGCCGGTCGGCGGCAAGCCGGTCGACGGCGGCGGGCAGACGGCGGGCGATCCCTGCCAGTGATCGCCGGCGCCGCCTGACGGCGAGCGCGCCGCCCTCGACCTCCACGCGGAGGGGGGCGACGTCACGCCGTTCTATGCGGCTCCTCCGAGGCCCCGCGGATCACTGGATCCGCGGGGCTTTCCTTTCGCCGGCGTGGCACTAGTCTCCGCGCCGTGCCGAGACCTGCGTTCCCCGCCCTGCTGATTCTTTTCTCTTCCGCCGCCTGCGGGGAGGACCGGGGGACGGTGCGGGAGTGGACCCCGGAGGATCACGGTCAGGCCGAGGGACCGACGCGCCAGGTCGCGCAAGCGTCCTCGCGCGCGCCGGACGGCAGCGTCGACCCGTCCCTGGTGGAGCTCTCCTGGCAGCAGAAGTGCTCGACCTGCCATGGCCCGCAAGGCCGAGGTGACGGTCCGCAGGCCGCGATGATGGCGCCGCCTGATCTGACGGATGACGAGCGGCTCGCCCGCCTGAAGGACGCGGACATCGCCAATGTCATCCGCAACGGCCGCGGGAAGATGCCCCCCTTCGACCTGCCCCCCAGCGTCGTCACGGGCCTGGTGGGGCGCATCCGAGGCAAGGGTCGCCTCCCGTGAGCCAGCCGCCGCCCGCGCCCGCCGCGGTGGACGCGGCAAGGCCAGACGACGAAGAACCCCCGCCTCCGCCGGTCCGCCACGGTCGTCTGCGGCGCCTCGCCCCGCTGCTCGTCGGTATCGGGGTCGCCGCGGTGGCCTCCCCGCTGGCCGAGCGCTGGCCGAGCACGCACGACCTCGAGATCTCGCTGGAGGAGCCCGCCCTCATCACGCAGGTTACCGTCACCGCCGGGGTCGCCGGCCACGAGCCGGTGCTGGCGACGACATGGAGCTTCGCCGCAGGCGACGCGCCCGAGCGGCTGCGCACCACGGTCCACGGGCCCGACGGGCCTTACGAGATCGTGGTCGAGATCGCGCGAGACGCGCGGGATCTCTCGTCGAAGGTGCATCGCGTGGACCTCGGCGGGCAGGGTCGCGCCATCGTTCACGCGCGCTGAGCGGCGGGGCACGACGCAGCGCGTGCTCGCCCGAGTCTTCGCGTACTTGAGCGCGTCTCCCTGACCACGCGGGTGCGGCTCGGGGCCCGCGCCGCGTCACCTCAGCTGACGCTGGAGACCGCGGGACCATGCCATGGACATCGCTTGCATTGATGGAGGTCATGGGGTCGCCGTGACCCATGCGGCACGGTCCTCGCGAGACGTTTTGTCTTGTCCACCTGAACCCCTGCCGCTACTTCTTGGCCCGCTCCAACGGGGTGTGTGACCTTATCCTACATCGAGAGCGCGGCCACCGTGACCTCGATGACCTCTTCCGACGCGACGACTTGCAGTCCGGCCCCAGGCCGGAAGGGACCACCGGAAAGCGACCTCGAGGCAGAACGCCTCAACGGGGACGGACCGATGGACCCACACCCTGGAGCCTCTGCATCAAAGGAGAGTGCTGGACAATGAAGTTCACCCCTTGGTTTCTGGCCGGCCTCGCCCCCTTCGGCGCCATCGCCTACAACGGCTATCTGGGTCACGCACTGGTCGTCGTCCTCACCGTTGGCATCTTTCTCGGCACCCTCTCCCTCGGGCAGACGGTCGCCACCGCCGACGTCGCGATCGACCCCGCCAAGGCCCTCCCGCCCGCGCCGACCGACCGCGCGTGACCGGTGAAGCCTGAGGGAGGGGTCCTCTGTCCGGGGACCCCGCCGCGGGCCGGTACGCGAGAGGCGGAGTGCTCTAGCCTCCGCCCATGATCCGGGAGCTCCCGCAGGAGCACCTCAAGCCACTCGAGAGGTTCACCCTCGCCGACCTCGAGGCCGTACGCCTCGTCCTCCGTGGCGACTCGGTGATCGATTGGCACCGGCTGAACCTGTCGACCGAGCTCGAGGCGCGGAGCTTCCTCGAGGCGCACGAGCTCGACCCCGACGCGCCGGCTGACCGCGCCCGCATGGAGAGCGTCAAGAACGAGGCGATCGCCTTTCTGCGTCGCCAGTTCGACTTCCCCATCCCCAAGCCGGTCGCCCGCGCCTCGGTGGAGGAGCTGCTGCTCCTCGCCTCCGGCCGCGGCCACCGTCAGCTCTGCGCGTGCACGATCCTCAAGGCGATGCACGTCATCCACCACGCCGAGGGTCGCGAGCTCCTCTTCTGCGTGCCGCTGAGCGACCAGGACGTCTTCCGACTGGTGGAGGACAAGGTCTACCGCGTCGTCGGCGGCATGCTGGCGGCCGGCTTCCCCATCACCGAGTTCGTCGGTGGCAGGAAGAACAAGGACTCGCTCTACACGAAGCTCCTCTCCAAGAGGAACGCGTCGGCTTGCGAGATCTACGACAAGCTCCGCTTCCGGATCGTCACCCGGAGCGCCGACGACATCCTGCCGGTCATCCGCTACCTGACCGAGCACCTCTTCCCCTTCTCGCTCTGCGTCGCCGGGGAGAGCACCTCGACCATCTTCGATTTCCGTGGCTTCTGCCTGGGCCACCCCCACCTGCGGCCGATGGTGAAGGACTTCCAGACCGGCCCCAGCGTCCTGGGTCAGCCGGCGGAGCTCGAGCCCTCGTCGGTCGACAACGAGTTCAGCGCGCCCGCCTACCGGGTGATCCACTTCGTGGTCGACCTGCCCATCCGGCTCCCCAAGCGGGTGCTGGACGAGGCCCCCCCGGCCGGGTGGCCGCTGGGGCCCGTCATCTTCGTGCTCTGCGAGTTCCAGGTCGTCGACCAGGACACCGAGGCCGCCAACGAGCGGGGGGACGCCAGCCACGAGCGCTACAAGGAGCGCCAGCGCGAGGCGGTCATGCAGCGGCTGAAGCTCGGCGTCCGCCCGATGGAGATGTCGGTCTCCCGCAAGCGCCGCTCCGCACCGTGATCGCCTCCCAAGAGCGCGCCCTGAGCCGCTCCCTGCGCCGCTCGCTGGCGGGGCCCCTCGGCGGTTTTCCGCGCAGCCTTCGTCGTTCTTCGATCGACGGCGGATCGAAGGTGTGGCACGGGGCCGCGAGGAGCTTCAGAGGATCATGCGCCTTTATTCAGGGAAGATCACCCAGCTGAGCGACGAGGTCATCCGCTCGCTCGAGGCCGCCAAGGCGGTCGAGTTCGAGTCGCGGGCCGAGGTTCAGAAGGACGTCGAGTCGGTCTTCTCGAGCTACCTGGCGACGGAGAAGCAGGTCAGCGAGAAGGCGCGCGACCTGGCCCAGCAGCGGAACCTGCCCCCGCACGAGGTCGCCCGCATCCGCGCCATCGAGGCCGAGCGGCGGGGGATCAAGGTCGGCGACGACATGCTCGACCACCTGCTAGACCAGCTGATCGAGATGCTGATGCACTCGGCGAACGTCGACGAGGTCTTCGGCGAGGACCACGATCTCCGCCGCACCATGCGGCCCGTCCTGCGCAAGCACCTGGACGAGGACTCGCAGGTGGACGTCGAGGTGCGAAACCAGCTGAAGCACGTCCAGGAAGGCACGCGCACCTGGGACGTCGAGTACCAGCGGATCAAGTCCGACATCCAGCGCCGCCGGGGGCTGTCATGAGCAAGGTCCGCTATCTGGTCACGGGGGGCGCCGGGTTCATCGGCTCCAA
>JBKJLX010000801.1:0-7977 GCA_046596645.1 Polyangiaceae bacterium
TCTGCCTCCTGGTCGGAGAGGGCGCGTGACCAGCTGATCGCAGCACGAACCATCATGTCGGCCCGGTAACCGACCTGCAGCACGCCGGTGACGCCGGCGGTGGCACCGACCGCGTCGCCGCTCACCCAAGGCGCGGCGCCGACCTTGATGGACAGTTTCCCGGCGACCTTCCGCCCCTGAACGGTCAGCGGCCCGAAACCCCACGCCAGCAGCGACGTGACGTCGACCTCCGCGCGTCGAGCGGCCGTGTCCCAGTCGTAGTAGTAGGCATAGGTCGACGCGCCGCTCTTGCGAAAATGCAGGCCGGTCAATGACAGCGAGTCGTTGACCGCCGCAGCGTTCAGCCCGAGGTTCGTCGGATCACTGGTAGTGATGTCGCGGAGATCGACACGAGCGGCGAAGTGGCGGTCGCTCGACCCACCGCCTCCCCACGTCGACAGCGGCGTCGAGTTCTCGAGATGAACGTTTGCTGACGCCGCCGAGTAATCGAAAACCGGGCATCCATTCGTCGCAGTGCGCGCGGGATCGTCAGCAGCGCCGACCGCGTCGCCGACTTCGGCGACCCAGGTGTCGGGGCTCGGCGCTGCCGAGAACCCGCCCGGGAGGTAGAGCGCGGCCGGCGCGAGGGTGCGGGGGTCCAGCCTCGCCGCCCTATCGCGGCCGCAGACGTTGATGACAACCCGGGCGCTGGCCGCCCCGCTGGCGAGGTGGAGCTCGCTACGCAGCCGTGCGAATGGCAAGAGGAGCGAGTCGCCGCGATCGGCACCCTGGAGCGAATTGACCGCATTGGGCGCCAGTGCAGCGTCGATGAGCGTCTGCTTCGCCAGCCACGTGCGACCGTCGGAGGAGTGCTCGAGGACACATCGGAAGGAGGCGAGCGAGCCCGTCACTTGATCGACCACGGCGTGCGCGGCCAGGCCGCCCGCCGACCCGAGCAAGCGGGCGTGATCTGGATCGGTGTACAGCAGTGCACCGTTGGCAGGCGGGGTGATGGTGAGCACGCCGGAGAGGGCACGAACATTGAAGAGAACCGGCATGGCGCAGACCTCCAGAGGTAGGGCTCCAACGGTCGGTCAGAGCGTCCGACCGCACGCGTAGACCCTGAGCCTGGCACCCAGCGTGCCCCCGCCGCCCAGCTGGATGCGGAAGCGCGCCAGGGTGAGCGAGGGGTTCCACCCGGCGTCGAAACCAACCGCGATGTTCGACGCCGCCAGGTCGAGCGCATATGCATCAATTTCGGGCACAACATTCTTCGCAAGCCAGTTGCGCTCGCCGGCCGAATGCTCGAGCTGGATCGTCAGCGTCGGTGACGCGCCGGTGACCTGGAGAGCGACCGCCTGAACGGCGAGCCTCTCGGCGCGACCGATGTCAATCTCGAGAGCTCGATCGGAATATTGCGGCGTCGGCCCGAGGACGACTCCGTCGAATACCTTGACGTTGAACTGGCGCGACATGGTCTGGGATCTCCTCTCGCCGCCTACTCGACGGGCCGTCGCCAGCCACAAGTGGCCCTGACAGTCAGTCGAGCCGAGGGCGTGCCGCTGGTCGCGGCGAGCTGGAGCCGAAGGCGAACAAATCCCAGCGACGCGTTCCGACGGGCCTCATGGACGACGAGGGTCGTCGTCGCGGTGCCGCTGAGCGCGGCGCCGTTCAGCTCGGGAATGGTGTCCTTTGCAACCCAGCTTTGGCGATCGCCGCTGTGCTCCAGTTGCACCGTCAGGGTCGTCGACACCCCGGTGACCTGATTGGCGACGACGACGATCGCCAGATCGTCGCCGAATCCCAGGGCGTCCTCGATGCCTGGAACGCCGTAGTCGGGCCCGGTTCCCGTGAGAACGCCGTCGAATACCGTGATGGCCACCTTCGAGACCGCGAAGCTGAGGTGGCCGGGGTCGGATGACCGGGACTCGATGGCCGCCCGCGTGGAGATGGCGGCGTGTTCGTCCTGCTCATCGCCGTCTCGCCGCAGGTATCCTGGTCCGTGCGGACCCTGATCCTCGTAGGGGAACGGCAGCTTCGGCTTCAGCGTCGAGGAGAAGCTCAGCGACCGCGTGTCGGCGACGCTCAAATGCGAGGACAGGTTCGGCCGCGTTGCGAGGACGCCGAAGCGCGTGTTGCGCGATGCGGCCGTGCGGCGGTCGGGCGCAGGATCTTCGGGGTCTCGATCGTCGGTCATGGACGACACTACCTTTCGAAACCGAACACGACGCGCGTGGCCGATCCATCCTCGGGGGGTTCACTCGCGATCCCCCGGAAACGCGCGTCGCCGCGACACCAAACCGTGTCGTCGAGCTTCAGGGCGCAGATGAAGAGGGACCCCAGCACCACCTCGCGGGCCGGCTCCATCTCTGGTATGCGTGTGGGCGTCGGCGAGTGATTCGTCAGATCGGCGACCGTGCCCCAGCAATGGACATTGCCCACGTCGTTCCAGGCGCATGTCGCGGAGTACGAAGAAACGGCCCGGTCGACTTCGGCGACACCTTCGATTCGAACGGGAGTCGTCAGGTACCTGTCCGTCGACTCGGCGCCACCGTTACCGAGACGATTGAAGCCATTGTCTCCCCATCCCCAGACTTCGCGGGCGGACGAAATGCCTATGACACCCAGGTTGTCGCCGACGAGCTGCTGGAACCTAGTGGGTGTGTCAACGCGAACGAAATCGACCCGCGGCTCGAGCGTGCCATCACCGACCTGGCCGGCACGGTTGTCCCCGGCGCAATGCGCGGCCCCGCCTCCATCGAGGTAGCAAACCAGGAGGTATGCGGCGATCTCGGGCTTGTACGGGACGGGAAGCGGCGTCGCGATCCACCCGAACTCGTCCGGGCCATCGCCTGGCCATACGTCGCCCCAGACGTACCAGCTGCCATCGTCGAGGCCGGCTGCGGAGGACATGCCCCACGTCCGAATCGACGTCGCCGGCCCAGGAAGAAGCACGGTTGC
Organism: Polyangiaceae bacterium; assembly: GCA_046596645.1. Taxonomy (GTDB): domain Bacteria; phylum Myxococcota_A; class Polyangia; order Polyangiales; family Polyangiaceae; genus JBKJLX01. The sequence goes on from JBKJLX010000801.1 coordinate 2,941, forward strand.
TGCCTGCCGAGGGTCGGCGGGCGAGCCTGGCCCGTCGCCTAGCTCGGCGACGGACTCGTCGCCCCAGCCGAGGACGGCGCCGTCGAAGCGGAGCACAAAGCTGCTGCTCGAGTCTGCGGACACCGAGATGAGTTCGCGTTGCTCCGTGAGGCGCGTTGGCGTCGTCACATAGATGGCGGCGCCTGCGGTGCCGCAGGCATGGTTGTCGTCAATTCCCCAGCAATAGACCTGACCGCAGGAATCGAGCGCGAGCATGTGGTCGGCTCCCGCGGAGATGTCCACGATGCGCACGGGGCCACCATCGCCGAGGGGGCAGTCGTCGGTCGTCTTTCCACCGCCCGAGGTGGGGGACGGGCCCTCCCCGCCGGCTCCGCCGACTGGCTCCACGGTGTCACCAACAGATGCACACGCCACGGTCCAGCAACCGAACGCCATTGCACGGAGGAGGTCTAACCGACGGCGCATCAGAACAGTCCCTCGAAAAGCTGATCGAGATTGAACAGGTCGAAGGGACACCAGAGGCCGCGGTCCTCCGTCTCCTGTGCCGCAGCCGCCAGCCGTTCCGGATACAAATAGTCGGCATTGGGGCCGTCAACGTTGAACACGACGTAAATGGTGATCGAGTTGTTGCCGTCGAAGAAGTGCACGCACCAGGACCCGCTGCCAGTGCCGCCCCCGTTGTGGTGCATCATGTGATAATTCGTGGCGGCCCCACCGGTCGGCGTGAACGGCTGGAACCCACCTCCCCAAGTGATCCCATTGTCCCAGATGATGTTCTTCTCGACCAACGTGGGCCAATTGGGGTTCTCGCCCGACGAAAGCTGGCGGAGGACCTGGGCCATCTCGAACGCGGAAAGTGCCCACCACCCGGCGCCACTGCCGAACCTTGGATTGCCAGTGTAGGGATCGAGCACGTAGGCTCCGCCGCCGTAGGGATTCAGGCCGACGTTCAGCATCTGCCCGTGGTAAGGCGACTCCTTGCGCGCGATCGACGCGGGGTAGCCCTCGCCGAGCAGAATGGTGGTGCCGGCCAGGCTTTCCTTCACGGACTGAGGTATGGCACTCAGCATGATCGCGTCCGTGTACTGGTCGTAGTCTTGGCCTAGTACCTTTCCTGTGAGTTCGCTGAGGGCGATGTAGACGACGTTGGAGTAGTCGCCCGTGGTCAGCGTCACCAGGTCGGTCGGCCAGTTCTTGAGCGCTAGGCGCATGTCGCCCGCCTGCAGCGACTTCTCGACGAACGTGGGAAGCGGGTCGCCTGTCACCGCTTCGTAGATGCCGTTGTAACCGGTGGCGAACACCGTGCCGTCGCTGATGCCGCTCCGGTGGAGAAGTGCCTCCATCATGGTGATCGCATTGAATTCGACCTCGTCGCGAGAGATTCCAAGCTCGAAGGCGAAGCTGGCGTCACGCAGCCCGTCCAGCGGTGCGGAGGGGGTGCGCCGTAGGTACTGCGGTACGAGGACGGAGCTGGTCAGCACCTTTGAGACGCTGAGACAGCGCATACGCGTGTTGATGGTCGCGGTGGGGTAGCCCTGCTCCGCGTAGGTGTAGGCGCGGATGTAGGCGAGCCGGTCGTTCCGCAGCACCGCGATCTGGGCCATGTGCGCGCCGTACTTCAGCATCTCCGCGCGCATGAAGATGTCGAATGGATGGCGCACCAGGTTCGGGGACGCCTGATGCTGCTGCTCGGAGACGCTACCGAGGGCGCCCGCGTTCGCCGCGCTCGTCGCCCTCGCGCCACCGGGCTGATCGATTCCAAGGTCGCGCTGCACGCCACGTCTCGACGCGCCAAGGAGGGGCTCGTCGCCGCGAGGCCGCAACCGACGCGGCGGTGCCGACTGCACCTCGACGCGCGGGACGGACGAAGTCGCGGTCGACGTCGTGGACAGCGTGTGCGTAGTCGGTGGGACAGTAGGGGGGCTGATGACGGCGTTCTCGAGATTGCCTGGACCCCACATCTGGAACCGCCGGCGGAGGACGGTCCGGCCTTTACGGATCCAGACTCCCGTGAAGCGGGGCGGGACCTGGCTGGTCCCAAGGCCGCTGCAGGCGACTGCGAGGAGGTCGCGCTCGGCGCTGTTGCGCTCGATGTGAGCCTCCAGCCCGTCGCTGCTCATCCCGACGTGGGCGTGGAAGTGGCGGTGGCGCTTGGCGCCGCGATCGAACGGCTCGCGCGTCCACGGCTCGAAGATCTGATCGCGCCAGAGCGCTACGACGTCGCTCGTGCCCGGTATCGGCAGGGCGAGCCAGAGCGTCGCGGCGCAGGAAAGGGCGACCGTCTCGTCGTAGAGGTCGATGAAATTGTGGTCCACTGAGACGTCACGTTGGCGTCTGTGCGTCCAGCTGAAAGCTGGTCCGTCGAACGGCCACATCGTGCCGATGAAGAGATGCTGCCGGTCGGGTGATGGCGAGTCGAGCTCCACCACGTGGACCGATCGCAGATAGACGGCGCGGTCTCGGTCGTCCCAGAACGTGTTCACCTCGGCCTGGAACTGGTCGTAGCCGACGGCAAGAACGGTGGCGGGGTTGACGCGTGCACCCGTCGGGATCCGCTCCCAGATGATCGCGTACTTGGGATCCTCCGCCCGGGAGCGGGTCACGATGGCGTACGCGGGGCCGAACCCCTGGACGAGCTTCTCGACATACTCGTCGCGGAGCTCGTGCGATGCGTGGAGGCCGGTCAGGAGCTGCTGCGGGGTCTCCGGACCTCCGGACTCCCAGACGCACGCGATCTGCGGGTTGGGAAGCGGACCGGTGGAGGAGAAGGAGATGACGCGCTGCCCCGAGAGGTTCCGCGTCGCAAAGCTCAGCGGAAATCCACCAGGCTCCCACACGCTCGATTCGTAGAACCGGCTGACCATCAGCTCCGCTCCTGGTGGATGGGCACGTCGCTGGCGTGGTGTCGTGTCCGCGACTTGCTCTCGCCCTCGGTGCCAAGTCAACACGACGCCGCAGCGGAGAAGGATGAGAGCACGGTTTGGGCGGGTGGCGACGTGTCCGGAAACCGGACATTGAGACAGCAAGTGTGCGGTCTTTCTTGGAAAACGCCCTCCAGGAGCGAGAAGCTCCAGCGCGCAGAGCTCGGCGAAGGGCACGGCGCGCCTACTCCCAGAGCCCGTGGAGCGAGGCCTCGCCGGTGCGCCGGTCGACGTAGATCCACGCCTCGATGCAATCGGGGCTGGTGCTTGCTCCTGCGCCTCCACCGCCGAGGCCTCCGCCGGTCGCGCGCACGGTGGCGTGCGAGGCGCGCAGCCACACCCGCAGGTAGTCGCGCGAGGCGCCGGCATGCGTCCACCAGCGCGCTCCGTCGAGGCGGCGGTCAAAGGCGATCGACTCCACCACGAAGCTCCGACGCCCGATGGTCAGCGTGGCGCCGCACTCCAGGCGGCCGACCACCGGCGCGCCGGCGACGCGGCGCACCCCGCCCGGATCGGTCGACGACGACGGCGCAGACAGGATGCGGGTGGGGCTGGGCAGCAGCTCGACGTCGAAGTCGGACGCGCGCGCGCCGAACGCTGCCCGGGCGACCTTCTCCGCGCGGGCGGCGGCGACGGCGGCCCTGCGCGGCGCGACTGCGGTCCTGGCGCCGCTCCTCCACGCGCCCAGCTGCGCCGGCTCCAGCGCGCTGCGCGCCTCGGGCCGGTGATCGTCGCGCACCACCAGCACCCCCAGCCGCTCGGGGCCGATCTCCGCCGAGAGCTCGGAGAGCAGCGCCGGCAGCGCGTCGGGGTCGATGGCCCTGGCGGCGCCGGCGGCCCGGCCCATCGCCAGCTGGACCTCGGGCGCAGGCGCGATGCGCGACAGCGCGAGCCGCATCGCCACCACCGGCGCCGGCAGCACCAGCGACTCGATCTTGGCCTTGATCGCGCGCAGCAGGTCCGTCTCGTGGGCGAGCGGGGCGGGGAGGTCGATGGCCAGCTGGAGGTCGGCGAACGTCCGCTCGGGATCGAGGGACGCCTTCGGTGGTGCATCGTTGGCGGCGCCGGTGGCGGCCAGGGCCAGCGGGCGCAGCGCACCCTCGCCGCGCGCGCCCTGCGCGCGCAGCCCCGCGATCGATCGGTCGAGCAGGAGCTGGAGATCGACGCGCGAGGCGGCCTGGCCGCGCGCCGCCAGGCGGGCCGCCGCGCGCGACACCAGCCCCCGCGCGACGAACACCAGCGGGTCTGCCGTCTCCACGCCGTCGTCCAGCGACGTCTCCTCGACGATGCGAGCCGGCTGGGCGTAGGGGACGAGGGGCGCCGGATCGCGCCCCTGCGCGAGGCCGAGCACCTCCTGCGCGCAATCGCCGAGGCGCGCCGCGGCGGCAGCGGCGGGGAGCCGCGCGAGATCGGCGACTGTCCTCAACCCCAGGCGCGCCAGCAGGGAGACCACCGCCTCGTCGCCGTCGACGGCCGCGCGGTCGAGGCGGAACAGCGAGCGCACGGGGAGGGCGGCGATCGCCGCGGCGCCGGCGCCGGGCGGGGCGATGCGCGGTGCACCTGTGTGACCGGCGTGGCGCGCGAGCGCGCGTGCGATGCGCGGCCCCTCGCCGATCGCGCCGCGCGCGCGATGCCCGAGCGCGCGGACGCGCGCTTCCAGCGCGGCGAGCATCGGCACCTCGCCACCCCAGAGGTGGGCGGCGCCGGTGACGTCGACCCAGACGGTGTCGGGCGGACCGACGGCGACGGTGGGCCCGAGCCCCAGCGCGACGTCGGCGACGCGCGCGAGCGCCGCCTCGATCGCGCGCGCCGGCACGCGCACGATCGCGAGGCCCGCGGTGAGCGCCGCCGCCTCGCTGACGCGCTGGCCGGGGCGGACGCCGCGCGCGTGGGCGAGCTCGTCCACCGCGTCGAGGGTGCGCGCGCCCTCGTCGAGCACGTCCCCCGCGCCGTCGGCTCCGCCGGAGGGGAGAGGATCCAGCACCACCGCCAGCGGCCGATCGATCGCCACGCCCCCCTCGGCCGAGGCGCGCGCTACCTCGCTCGCGAGGAGCGGCAGGACGATGGCGGCGATGCGACGGGTGGGCACGGCGTAGCTGAACACATGTTCATCATG
>JBKJLX010000867.1:0-10040 GCA_046596645.1 Polyangiaceae bacterium
GACGGCGGCCGACGCGACGCGCCCCCCCCCGCCGCTCCAGGACCCGTGGGAGACCGAGGTGTCGCTCTCCATGTCGCTGCCCCCGGAGGACGCGAGCCCGACGCTCGCCACGCGCACCGAGGCGACGCCCGACACGACGCGGCCGCAGAGCACCCGGCAGGATCGCCCGAAGGCTCGCGTACCGGGTCCCCTGCCCTCCGCACCCATCCTGCCCCCGGCGCAGCGCCTGGTGGACGCGAATGCCGTCCCGGCGACGGCGGCGGAGGCCCGGCCGGCGGAGCCGAGGTCGGTCGACGTCCCGACGGCGGCCGCGGGCGCGCCTGCGGCGGCGCAGGGCAGCGGCGCGGCTGCACCCGCGTCCTCGATCGGCGCGCACGGTCCGCCCGGCATCGTTCCCGTCGACCCGTAGCCGACGATCGTCGTGGATCGACGGTCCGCGTCGGGCGCGGGTCGGTACGCTGGGTCACCCCGGGGCCTGGAGGCGCCGGCGCTCGACCCATGATCCTCAGCCGCCGCCTCGCCACCCCCGCGCTCGCGGCGCTGCTCGCGCTCGGCTGCGCGAAGCCGGCCGACCCGACCGATGGAGATGCTGGGCCGCCGCCCTGGGCGACCTCGTCGCCGGCGCCCAGCGCGCGCGGGGGCATGGTGTGGATCCCTGCAGGAGAGCTGATCGCGGGGACGCCACCGGGCAAGGAGCCGCGTGTCGCCGACGCCGAGATGACGGGCGAGCGCGTGGCGATGACCGCGTTCTGGATCGACGAGTACCTGCACCCCAACGAGGCGGGCGCGCTCCCGGTGACCGGGGTCACGCGCGCCGAGGCGATCGCGCTGTGCGAGGCGTCGAAGAAGCGGCTGTGCACCGAGCTCGAGCTGGAGCGCGCATGCAAGGGGCCCGAGAACGTGACCCACCCCTGGGGGGAGACCTACCGGGCCAGCCCGTGCGGCACCGGCACGCGCCGGCCCGGGGCGCTGCCCAACGGGTTCTTCGGCGGGTGCACCAGCGGCTACGGCATCCACGATCCGGTCGGCAACCTGTGGAGCTGGACGGCGAGCGACTGGGGTCGCGGCGTCGACCCGGGCTGGGTGGCGGTCCGCGGCGGCGGCGGGAGCCCTGGCGAGCTGGTGGGTCGCTGCGCTCACGCCGACCGGGCGCGGCCCGACACCAAGCGGGGCGATCTCGGGGTCCGCTGCTGCGACGGGCCGCCCAACGAGGCGCGGGTGGTCCTGCGCGTCGATCGCGGCGAGGCGCTGGTCCTCCACCAGGAGGACGGCGATGCCCAGCGCGCGCTGGAGGCCCTGCTCCCGGGCGGGGCGCCCGACGAGGGACCGCTCGCCGCCGCGGCTCCGAGCCCGCCCCCTGCGACGGCAGGACCGCGGTTCGACGTCGAGCACGTGTGGACCTGGCGACCGCTCGGCAACGAGGAGCTGCGGCTGGGCGGTGGCTGCGACCGCACCAGCCGCCCCACGCGCTGCGGCCTCCTGATCGCCCGGCCGGAGGGCAGCACCCTCAAGGCCATCGCCTTTGCGGCGACCGACCGCTGGACGCCGACGCTGAGCACCGCGGACGGCGCGCGAGTGCTGTGGATCTACGGCGGCGATCGCGCGGGCGCGTTTCGCAAGCGCCTCGCCTACGACTGGGGGCGCGTCGCCATCGGCACCGACAAGGACCGGAAGAAGAAGCGCAAGGGCAAGAAGCACGGCTGGGATGGCTCGGAAGCCAGGGCGGCGCGGTAAGCTCGCGCGAACATGGAGCACGACCCCTTCGACCTCGCGCGCCGGCAGATCGAGCGCGATCGGGAGGTCACCGCGTGGGAGCCGGCGCTGTTCGAGCGCAAGCGCAAGCGCATGCTGATGAGCCCGCTCGGCTTCTTCCGCGGGACGGCGCCGCTCTTCCACGAGGTGCTGCGCGACGAGCCCGATCTCGGAGCGGGACCCGAGGGCACGGCGACGCTGGTCGGCGACATGCACCTGGAAAATGTCGGCGCGTTCCGCACCGACGACGACTCGGTGACGTTCGACCTCAACGACTTCGACGACGCGCGCGAGGGGCCGATCCGCCTCGACGTGGTGCGCCTGGCGACGAGCGTGCTGCTCGCGGGCCGCACCTTCCGCGCGACCGGTCCCGAGGCGCTGGCGCTGGTCGAGCGCGCCCTGGCCAGCCACCACGCGGCGCTCTTCGAACGGGCGCCGCCGCCGGCGCGCCCCCCCGCGGTGGAGAAGATGATCGCGAGGGCGCAGAAGCGCGGGCGCAAGGACCTGCTCGACGAGCGCGCACCGCTGGTGAAGGGTCAGCGGCGCCTGGTACGCGGCGAGCGGTACCTCGATCTCGAGCCCGAGGTCTCGCAGCACGTGCCGGACCTGGTGCGCAACTACGTGACGGCGCTGGGGAACCTCGCGCCCAAGAGCGCGGCGACCTTCCTGGTGACCGACGCCGCGCACCGCGTCGCCGGCACCGGGAGCCTGGGACGGCGGCGCGTCGCGCTGCTCCTGTCCTCGTCGGACGGGACCGATCGCATCTTCGAGTTGAAGGAGGAGGTGGCGGCGAGCTCCGACGCCATCCTCGGGCCCGACGGCCGTGACCCCGCCTCTCGCGTGGTGGAGAGCGCGCGGGCGATGCTGGCCGCGCCCATGCGCCAGCTCGCCGCCATCCCCCCGCTCGCCAGCGGAGGGCCCAGCTTCTACGGTCGCAAGCTGTGTCCTGAGGAGGACAAGCTCGATCTCACGCGGCTGTCGGTCGGACCGGAGCTCGACGCCGTCGTCGACACGGTGGGCTGGCTGCTGGGCGCGGCGCACCTGCGATCCGCTCGAGAGCTGCCGAGGGAGACATGGGCGCCCGCCGACCGCGCCACGATGATCGACGAGGCGGTACGGCTCGCCGGGATCTTCGAGGCGACCTACCTCGCGTATGCGCGCATCGCGCCGGGGGCGACGATCAGCGATCGTTCCGCGCCTGCCGAGCGCTAGCTGGAAGCGACCGGGTCGGCGCGGCGCTCGTCGACCGTCCACGCGTGGTCGAGCGGGCCATGTCCGGCGCCGAAGCCAGGCGCGCGGGCGATGGCCTCCCGAACGTAGCGGTGCGCGCGCCGCACCGCCGCCTCGAGGGAAAGGCCCTGGGCGAGGCCGACCGCGATCGCCGAAGCCAGGGTGCAGCCGGTGCCGTGCGTGGAGCGCGTGGCGATGCGCGCGCCCTCCAGCCAGACCCGCGTGCCCTCGCGGTCGACCAGGAGATCACGGACCACCTCGCCCTCGACGTGGCCGCCCTTCACCAGCGCCGCCCGCGCGCCCATCGCCAGCAGGGCCGCCGCGGCGTCCTGCATCGTCCTCGCGTCACGCACCGCGATCCCGGTCAGCGCTTCGGCCTCGGGCGCGTTGGGCGTGACCAGCGCGGCGCGCGGCAGGAGCAGCTCGATGACCGCGCCCCGGGCCCCCTCGTCGAGCAGCGACGCGCCGCCCTTCGCCACCATGACCGGGTCCACCACCAGCGGCACCCGCGGCGCGCCGCGCTGCAGGGCAGAGACCACCGTCTCCACGATGGCGGCGTCGTGGAGCATGCCGGTCTTGACCGCGTCGGCGCCCAGATCGGCGAGGACGACGTCGATCTGGCGGGCCACGAAGGCGCTCGGGATGGGCAGGACCTCGAACACGCCCAGGGTGTTCTGCGCGGTCAGCGCGGTGACGGCGGTCGAGGCGTAGCCGGCGGGCGCGGTGATGGTCTTGATGTCGGCCTGGATCCCGGCCCCGCCGCCGGAGTCGGAGCCGGCGACGACGAGCACGCGCCCACGCATCGCGCGAGCTTGGCACACGCGTCCCGAGTCCGATGGTGCTATCTACGCCGCAGTGAGCCCCCTCGCCCGGGCGGAGCGTCGGCGACGCTGGTGGGAGGCGCTCGGCCTCGCGCGGTCGCGCCTCGCGCGGTCGACCGGCATGCGCGTCGGTCGCGCTGCGACGTGGCTGCTGCTCATCGCCTACGCCGGTGGCGCGGTGCTGCAGCGCTTCACCGAGGCGACCCCGGCCGACGTGCTCGGCTACGCGCCCATGGCGGCCCGCACCGCGGCGTGGCTCGCCGCCGGGTCGATCGCGCTCGCGGCGGCGAATGGACGCGAGCTGCGCGACGACCGCGAGGGCATCGGCGCGCTGGCCGCCTCCTTCGGCATCGGGCGCGCTGAGCTGCGCGGCGCGCGCGTCGTGGCCACGCTCCGTGCCTGCGCGCTAGCGATCGCCATCCCCGCTGGGGGCACGGCGCTGGCCGCTTGCGCGCTGCAGTCGGGGCCGATGGAGGCGCTCTCCGCGCTGCGGATGGTGCCGGCGGTGGCGCTCTTCGCCGCCGTGGCGGGAGCTGCGATCGGTCTCACCGCGGCGGTGGCCGACCGCCTGTGGCCCGACCGCGGGCGGAGCGCGCTGGTGGCCCTGGTGATCGTTCCCTGGCTGCTCTCCGATGCGATGGGCTGGCCGGGGGCCTCCATTCCCGGCGCGCTCGACGCCGTGCTGACCACCGCCATCGCCACCCTGGGCGTGGGGGGCTCCGGGTGATCGTCGTCCGCGATCTCGCGGGGGCCGACACCGCCGGGCCTCGCGGCGCGGCGCGCGGCGCCGTGGTGGGCGTGTCGCTCGCCCTGGGCCAGGGGTTGCACGCAGTCCTCGGCACGCCGGAGGACGGGACGATCGCGCTCGGCGATCTCCTCGCCGGTCGCCGCGCCCCCGCGCGCGGTTCGGTGCGCCTGGAGGGACGCGACCCGCACCAGGATCCGGCGCTTCGCCGGCGGATCGCGCACCTATCCCCGCTGCCCGAGCTGCCCGAAGCGCGCGACGTGGCCGCGTCGGTGCGAGGGGCGCTCGCCGCACGCGGCATGCCGCAGCCGGAGGCGGAGGCCGGACGCGCGCTGGCCTCGCTCGGCATCGGCCCGCTGGCGCGACGCCGCCTCGCGTCGCTCACCCACGGCGAGGCGCGCGCGGTGGACGCTGCGATCGCCCTCTCCGCAGCGGACCCGTGGCTGGTCGTTGCGCACGAACCGTTCGTCGAGGTCACCGGCCCGGTGGAGGCGCGGGTCGAGGCGCGGCTGCGCGAGCTGGCGCAGCTCGGCGCCTGCGTGCTCCTGGTCACCTCGTCGCCGAGGGACGCGTCGCGGCTGGGCGACGACGTGCTCGTCCTGGAGCGGGGCATCGTGGTGCGCGGAGCCGCAGCGGGCGGCGCGGGCCTGGTGGAGTCGCCGCCGTGGCCGGGTGCGCGGGCGATGCGAGCCGAGCTGGTGGCTCACCTCGCGCCGCGCGCCGATCATTCCGCGCCGAGCGCGGCGCGCGCAGTGGCCCGCTTGCTGGCCGATCGCGACGCCGCGGTGTCAGTGACCTGGGACGAGCCGCCGCCCGGTGTGCGCGCCCCCTCGATGATCCGCGTCGCGGGCCCGGACGAGGCGGCGTGCGCGATGGCCATCCTCGATGCGGTGGTGGAGGCGGACGTGGAGCTGGTCGCGATGGCGCCGGTCCCGGCCACGCTGTTCGAGGTGCGGACGGCGACCGAGCAGCTGCGGGTGGCGGCTGCCTGGTACGCGCGCGCCCACGCCATGCCGCATCCCCAGGCGGTGACACTGGGAACCGCGGGAAGCAGCCTCCCGACCGAGGCGCCGAGCGTCGACGCGGCGGTCCACGTTGCTGCGGTCCACGTTGCTGCGGTCGACGGTGGTGCGGTCGACGGTGGTGCGGTCCACGGTGGTGCGGTCCACGGTGGTGCGGTCCACGTTGCTGCGGTCGACGGTGGTGCGGTCGAGGACTCGCGTGGCGCTGCATCGACGCCGCCCGGTGACGCCGCGACGGACCGTGGGGAGGAGCCGCGATGAGCGCACCCGTGGCGGAGGCGAGGACGAGCGAGGTCGCGGCGTCGGGGCTGGCGCTGGGCGCGCGAGGCGCGCTGGCTCGGCTCGCGTCGCGCTCGGGCGCTCTGGTGGCGGTGGCGGCGCTGGGCCTGGCGGCCGTCGCCGGGTATCTCGAGCGACGCGCGGCCGCGGCGCAGGCGGTGGACCGCGCGCTGGCGTCGGTGTTCGACCTCGTGATCCCGCTTCTGACCTTCGCCCTGGTGACGATCGCGATCGGGCGGAGGCGGCTCCAGGACGCGGCGTGGCCGATCGCGCGCTTCGGCGCCGATCGCCGCTTCGTGGCGCTGGGTCAGGTGGTGGCCGCGGCCGGGCTCGCTGCGGGCCTCGCGGCGGCGGCGGCCGCGCTCGCGGTGGTGACGGCGCACGGGCCCACGTCGTCGCCGCTCGCGCTCGATGCCGCGACCAGCGCGTGGATCGGCGCGCTCACCGCGGTGGCGTACGCGGGGTGGTTCTCGCTCGGCGCCACGTTCCTTCGCGCCGGTGGCGGGCGCATGGTCCCGCTGGTGGCGGATTTCCTGGTCGGCGACCTGGGTCTCCTGGGCTGGGTGTTGCCGCGAGGCCTGGCCGCGAACCTGCTGGGCCTGGTCGCGAGCGGGCTCCCGCAGCGAAGCGCGAGCGCGGTGCTGGCAGCCACCGCGGCGGTGACGATCGCCCTCGCTGCGCTGCGCTGCCGACGCTGACCACGCGGGCGGTCGCGTCCGCGGCGCTCCGGCGGTAGCGTCGCGGTCCGATGGCCGTCTACCGGATCGATCCCGCGAAGAGCAGCCTGCGCGTCGAGACGCGCGCCAAGGGCCTGCTCGCGAAGCTGGCGCACGACCTGTCGCTCGAGGGCGCCCCGACCGGGACCTGCCGCGTGGAGGACGGTCGCTTCACCCTCGAGGTCGAGCTGCCGGTGGCGGCGCTCCGCGTCGCCGGCGTGCGAAAGGGCGAGCGCGTCGACACCTCCGTGCTGTCGCGGGGTGACCTCGACGACATCCACCGCAAGATCGCGGGCGAGGTGCTGGCAGGGCGGTCCAGCGTCACCATCCGCGCGACCGGCGCCGCGCCGGCCGACGGGGGACCGGCGGAGGGTGCGAAGGCGCGCGTGCCAACCGAGGTGACGGTGCTGGCGGCGCGCGGCGAGCAGCGGCTGCAGGTCGACGTCGACGTCGAGCGGCGCGGCAATCGCACCATCGCGACCGGCGTGACGCGCGTCTCGCTGGAGGCGCTGCGCATCCCGCCGGTCAAGGCGCCGCTGGGAGCGTTCCGGGTGGACGACGCGATCGAGATCCGGGCGCACTTGGAGCTGCTGGACGCTCCGGCGACGTGACCCAGCGGTAGCGCGAGGTCGACGAAGCCCATGGCCGGCTGCGCGCGCAGCGGTGCAACCCAGGGCTCGGAGGTGACGTCGGCCGGTAAGCGTCGAAGAACGCGCGAAGATCGTCGGCGTCGTGATGGACCTCGAAGCGCGGGTCTCGTCGCGCGCCTCCGCCGAGACCACACGGGTCGCCTTTGCCCGCGGCCCGGCGACGGGTTACCCACGTCCCGTGCGCAAGGGACGTCTCGGCTTCGCGCGCGGTTTCATGCTGCTTCTCTCGGCGTGCACGACGTCGCGCGAGCCACCGCAGGAGCCGACGCGCGGTCCGGCGCCGATCCTCTCGTCCGCTCCTTCACCAGCCGGGGGGCGCATCGACACCACCGAGGTCGCGGGCGCGGACCGCGACGCGGAACGGCGTGCTGCGGACGAGGCGCGCCGCGCTGCGAGCCCGCGCAACTCCAACGGCACCCGGAAGGCGTTTCCGCCTGGTCCGCCCGACCTGCCGGGCAAGACGTTGCTGCTCGACTACGGCCACTTCGGCCCGCAGGCGCTCGCGGCGGTGCTGCTCGGCGAGGACCACTACCCTTTCGGGGCGTGGTGCTGCTCCGAGTACGGCGACCGCACCGACGTGCGGGTCGTCGTCACGCGCAACATCTCGCTCGACGACGCGAAGACCCGCTACCCGACGGGCGAGGAGATCGGCGACTACCGCATCGTCCCCGCCGAAGACGCGATCGCCTTCATCCGCGCGAGTCTCCGCGACCTGCGTTCGTGGAGAACAGTCGATCGCATCCCGACGCTGGAACGGAAGCTCGAGGAGACGGAGGCGCGAATTGTGGCGAAGCTCGGCGACCCGGGAGCATCCCGCGCGAGCGGCACTCGCGCCGGAGCGCCGGGCCGATGACTCCACGCTCGCCGACAGGATCTCGTCTGCGCGAAGATCGACGACGCCGGCCGCGCCGCCTGCATGCTGCCCCATTTCGCCTTCCCGCTGCGCGCCGACGATACCCCTTCAAACGGTAGCCGCGTCGGCGAGTCGCCGGCGTCAGCGCGCGATGACGAGCACGCCACCGGGCGGACAGCGATCGGCGGCGTCCGCCGCGGCGATCAGCTCGTCGCACAGGTCGGCGGGCGGGCCCGGCGCGCGGCGAGCAGCGGCGAGCTGCTCCGTGTACCACTCGTTGCCGACGACGACGCGGTCGCCTGGCCGGAGCTCGAGGCGGGTGATGTGGATCTCGGGATCGACGTCCTCGTTCATGCCGAGCACGCGCGTGACGACCGATCCGGCGTCCTCGAAGCCGCTGGTCGGAACCTTCGCGACGCGCGCGCGGTAGTCCTTCGCGTTCGCCAGGGTATCGATGAGGTTGAGCCGGCGCGCGGCACCGTCGCGCACGAGCCACGACGAGCACTCTCCCACCGACGTGAGCCACGCCGCGCCCGGGAGCGCGACGACGACGGCGGCCGAGGCTCCGATGCCACGCAGGTCCTTCCGCTGGCCGACCACCGTGCCGAATCTCCCCGGCGCCACGCGCGTCGGCGAGATGGAGACGATGCCATCGTGCGCGCGCAGCAGCGCGCGGCGGAGCGCGGGTCCGACGTCGCATTCGGCGAGCAGAGGCGCTCCGAGCTCGACGTGGAACGCGTCGATCACGATCGCGGCGGCGACGAGCGACGCTTCGTCCTTGTAGTTGCCCGAGGAGACGACACCGACGACCCCGGACTCCGCGCCACAGGAGAGTGGCGCGAGCAGGACGGCATCGGTGCCCTGCCTGATCCACCCGAGCGTGGAGCGCGCGGCAGCCGCCAGCGGGGGTGCGTCACGAGCTATCGAGCCGGCCGCGCCCCACGGATTCGCGTGCCCTGCCCCGGCGAGCCCGGCGATCCGCGTCTCGAGGGCCACGAGCGGATCGTCGGACGCGAGAGCCACTGCATCACCTTTCGCCAAGGCCTGCTGCTCGACCTCGGCATCGCCAAGCTGCGCGAGGGCACCCTGGCGCTGACGGCCGCCGGGCAGACGGTGGGACCGCGCTTCGCACACCGCCGGTCAAGGCGCCGCTGGCGGCGTTCCCGGTGGGCGACGCGATCGAGATCCACGCGCACCTGGAGCTGGTGGTGGCGCCGGCGACGTGACCCACCACGCCCACGCGATGAAGAGGACCTGGAAGGGCAGCCGCGCCCAGGCGGCCCAGGCCGGAATGGGGTCGGACGGGTCGAGCTGGATGCCGTTCACCGCCATGTTGATGTTGGCGGGGAACACCGCGACGTAGAGCGCGATCAGCCCCCAGCGGGCGCGGCGCCTCGCGAGCGGATGCGGGACCAGCACCAGGAGGCCCAGAGCGATCTCGGCGACGCCGCTGATCCACACCAGGAGGAGCGGCGCCGGGAGCGCTCGCGGCACGATGCGCACGAACGGCTCGGGGTCGGCGAAGTGCTTCACCCCGACCGCGACCATGGCCACCGTGAGGACGACGCGGGCGATGCGGCGGACCCAGATGTGGGCACCGATGTGGAGCCCGCCGGGAGGGGGCGCCGGCTCCGCGGAGGTGTCTGCGTCGGTGGGGCGTCTGGGCTCTTGCATCGGCGTGGGTCGCGCGAAGGGCTCGGGCTCGGTGTCGGTCGTACACGCTGGGGCGGCGCGGGGACAGGCGGGGGCGGGCGGGGCGGCGGGGCGGCGGCGTCCGGGCGCGGCACGGCGGCTGGCGCGGCGGCTGGGCGGCGCGGCGCGGCGCGGCGGCGGGCGGCGCCGTCCGGAAGTGACGGCGCGGCCGTCGCGGCGAACGGTGCCGGCGGGGATCGCGCGCAACTGCAGGGGGCGGTCGTCGAGGAGGAGGTGGAGGTTTCGCGATGCCCAGCTCCTCACTCGTGGCGCGGCACAT
>JBKJLX010000187.1:0-5972 GCA_046596645.1 Polyangiaceae bacterium
GCGGCGCGACGCTCTGCGGAGGCGGCGGCGCGACGCTCAGCGGTGGCGGCGGGAAGCTTCGCGGCGGCGGCGCAGCGCTCGGCGCGGCGACGACCGGCGGGGGGGCGGCGACGACGACGGGGGGTGGAGCGACGGCGCTGGGGCCGCCTGGAGGCTCCGCCGTCTCCTCGTCCGCCACCGGGCCGACCGGCGGTCGCGCCGAGCCCGCGAAGGAGCCGGGTGGCATGCTCTCGCGGCCGCCCCGGCCCACGGTGTCGGGCCCCTCCGCCTCGAAGCCCATGGCGCGGCCGGCGACGTCGAGCACCGGCACCAGGTCCTTCAGCGGGATGCTGGCGGCGATCAGCGCCGGCGGCGCGTGCGCGAGATCATGCGCCGCGTGGAACGGCTCACCCGGGCGCTCGCGCTCACGGCGGAGGCGCGCCTCGTCGATCTCGACGCGTACGTCGAGCGGGATGCGGGAGTGCCAGACTCGCCCGTCGATCGCGGTCCGCACGTGCCACGGCGTCAGGATGGGGGTGCGCGGCGAACCGTCGATCGAGCTCTTGTCCGCCAGGAGCGCGCCGATCAGCCAGCCGATGAGGTCCTGGTGGACCGTAGCGTCGTCCTCCCACGGCATGCGCCGCCGAAAGAGCCGCCACAGATCGCCGGCCGGCCCGTAGACCGCCAGGTCCACCGGGTCGAAGGCGGCCTCGAACTCCGCCGGCGAGATGTCCCCGTCGTCGATCACGCTGTCGATCAGCGCGGCCTGGAACTCGGGCGCCTTCTTGCGCGCCGCCTTGGGGGCCAGGCCGGTGAGCTCGCTGGTGATGCGCTGGCGGACGTCGGCGCGATCGGTCAGCCAGCTCATGCGGTCGACGGCCCCGTAGGCCTTGCGCAGGTGCTCCGGCGTCCACCACGGCAGCTGCATCTCGCGCAGGCGGGTCAGGAGCTCCGCGATCAGCTGCAGCGCCGGCGCCTTGGAGAGATGCGCCGTGGCCTCCTGGCCGAGGCGCTCGTCCGACTTGTCCGTGCCGCGATGGGTGAGAGGCTCGGGCTTCTGGGCGGTCTCGGGCATCCTCTTCTCCGCTGGGGGAGCGGAAGGGTACGGGCCCCGCGTGCGGCCCGTCGAGCGCCGTCGTGGCCGACCGGCGCGTCGTCGACCATCCTCCCCCCCTGTGCGACTCCTCCGCGGCTCCGCTGCGCTCGTCCTCTCGCTCGCGACCACCGCCTCCGGCGCCGCCGCGGCGTCGGCCCGCGAGGCCGAGGCGGCGTCGGGCGCGGTCGTCGCGCGGGCGCGCCAGCTCCGACTGGGAGACGCCCCCGCGTGGCGTCGACTCCTCGTCCACGGAGGCGGCGACGAGAGCCAGGTCGACGACCAGCGCTTCTTCCTGGCGGCGGAGGGAGACGACGCCTCGCCCCAGGACGAGCTGGAGGCGACGCTGGTCGGCCTGTTCGCGCCCATGCGACCCGGTCACGAGGACGACCACGTCGCTTGCCGCTTTCCCGCGCGGCGCGCCTGGCTGGCCCGCCAGCTGGCAGCGACGGCGCCGTTCCCCGAGGTCCCCTGCGCAAAGCTCGATCGATTCATCGCCGACCACGGCGGAGAGGCGATCGACGTCGTCTACGCCTCCAACTTCCTCGACGACCCCACCTCGGCCTTCGGACACATCTTCCTGCGCCTCCGCCGCCGCGCGAACCCCTCCGCGGCCAACACCGACGTGGTCGACGTCGGCGTCGACTTCACCGCCGCCACCGACACCCGAAACCCCCTCGTCTACTCGGTGAAGGGCTTCGGCGGCTTCTTCGCCGGTCGCTTCCGCTTCAGCTCCTACGACACCATGCTGCGGGAGTACGCGACCAGCGACTCGCGCGACGTGTGGGAGTACCAGCTCACCTTGTCGCCCGACGAGGTGCGGATGTTCGTCTGGCACCTGTGGGAGCTGGAGAACCACCGCATCGACTACCTCTACGTCACCGAGAACTGCTCCTACCGCATGATCGCCGCGATCGACGCCGCGGCGCCGCGCCTCGATCTCACCAGCTTTGGCGGGGCCTCGCTGCCCCTCGACGCGGTGGAGGCGGTCATGTCCCAGCCGGGGCTGGTCGAGCGCATCGTCTACCGGCCCTCGGTGAAGAGCACCCTGCGCGCGGCGCTGCGGCCGGTGCGAGACGAGGACGCGCACCTGGTCGACTCGCTCCTCCGGAGGCCCGACGCGCCCCTCCCCGGCTACCTGACGCCCTCCCAGCAGGCGGAGCTGCTCGACGCCGCGGTGCGCGTCCTCGACGCCCGCAGCGCCCGCGCCATGACCCAGGGTCAGGACCCGGCGGGGCTGGCGACGCGCCGCGCGCTGGCGCGCCGCCGCGACGCGGTCGCGCAGCGCAGCGGCGAGGCGGCGGAGGCGCGCGGCGGCATGGTGGCGGAATCGCCCCGGCCCTACGACAAGGCGCCGCACCTCGGCCACGGCGCGACGCGCTTCCTCTTCGGCGTGGGTGGCAGCACCCAGTACGGCAACGTCTTTGCGACGCTGGGCGCCCGCCTGGTGCTGCACGACTTCGCCGACCCGCCGGACGGCGAGCCCGAGCTCACCAGCCTGCAGCTCCTCGACGGGCGCCTGCGGATGGATCTCGACCGCGGCGAGCTCACCGTCGACACCATGACCTTCGCCGATCTGATGACCATCAACCCGCTGGGGCGCTGGGAGGATCGCCTGTCCTGGCGCCTCCGCTTCTTCGGGATGCGCCTCCACGACGACGGGTGCCTCGACTGCTTCGGCCACGGGATGGAGACCGCCGTCGGCGCCGCGCTCGCCACCGACGACCTGCGCTACGCCATGTTCCTCATGGCGAACGGGCACGTCGCCTTTGCCGACCGCCTCGACGGCATCGACGGCAGCGTGGTGCGGGCCGGCCTCGGCCCCTTCGCCGGCGTGCGCGCGCGGCTCCCCGGCGATGCCGTCCTCTATCTGACGGGGGTCTACTCCTGGCTGCCCGGCCAGGACGGCGGCACCACCTACGACGTGCGGGGCAGCCTGCGCAGCGGCCTGGCGGAGGACGTCGCGCTCGGGATCGAGGCGTCGGCGCAGCCTCGCTCGATGGAGGCGCAGCTGGCATCCTTCCTTTACTGGTGAGGCGCGGCAGAGCTCCAGGCCGCTGCTAGGCTACTGGCCTCCATGCCTCGCCTCGAACGTCCCGGCACCTACGCCCCCCACGGAAGCGACTGGGGGCGTAGCGGCCTGCCGGCGTTCTGCCGCCCCATCGCCCGCGCCGTCGCGGAGGCGCTGCTCGCCGACGACGACGGCCACGGCGGCCTGGTGCCTCCCAGCGACGCCACCCTCGACCACTGCGTCGCCACGCTCGATCGCTGGCTCGGCCACGCCAGCCCCGAGCTGTCGAAGGGCTTCGTGGTGCTCTCGCTGGCGATGGAGGCGCTCCCGCTCGCCATCGTGAAGAAGCCGACGCGCTGCACGAGGCTGTCCCTCGCCGATCGCGTCCACTACCTGGAGGCGCTGGAGGGGCACCGCTCCGGTCTGTTCGCGATGCTCGCGGTCGCCTTCAAGGTCCCGCTGTGCGTCCCGATCTTCGAGGAGGGCGACGGCCTCGTGGAGACCGGCTTCGATCGCCCGACCCTGGCGCACCGCCGCAGGCTCGAGGTGGTCGCTGGCGAGGCCTCGACCAGGAACGGAGCGTCGTCGTGAGCCGCGTCTCGGGCGACATCGCCAGCGGCGACGCCATCGTCGAGGGCCGCCACCTCCCCCGCGGGTTCAGCATCGAGGCCGACGTGGTCGTCGTCGGCTCGGGCGCCGGCGGCGCGGTCGCGGCGACACTTCTCGCCGAGGCCGGTCGCAAGGTGGTGGTGCTGGAGGAAGGGCCCTACGTGCGCCCCGAGGACTACAAGACGTTCCTCCCCAGCGACGCCGTGCGGCGCCTCTTCCGCGAGGCCGGCATGTCGATGGCCCTCGGCCTGGGGCAGACGCCGATGATCTCGATCGTCTCCGGGCGCGCCGTCGGCGGCTCGTCGCTGCTGACCGGCGGCGTGTGCTTCCGCATCCCGGGCGAGGTGCACCACACCTGGGAGAAGGAACTCGGCTTGCCCGAGCTGTCGGAGCGGGCCTACGAGGCGGCGTACGAGGACGTCGAGCGCCGCTGCGCCGTCTCCGAGGTGCCGGCCTCGTCGCGATCGCCCTCCACCACCAAGTTCATCGAGGGCGCGACGAAGCTCGGCATCTCGATGAAGCCCACCCGCCGCAACACCGGTGACAAGTGTGAGGGCAACGCGCGGTGCAACTTCACCTGCCCCGCCGGCGCCAAGCAGTCGGTGGACGTCGCGTACCTCCCCAGCGCGACCGGCCACGGCGCCCGCGTCATCGCCGACGCGCTGGTGACCGGCGTCCTCCGCCAGAACGGCCGCGCCGCCGGCGTCGAGGGAAAGCTCCTCGGCGCCCCGGGCGGTGGCGCCGGTCACCGCTTCGAGGTGCGGGCACCGGTCGTGATCATCGCGTGCGGCACCCTGCACACGCCGCTGCTCCTGGCCGCCGCCGGCGTCGCCGGCAAGAGCGAGGCGCTCGGGCGGAACATCACCCTGCACCCGGCGGTGCGCTGCGTCGCCAAGTTCGATCAGCGCCTCGACGGCTGGAACGGCGCGCTGCAGAGCGTGTACTCCGACCAGTTCCACGAGGACGGCATCAAGCTGGTCGGCGTCTACACCACGACCAACTTCCTCGCCGCCGGCCTGCCCGGCGTCGGGCCGGCGCTCCGCCAGCGCATCCGCGATCTGCCGTACTGCGGCGTCTTCGGGGGGATGATCCACGACGAGGGCGGCGGCGCGGTGCGGCGCGGCCCAGGGCGCGAGGGCATCCTCTCCTATCGCATGGCGCCCCGCGATCTCGTCCGCCTCAAGCGCTGCACGGCGATCCTCGCCGAGATCGCGATCGCCGCCGGCGCGCGCGAGGTCTACACCTCCATCTTCGGCATGGAGCCGCTGCGCGACATGGACGGCGTGCGGGCGATGGAGCGGGCGGACATCGACGCCCGACGCATCGAGTGCATGGCCTTCCACCCCCTCGGCAGCGCGCGCGCATCGCGCGACGCGCGGGGCGGCATCGTGGACGCGCGCGGCGAGTGCTGGGAGCTGCCGGGGCTGTTCGTCGTCGACGGGTCGGTGCTGCCGACCAGCATCGGGGTGAACTCGCAGGTACCCATCATGGCCACCGCGACCAAGATGGCGTGGGAGATCGACGCCCGCACCGACCGCCTGCGCGCCGGGCGCACCGCCGCCGTGCCGGGGGCGGCCGCCGCCGAGTGACCGCGACCGACGCCCCGCCCTCTGCGGGCTCGCCGACCAGCGCGCCGATGCACGCGCTGCCGAAGGTGAGCGTCCTCCTGGTGGACGACCACCCGGCGAACCTCCTGGCCCTCGAGGCCATCCTGGCGCCGCTCGGTCAGCGCCTGGTGCGAGCGACGTCCGGTCGCGAGGCGCTGTCGGCCGCGTCGAAGGAGCGGTTCGCGGTGATCCTGATGGACATCCGCATGCCCGGCCTCGACGGGTTCGAGACCACGGTGATCCTTAAGGAGCGCGCGGAAGCACGGCACACGCCCGTCATCTTCATCAGCGGCTTCACGGAGAGCCACCACGTGCTCCGCAGCTACGCCACCGGGGCGGTGGACTACATCCTCAAGCCCATCGACCCCGACGCGCTGCGGTCGAAGGTCACGGTGTTCGTCCGCCTCCGCCAGCACCAGGTCGCGCTGGAGCTGGCGCACGCCGAGCTCGAGGGGCGGGTCGCGGCGCGCACCGCGGAGCTCGCTGCGGCCAACGTCGCCCTCGCGCGCGAGGTCGAGGTGCGCAAGGCCGCCGAGGCGCGCCTCTACGAGAAGGCCTTCCACGACGGCCTCACCAGCCTCGCCAATCGATCGCTCTTCATGATCCACCTGACCCGCGCGCTCGCGCGGAGCCGCCGGCGACCCGACGCGAGGTTCGCGGTCCTCCTCATGGA